>NZ_JBFAKS010000039.1:0-101990 GCF_040655855.1 Kribbella sp. NPDC050281 | reverse complement strand
GCGGCAGCAGCCGCAGGATCGACAGGCCGGTCATCGTCTTGCCGCACCCGGACTCCCCGACCAGGCCGAGGGTCTGACCCGCCTCGACGGAGAAGAGGACTCCTCAGCGTTCGAGGGTCACAACCTCTTGGCGTTCGAGGGTCAGGACTTCTTCGCGTCCGACTCCTGCGGCTCGGGCTCGCGGATCGAGTCGAGCTCGGCCTGGGTCTTCGGGTCGAGCTCGGCCGTCGTACCGTTCGGGCTGTCGACCGGGGTCGACTCGTCCAGCTCGCCGCCCTCGGCCGGGGCGTCGGTCCCGTTCTCCTGCTTGGTGATGCGGGACTTGCGCAGGCTGGCGACCGTGGTCATGCCGAGGGTGATGATGATGAAGCCCAGCGAGAACCAGATCGGGATCTCCGGGGCCCACTCGATGTGGTGACCGCCGTTGATGAACGGCAACTCGTTCACGTGCATCGCGTGCAGGACCAGCTTCACGCCGATGAACGCGAGCACCACCGACAGGCCGATGGACAGGTAGACCAGCCGCTTCAGCAGGTCGCCGAGCAGGAAGTACAGCTGCCGCAGACCCATCAGTGCGAACACGTTCGCGGTGAAGACCAGGAACGGCTCCTGAGTCAGGCCGTAGATCGCCGGGATCGAGTCGAGTGCGAACAGCAGGTCGGTCGTGCCGAGCGCGATGATGACGATCGCCATCGGGGTGACGAGCCGCTTGCCGTTCTTGACGATGGTGAGCTTGACGCCGTTGTACTCGTCGGTGGCGTTCAGGCGCTTCTTGGCGAACCGGATGACCGCGTTCTCCTTGAAGTCGTCGTCGTCGTTCTCACCCTGCTTGGCCAGGTGGATCGCGGTGTAGACCAGGAACGCGCCGAACAGGTAGAAGATCCAGGAGAACTGGTTGATCGCGGCGGCACCGACCGCGATGAACACGCCGCGGAACACCAGCGCCAGGATGATGCCGATCAGCAGCGCGGTCTGCTGATACTTCCTGGGTACGCCGAACCTGGACATGATGATCAGGAAGATGAACAGGTTGTCGACGCTCAGGCTGTACTCGGTCAGCCAGCCGGCGAAGAACTCGCCCGCGTACTGCCCACCGGAGAACAACCAGACGCCGAGGCCGAAGACCACCGCGAGACCCACGTAGAACGCGATCGCGGTCGCGGACTCCCGGGTACTCGGCTCGTGTGGACGGCGGCCGATGATGAAGACGTCGAAAGCCAGCAGCGCGAGAAGCACGCCGACCGTGATGTACCAAACGTAGTCAGCAACGTGCACAGACACCTCCGGAGCTCAGCTGAAACAGGACTCCGAAGGTCTCTTCCGCCGGACTCGCACTGCGAGTCCGGCCGGTGGCACCGGGCGCGGGAACGAATCCCAGACCGTGATGACGATGCCGCCGCGAAGGAATACTCCCCTTCTCCACGTCTATTCTGACTGGTCGATGTCCAAGTCTCCAAATCCCAGGGCACCGTGTCCGGCTGTCGGAATGATCACAACCGGCCGAGGAATAGTTGCGCTGTGTGATCGGTTCGCCTGTTTCGGGCGTGTCGTCCGCGGCTAGGTCGGACGCTTGCTCTTGGGGAGTTTGCCCACGATCGTCTCGTACGACGCGTCGATCAGCTCGAGAATCTCGTCGTCCGGCACGCTGCCGCCGAGGCGGACGCTGTTCCAGCCGGAGCGGCCGATGTAGGCCATCTTGGTGACGTCACCGGGGTAGGTGTCGACCAGTTCGTCGGCCTCCTCCCGGTTGGCGCCGCACTTGATCCCGACCCCGTCGCCGCCACCCAGGAACGCGAAGATCTTGTCGCCGACCTTGGCGACCACATCGCCCTCCCACGGCTCGTCCTGCCACGCCCCCGGCTTCGCCAAGCAGTGCTCAAGCAAGTCCGCGCCACTCAGTCTCCCCATCACACTCCCTCTCAGCTCAACTGTGTGAGACGGCCTCGACGTTGTTGCCGTCGGGGTCCCGGACGAAGACGGCGTAGTAGCCGGGGTGGTACTCCGGCCACTCCTTCGGCTCGTGCAGGATCTCGGCGCCCAACTCCCGGGCGGTCCGGTGGACCGTGTCGACGGTTGCCCGATTCGGTGCCGTGAACGCGACGTGGATCTCCCGCTGCGTACCGCCGGTCGTCTGCTTCCCGAGCCAGAACTTCGGTGCGCCGTCCGGCCCGCCGAGCGCGAGGACATCACCGAACTCCATCACCACGGTGATCCCGAGCGGCCCGAGCAGCGTCTCGTAGAACCGCCGACTCGCATCCAAGTCATCACATTGCAACGACAGATGATCGAACATGTGCCCACCCCTTACCTGGTCTCGCTACGCACGCTAACCCCCACTCAGTGCACCAGATCCGCATTCCAGCGGCGATTCGGTACGCACACCATGCACAAAGTCGAGGACAGCCGGCCGGGTGGGTGGTGTTGGGCCGGCGGTGTTGCTGGGCGGCGGTGTCCTACTTCATGCCGGCGTTGGTCATCTGGCGGAGTTCCTTCTTCAGTTCGGAGATCTCGTCGCGGTAGCGGGCCGCGACCTCGAACTGCAGTTCGGCCGCCGCGTTGTGCATCTGGTCGGTCAGTTGCTGGATCAGGTCGGCCAGGTCGGACGACGGCAGCCCGCCGGCCAGCTCCTTCGCCTTCTCGCCCGCCTTCGCCTTGCCACCACCCGGTACCGGCGCCTTGCCGCGGGACTGGTTCCGGCCGGAGCCGAGCAGCTCGGCGGTGTCCGCGTCCTCGCGGGCCAGCATGTCGGTGATGTCGGCGATCTTCTTCCGCAGCGGCTGCGGGTCGACCCCGTTCGCCTCGTTGTAGGCGATCTGCTTGGCGCGACGCCGGTTGGTCTCGTCGATCGCCTGTTCCATCGACGGGGTGATCTTGTCGGCGTACATGAACACCTGGCCGGACACGTTCCGGGCGGCACGGCCGATGGTCTGGATCAGCGACCGGCCGGAGCGCAAGAAGCCCTCCTTGTCCGCGTCCAGGATCGCGACCAGCGACACCTCGGGCAGGTCCAGACCCTCACGCAGCAGGTTGATGCCGACCAGTACGTCGTACTCGCCCTGGCGCAGCTCGCGGAGCAGCTCGACCCGGCGCAGCGTGTCCACCTCGCTGTGCAGGTACCTGGTCCGGATCCCCATCTCCAGCAGGTAGTCGGTCAGGTCTTCGGACATCTTCTTGGTCAGCGTGGTGACCAGGACGCGCTCGTCCCGCTCGACCCGGAGCCGGATCTCGTGGATCAGGTCGTCGATCTGCCCCTTGGTCGGCTTCACGATCACCTGGGGGTCGACCAGACCGGTCGGCCGGATGAGCTGCTCGACGAAACCGTCCGACTTGTCCTGCTCGTACTGCCCCGGGGTCGCGGACAGGTAGACCGTCTGGCCGATCCGCTCCAGGAACTCCTCCCAGCGCAGCGGCCGGTTGTCCATCGCGGACGGCAGCCGGAACCCGTGCTCGACCAGTGTCCGCTTCCGGGACATGTCGCCCTCGTACATACCGCCGATCTGCGGGACGGTCACGTGCGACTCGTCGATGACCAGCACGAAGTCCTCGGGGAAGTAGTCCAGCAGGCAGTGCGGCGCCGTCCCGGGCTCGCGGCCATCGGTGTGGCGCGAGTAGTTCTCGATGCCGGAGCACGTCCCGATCTGACGCATCATCTCGATGTCGTACGTCGTCCGCATCCGGAGCCGCTGTGCCTCCAGCAACTGGCCACCACGCTCGAGCTCGGCCAGCCGCTCCTCCAGCTCGGCCTCGATCGACGTGATCGCGCGCTCCATCCGCTCCGGCGCGGTGACGTAGTGCGTCGCGGCGCCGATGTAGACCTCGTCCTCCTCGCTGATCACCTCACCGGTGAGCGGGTGCAGCGTCATCACCCGCTCGATCTCGTCGCCGAAGAACTCCACCCGGACGGCGAGCTCCTGGTACACCGGGAAGACCTCGAGCGTGTCGCCGCGGACCCGGAACGTGCCGCGGGTCCCGGCCAGGTCGTTGCGCGCGTACTGCACCCCGACGAGCTTGCGCAGCAGGCCGTCGCGATCCATCTCGGTGCCGACCTTCACGTGGATCATGCGGTTCAGGTACTCGTCCGCGGAGCCCAGGCCGTAGATGCAGGAGACGGTCGCGACCACGATCACGTCGCGGCGCGTCAGCAGCGACCAGGTCGCCGAGTGCCGCAGCCGCTCGACCTCCTCGTTGATCGAGGAGTCCTTCTCGATGTAGGTGTCCGTCTGCGGGACGTACGCCTCCGGCTGGTAGTAGTCGTAGTACGAGACGAAGTACTCGACGGCGTTGGCCGGGAAGAAGTGCCGCAACTCGTTCGCGAACTGGGCGGCGAGTGTCTTGTTCGGCTGCAGGATCAGCATCGGGCGCTGGATCTTCTCGGCCAGCCAGGCGATCGTGGCGGTCTTGCCGGTACCGGTCGCGCCGAGCAGTACGACGTCCTGCTCGCCGCTGTTGATCCGGCGCTCCAGGTCCGTGATCGCGGCCGGCTGGTCACCGGCCGGCTCGAAATCGGACACCACCTTGAGCGGCGCCACCATACGCTGAAGATCCGAGACCTGTCTCATGCCCTCCACCGTACGGCGCCGCGCCGACAGTTCCGAAAACCCCAGGTCAGGGCCGGATCAGAAGCTTTTCATCAGGGTGTTGTTCATGTAGACGAGCTCGCGGACCCGGCGCTTGTAGACGCTGAGTTCCAGGGCCGCGTCGGTGGCGGTGATCTTGCCCGACTGGTCGGCGTACGCCGTGACGAAGCCGCGGAACGGGAGGAACTTGCCGCCGGCGGCCGGGACGAGCGCGTTGAACGTCACCGCGTAGCAGGCCTTGATCGCCGGGTTGGTCGTCTTGCAGGCCACCGTCTTGCCGATCCGGACGTCCTTGAACCCGTCCGACTCCACGTCGACCAGGTGCTCGGCGAACCCCTTGGCGTCGTACTGCGTGGTCTGACGGACCCAGTAGTAGCCGTCGATCCGCCCCCGCGCCCCGGGCTGCGGCAGGATGTAGTTGGTCCCGCCCTTGGACTTGTCCCAGTCCGGCAGCCACCCCTTGACCGGGGTGAACCACAGCCCACCACCGACCTCGACGCCGGTGTCGTACCGGCCCTTGGTGACGGCCGCCTTGGTCGGAGACGGCGTCGGCGGTGTGTACAGCGTGCCGGTCGGGTCCGGCGTCTGCTCGGCCACCGGCTGCTCCTTGTCGCCGCCGGTCACCAGTACGACGACACCGACGGCGATCAGCGCAACGGCGACGATGGTGCCGCTCATGATGATCCACCGGGACCGCATCGACCCCGACGACTGCCGTTGCGGTTGGCCCGGCCCACGTCCCCAGCCGCCCGGCGCGGAGTTCGGGGGCGGACCGTACTGCTGACTCATAACTCTTCCTCGCGGTATGTCTGGGATGGCGTCGTCACAGGCTGTCGAGCACCGACTGCTTCATGGTCGCGGCGTCCGCCTCGGCTTGCGGGGCGAAGTCGATCCGGGTCCGGAAGTCCAGCGCGGTGACCACCTGGTCCTTGCGCCGGTACGCCTCGACGTACCCCTGGACCTTGACCTGCAGTCCGGTCTTGTCCTTGGTGGTGGAGGTGTAGCTGATCGCGACGCACTCCTCCAGGACGTCCTTCGGGCAGGTCAGGTTCCGTACGTTGCCCAGTTGGGCGATCTCGTTCTGGGTCTCGCCCTCGACGATCCCGAGCACGTACGCCTTCGCGGTCACGTTCTGCTTCTGCCGGACCCAGAAGAACGCCCGGGCGTCGCCGCTGGCCGCGTAGGAGACGAACTCCTTGCCCTGCGTCTCCTTCTCCAGCAGGCTCCAGCCCGCAGCCGGTACGACGGCGACGCCGGAACCGACCAGGACTGCGTTCGGCGGCGGCTTGTACGTCGACGTCGGCGTACTCGCGGTCGTCGTCGGAGACGGCGGTGGAGCCGGGTCGGCTTTGTCGTCCCCGCCGGACAGCAGGTAGAGCCCGACCGCCACCGCCACGACCACGATCAGGCCGGCACCGGCCGGGATCAGGTACGTCGGGATCCGCGGACCCTGGGCCGGGCCGGCGGACGGGGTCGGTCGCGACCGACCCGGGAATCGCCGCGACGGTGGCGGCTCCGGCGTACCCGGAGCCGCACCGTCGTCCGGCGCTGGGTTCCTCACCCAAGGGTTCGACCTGCCGGCCACACCCTCGGCGCGCTTGCGGATCACTGGCTCTTGAGCACCGACTTCAGCATCTCATTCGAGTCCTTGTTGATGGCATCGAACTTCGTCTTCAGCCCGTACACCCGGACCAGCGTGATCACGCCGTCGTTGCGCTCGACCACGCCGACGAACCCGACCACCGGCTCGCTGCCGTTCTGGCTGGACGAGGTGGCGGAGAAGCTCTGCGTCGTGAGGATCTTCACCGGGGTCTTGTCGTCCGGCCCCGGCTTGGTCACCTTCGGCTCGTTCTTCTTCACCGCGGACAGGTCCCCGGTCTCGGCGCCGATCAGCTTCGGCAGGATGGTGTCGGTGTTCTCACCCTCCTTGCCCTTGAAGGCCTCCACCATGAAGTAGGCCTCCTTGGCCTTCAGCAGGTAGACGCCGTCGAAGTTCTTCAGCTCCTTGCGGACGTAGCCGGGCTGCGGCTTCACGAAGACGCCCTCGGCGACCTCGATGCCCTCGTCGACGTTCTCGGTCGGCTCGGTGCTCTGCCCATTGGTCGGCTGCGGGGTCGGCTCGGCCTGCTTGTCGTCACCGCGACCGAAGATCAGCGCCAGCACGACGCCGATCACCGCGACGACGACGATCGCACCGCCGGCCAGGAACAGGATCTTGTTCCCGCCCTTGCCGCGCGGAGTCTGACCGCCGTACTGGCCCCAAGGCTGCTGCTGACCCGGATACTGCTGTTGCTGACCCGGGTAGCCCTGCTGCTGGCCCTGGTACTGCTGCTGGCCCTGGTACTGCTGCTGGCCCTGGTACGGCGCCTGCTGCTGACCGGGGTAGGGCTGCTGACCCTGCCCCTGGTACGGCGGTTGACCCGGCTGACCGTAGCCCGGCGGCGCCTGCGGCGGCTGTCCAGGCTGCGGCCCGTAACCAGGCTGCCCCTGTGGCTGCTGACCGGGCTGACCGTAGCCGGGCTGACCGTAGCCGGGCTGACCGTAGCCGGGCTGGCCCTGCGGTGGCTGGCCCTGGGGTGGCTGCCCCGGCCGCTGGCCGTAGCCAGGCTGACCTTGCGGCGGCTGCCCCGGCTGACCGTAGCCGGACTGACCCTGCTGGCCCGGCTGGCCGCCGTACGGGGGCTGCTGCCCGGGGTGGCCACCCTGACCGTAGGGCGGTGGCTGGTTGCTCATGCCTGCGTCTCCCGAGTCGTCGCGTCGTATCCACCAACCCCGCCGCCTGCCACGGCCTGTGCTGCCACACCACGGGCGGACTTCGGTACGGATCGCACCGAGTTGCCGCACGCGGAGCAGAAGTCGGAGTGCGGGAGCAGCGGCATCTCACAGCGCGAGCAGAACGCCAGCTCGCCCGACGCGTGGTTGGAGCCGCCGCGGGCGGCCGACTCCAGCGCCGCCTCGAGCAGACCCTTGTGCAGGACCGTGCGGACCCGGATGATCAGCGCGCCGAGCAGCAGCAGACCCCAGACCACACCGAGGATCGCGCCGACCGTCGAGCCGTGACCGCCGACGAACCCGAGCAGGTAGACCCCGCCCTGGAACAGCGCGTTGATCACGATCGCCTGGATCACAGCGAACACCCAGCGCGGGGTGAAGCCGTCGTACCCCTCGCCCAGGCCGGAGAACTCCGCACCGGCCAGGCCGGTCGCCGAACCGTAGATCAGCGGCTTGATGAAGCCGTGCAGCAGGACGATCGAGATCCAGGTGCCCGCGCTGCTGCCCGGACCGGCGAAACCGCCGCTGATCCATCCCCAGTGCAGCACCAGAGTCTCGAAGCACGCGTAGCCCACGCCGGCCACCACGCCGAACGTGAAGCCGTCCATCAGGTCGTCGTACCGCGGCCGGGAGGCCAGGTAGAGCGGGCCGATCTGGCGGATCAGCTCCGACACCACCGGCACCAGCAGGAGCAGGATCAGCAGGTCCCGCCCGGCCGGACCGGCGTCGTTGCCGCCGATCGTGTCCAGGCTCAGGGCGATCTTGTCCGACCAGATCCAGGTGAACACCGCGGCCAGTACTCCGGTGAGCACGAACGCCGCGGCGACGACCGGGATCGGCTCGTCCTCCCAGAGGTTCACGTCGTACAGATAAAGGATGTAGACGATCGGGATCGAGAACGCCGCCACCATGATCGCCACCGGCAGCGCGCCGAGCGCGGCGGTGAGAACGGTCAGCAGGAGCGCGACACCGAGTGCCACCTTGTAGGTATAGGGCTGCTTGCCCGAGCCCTGCGGCATGATCGTCGAAACCAGCCGGAACGACGCCACTGGCTCATCCGGCCTGGCGGCGTACGCCTTCTTCCGCTCGGCGTCCCCGGAGCGCACATCGTTGCCACAGTGGTGGCAAAAGTGCGACACCTCGGGGACGTCTGAGTTGCAGCGCGGACAGACCACGCCATCCTCCCAACCTCGGACATCCGGACCGGCGCGGGGCGCGCCGTCGGTGGCCGGCCCAGAGCCTGGGCCGAACCGGGACAGATTCTTGTACAGCCGGTCCCGGATTCATCATTTACCGCGCAGGGGTCACCTTTTCGTGTCCGGACCGTGCCCTGCCCGTCGTTCGAGCTCTGCCCACACCTCGTCGACGCGGCGATCCAGGTCGCCGAGGGGGCCGGAATTGTCCACGACAAGACTGGCGACGGCGAGCCGATCCTCGCGGGACGCCTGGCTCGCGATGCGCTGTTTCGCTTCTGTGTCAGGCATTCCGCGCTGCGCGGTCAGCCGTTCGAGTTGTACGTCGACCGGTACGTCGACGATCACGACGACGTCGAAGCGGTCCGCCTGACCGGTCTCCACCAGCAGCGGGATGTCGTGCACGACGATCGCTCCCGCCGGTGCCGCGGCCTCGATCTCGGCCGCCCGGGCCCGTACGCGCGGATGAATGATCGCCTCGAGCCTGCGCCGCGCCGCCGCATCACCGAATACGATCTGCCCGAGTGCCGGCCGGTCCAGCTCCCCCTCGGCCGTCAGCACGCCGACCCCGAACTCCGTCACCACCTCGGCGAGACCTTCGGTGCCCTTGGCCACTACTTCCCGCGCCAGCACATCGGAGTCGATCACCACAGCCCCGCGCTCGGCCAACCGCGCCGACACAGAACTCTTCCCCGCCCCGATACCCCCGGTCAGCCCGACTCTCAGCACAGCAGCACCCTATCCACTCCCAGTGGTGGGGCGGGCGGGCACGGCTGGCGGGTTGTTTGGACGGTGGCGGGATGTAAGCCGTCAGCGGGCGGACAACCCGCCAGTGGGGTAGACGAGCGAGACCCCCGCATCCAGTACGGGGATGCGGGGGTCTCGGGTCCTGCGGTGGATCAGCCCTGGCCGGTCAGCTTCTCGCGGAGGGCCTGGAGCGCCTCGTCAGAAGCGAGCGCGCCCTCGACGGGAGCGTCGTCCTTCGGAGCCGCGGCCGAGGAGTACGTCGATGCCTCGCCGGCCTCGACGTCCGCCGTCTTGGCGTCCTCGATCTGCTTCTTGTGGGCCTCCCAGCGCGTGTGGGCCTCGGCGTACTGCCGCTCCCACTCCTCGCGCTGTGCGTCGAAGCCCTCGAGCCACTCGCCAGTCTCCGGGTCGAAGCCCTCGGGGTAGACGTAGTTGCCCTGGTCGTCGTACGTCGCGGTCATGCCGTACAGCGTCGGGTCGAAGTCGTCCGAGACCGGGTCGAGACCCTCGTTGGCCTGCTTCAGCGACAGCGAGATCCGGCGCCGCTCGAGGTCGATGTCGATGATCTTGACCATCGTGTCGTCGTTGACCTGGACGACCTGCTCCGGGATCTCGACGTGACGCTCGGCCAGCTCGGAGATGTGCACCAGACCCTCGATGCCCTCCTCCACGCGGACGAACGCACCGAACGGAACCAGCTTGGTGACCTTGCCGGGCACGATCTGGCCCATCTGGTGGGTCCGGGCGAACTGCTGCCACGGGTCTTCCTGGGTCGCCTTCAGCGACAGCGAGACGCGCTCGCGGTCCATGTCGACGTCCAGCACCTCGACGGTGACCTCCTGGCCGACCTCGACCACCTCGGTCGGGTGGTCGATGTGCTTCCAGGACAGCTCCGAGACGTGCACCAGACCGTCGACGCCGCCGAGGTCCACGAACGCACCGAAGTTGACGATCGAGGAGACGACACCCTTGCGGATCTGGCCCTTCTGCAGCTGGGTGAGGAAGTTCATCCGCACCTCGGACTGCGTCTGCTCCAGCCACGCCCGGCGGGACAGGACCACGTTGTTGCGGTTCTTGTCCAGCTCGATGATCTTGGCCTCGATCTCCTGGCCGACGTACGGCTGGAGGTCGCGGACCCGGCGCATCTCGACCAGCGAGGCGGGCAGGAAGCCACGCAGGCCGATGTCGAGGATGAGGCCACCCTTGACGACCTCGATGACGGTGCCGGTGACGACGCCGTCCTCCTCCTTGATCTTCTCGATCGTGCCCCAGGCCTTCTCGTACTGGGCGCGCTTCTTCGAGAGGATCAGACGGCCTTCCTTGTCCTCCTTCTGGAGTACAAGGGCCTCGACGTGGTCGCCGACGTTGACGACCTCGTTCGGGTCGACGTCGTGCTTGATCGACAGCTCCCGGGAGGGGATGACGCCTTCGGTCTTGTAACCGATGTCGAGCAGGACCTCGTCCCGGTCGACCTTGACGATGGTGCCCTCGACGATGTCGCCGTCGTTGAAGTACTTGATGGTCTGATCGATCGCCGCGAGGAAGTCTTCCTCCGACCCGATGTCATTGACCGCTACCTGCGGGGTGTTGCGCACTGCGGGGTCGAGAGGTGCCTCGATGCTGGCCGTCATGTGGTGGGTTGCTCCGTGGACTGGTGGTGTCGTTCGGTCGCGTCATGAACCGTTGGATCGCACCAAACCGCTGGATTGCCTGAAGAGCACAGATTCACCACCGACTGCTGCGAGCACGAGCCTGCTCCGTCCGAGGTCGCGCGGGCCCATAGCGCATCTGACAGAATACGGGTATTGACGAAGGCAGGGCAACCCGGGGCACCCGGCCTCCACCGGCTGCCCGCCGAGGCTTCCCGACGTCTCACTGATCTCAATGTACGACGTCCAGCTCCACTCGGCCCCCCGCGAGGGTCCTCGTGTCCGCCATTCGGGAGACCAGGTCGTGCGCCGCGGCCGCGATCTCGTGCTCGGTGGAGCGGGACGCGAGGTCCAGCAGCGCCCACAGATCCGCCGCCCGCCCGAGGTCCACCAACGGCTCGCCCAGCCCCGGCCCGCTCCCCCGGATCACGCTCAGCACCGCGCCGGCCAGCACCGGATCGGCGCAGAACCGGAAAAGGTTTCCCAAATCCGTGTACGGCGACCCGGCGTGGCTGAACTCCCAGTCGATCAGTCCGGTGATCCGGGCCGTGGCCGGGTCGACCAGCAGGTTCTTCGGGTTGAAGTCGCTGTGCACCAGGCAGACCCGGTCGACCCCCTCGGCCAGCACGTCCTCGGCCTCGGCGATGACCGCGCCGAACCGCTCCAGCTGCCCCGGGTCCAGGCCGAGGTCGAGGCCATCGACGTACTGCTCGAGATCCCCGAGGCCGAAGGGCTCGATGGCCAGCTCGCCGCCGCGGAACTCGCCGAAGGTCAGGAACGGCATCCCGCTCAGCCGCACCAGCAACTCACCCAGCTGCTCCCCGACCGTCCGCCGCGCCGACTCCTCTGCCGTCTCCAGGTAGACCTGCAGGTTCACCCCCGGCAGCCGCTCGGTCAGCAGGTACGGCGGATCTTCCGGCGACCCCTCGCGCTTCGCCTCCAGCACCTTCGGGACAGGCAGCAGTCCGCGGACCAGCTGCAGCAACGCCGCGTCCACGGCCGCCCGCTCCGGCTGCTTCACATACAGCTTCAGTACGGCGTCCTCACCGCCGGCACTCACGGCGTACGTCTGCCCGCCGTACCCACCCGCCAACGGAACGGCACTGGCCGCGAAGTCGCTCATACCGCTGAACACTAGAGTTTGGTGCGTGAGCGGGCCGGTGCGGGTGGAGTTGAGCGAGGCGGAGACCTCCCGGGCCAGCCGGGCGTACTGGAACTCCGAGGCCGACGACTATTTGTCGGAGCACGGCGAGTTCCTCGGCGACGACCGCTTCGTCTGGTGCCCCGAAGGTGTCGACGAGGAGTCGGCCCAGCTGCTCGGACCGGTCCGGGGCAAGCGCGTCCTCGAAGTCGGCTGCGGAGGCGCCCAGTGCTCGCGCTGGCTGGCCGGCCAGGGCGCCGACGTGGTCGCCTTCGACATCTCGCTCGAGCAACTCCGGATCGCCCGGCAACTCGACGCCCGCACCGGCACGGCCGTCCGCACGGTCGCCGCCGACGCGGTAGCCCTCCCCTATCAGAGCAGTACGTTCGACATCGTCTGCTCGGCGTTCGGTGCGCTGCCGTTCGTCGCCGACGCCACGACCGCACTGCGCGAGATCGCCCGGACCCTGAAGCCGGGCGGTCTGCTCGTGTTCTCGGTGACACACCCGATCCGCTGGACCATGCCGGACGACCCGACCCGCGCCGGTCTGCGGATCACCCATTCGTACTTCGACCGGACGCCGTACGTCGAAGTGGACGACGCCGGTACGCCGATCTATGCCGAACACCATCGGACGACCGGCGACTGGATCCGGGCGCTCACCACCGCGGGTTTCGTCGTGGACGACCTGCTCGAACCGGAATGGCCGGCCGGTCACGACCTGGTCTGGGGTGGCTGGGGACCAGACCGCGGGCGGCTCGTTCCCGGCACCGCGATCTGGTCCGCCCACAAGGCCTGAGCTCAGTCCGCCTTCCTGGGCAGGAGCTGGAAGAACCCGACAGACGCCAGCAACAGCAGACCGAGGATCAGTGAGAGCAACGGCACCCAGAAGCCGATCAGGTGCAGCTGCGCCGCCTTCGACTGGTAGCCGCCCTCGGCGACTCCGTTCTCGGTCGCACCCTTCACGTTCTTCGCGACCGTGGCGGCGTCGTACTCGATCGTGACCTGGGTGGCGGTCAACTTGTCCTGGCCCTCGTACGCGATGGTGGCGAGTTGCTGCTCGCGGCCCTTGATGATCGCGCCGGTGACCGGCTCGACCCACAAGGTCCGGGTGTTCTTGTAGGTGCGCTGGACGATGACCGAGTCCTTGCCGGAGTCACCGACCAGGCTGCCCGGCACCTCCAGCGGCTTGGCCTGCGGCACCTCCTTCTTCGGGATCTCCTGCTCGAAGACATAGACCTTGAGCCCGTCGAGCGGCTCCTCCCGCTTGAACTCGATCGGGAACGCCTTGCGCAGCGTGGTGTCCCAGAAGGGGTACGTCTTCTTCTCCGTGCCGAACGGGAACTTCAGCACGAGACCCTGATGGCCCGCGAACAGCGCGGTGTTCTGGCCGGGCTTCAGCCGATCCGCCTTCTCCAGCGTCGTCGCGACGTACTCGCCGCTGTTGTCGTCGCCGGTCGGGTTCCAGCGCACCGCCTCGCCGGTGTGCGCGTCGAGCACGACCCGCTCCTGGACGAAGCTCAGCGGCAGCTCTGCGGTCTTCGCCGAATCGTCGGGGAACTGGTAGTTCTTCGAGTCGTCGGTCACCACGGCGGTGTCGTACACCACGACTTTGCGGTTCAGCGCCTTGCTGATCTTCTCCGCCGCGACCACGTCACCGCGGACGGTCCGGCGTGCCTCGAGCTCGACGCCGGTCTTCTCCTTCAGGTCGGCGACGCTGAAGATGGTGGCGTCCTTCCCGGCCGACACCGTGTGCGCGATCTGGTCCGCGGGCGCCACCGCAAGAGTTGGATAGGCATAGAACCTGGCCAGCGCCGCGATGCCGACGAAGAACACCCCGAGCCCGATCAGCACCGCACGACTACGAGTCCCCACTGCATCCCCTCCCGGTCTGTCCGCGGGACGCTACCAGCGAGTAGGCACCTTGAACAGACGGCGGGGACAACAAAGTTCGCGCAGGTCCGAACTGACATATAGTCGCGCCGCATGAGGGGGATCTGGACACTGCCGGAGGCACCGAAGTCATCGGTTCTCCGGGGTCTCGTGGTGGCTGTCGCTGTCGTGCAATCGGTGGTCCTCGGGCTGCTCGCGCGCCGTGGTTCCTGGCTGAGCGACGACCTCGACTTCCTGGTCCAGGGCAGTCGCGGATTCGCGCCGGCCGAACTGCTGACGCCGGTGAACGACCACATCGCGCCGGGACTGCGGTTCGTCTACGCCGTCTTCGCGAAGGTCGCGCCACTCAACCACGACTTCACCGTCGGGTGGCGGACGGTGATGCAGGCGATCGCGATCACGCTGATGGGCCTGCTGCTTGTTCGCCTCCTCGGATCGAACTGGTGGGTGCTCCTCGGCACCCTGTTCTACGCGCTCACCCCGCTGAGCATGCCGTCGTTCATGTCGCTGTCGAGCGGCGTGAACAACCTGTCCGCGCACGTCTTCGGCTTGCTGTTGCTGCACGCAACCATCGACTGGTACGACGGCCGTCGGCGCGCCCTCGTCTACGGCCCGCTCGCGCTGCTGATCTCACTGGCCTGCTGGGAGAAGTCCGGGCTGATCCTGGTGACGGCCATTGCCCTGGCCCTCTATCTTCGCGAGCAGCCGATCCGCGTCTGGCTCCGCAGGACCTGGCCCTTCGCTGCCGCTCTCGCCGTTCCGATCGTTGCCTTCGGCACTCTCTATCTGGCCCGCGGCAACCCGTCCCGCGGCGACCTCCCGTCTGCCGGGAAGCTGCTGGAACTCACGGGCCGCGGCTTCGAGGTGCCGGTCTCCGCAGTGGTGGGCGGACCCTGGACCTGGGCTCAGACCGGACAGCCTCTGAGCCTTGCGGGTCCGCCGGTCGCAGCGTTGGTGCTCGGTGGGCTGGTGGCCGGTCTGCTCCTCGTGGTCGCCTTTCGCCACGACCGCCGTGCGCTGATGCTGTGGGCCTCGGTGGCCGGCTATGTCCTGGTGACCGTGGTGCTGGTGTCCTACGGACGGTTCACGGGATTCGGCTCGGTGTTCACCGTGCACTACCACTACTGGTCCGATCTCTCGATTCCGTTGACGTTGGCCGTCGTACTGTCGGCGTCCACAGTGCGGATCGCCGTACCTGCCGTCGGGTTGGCCTGTCTGCTCGTCGGAGTGGTTGTGTCGGACGTCGGGTTCGCCGGTCCGTGGGGCAGGAATCCGGCCAAGTCCTACTTCGCGACGGTGACGGCGGAGCTGGATCGGACCGGACCGAACGTGAACCTGTGGGACACCTCGATGCCACAGCCGATGGGCACCGCATTGATGTCCGACCCCAGATTGTCGCCAGTACTGCGGATGGCTGGGAAGCAGTTCCGGGTGCAGGCGGCGGGTAGCGAGCCGCTGCGGGTGGACGACAGCGGACACATCAGACCGGCACCATTCGCGGTGTGGTCGCGCGGCGAGCCGCCAACCCGGGGGAATTCGTTCTGCAATCTGCTCGTGCACGGCGCCGAGCCGCTGATCATCCGGCTGACGCCGACGCAGAACGAGATCGCGACCGCCGAATGGTTCATCAAGGCGGCGTACTTCTCCAACCGCGAGAACCAGGTGTCCGTCGAGCTAATCGATGCGGACGGCAACGTCACCGCACTCCCGGCCGCCGACTGGCCGGCCGGTGTTGGGAGCATGTACCTCGGCCCGTCGCGGCGGATCGGAGCCACCGAGGTTCGGCTACGCTCCTCCGATCCCGCGACGAACCTCTGCGTGGAGAACCTCGAGATCGGACTGCCCAGATGAATCGAACGCGCTTCCCGGCGCTGGACGGGTTGCGGGCGATCGGTGCGCTCGCGGTGCTGACCACGCATGTCGGGTTTCACTCCGGCGCCTCGCTCAACGGGCCGTTCGCCGGTCTGCTGGCGCGGCTCGACGTCGGGGTGGCGATCTTCTTCGCGATCTCCGGGTTCCTCCTGTACCGGCCGCACGTGGTCGCGTGGTTCGACGGCACACTGCCACCACTGACGTTGCCGTACCTACGCAACCGCGCTCTACGGATCCTGCCGGCGCTGTGGGTCGCCGCACTGCTCGCCGCGTTCCTGGTGCCGCGCAAGGACGGCGTGGGCTGGGCGACGTACCTCCAGCACGCGTCGCTCACCCAGATCTACTTCGACGGACCGGCCGCGGACGGACTCACGCAGCTGTGGAGTCTGGCGACCGAGGTGGCGTTCTACCTCCTGCTGCCGGCGCTGGCGAAGCTGCTGACCGGGTACGAGCGTC
Source organism: Kribbella sp. NPDC050281 (assembly GCF_040655855.1). Lineage (NCBI taxonomy): Bacteria > Bacillati > Actinomycetota > Actinomycetes > Propionibacteriales > Kribbellaceae > Kribbella > Kribbella sp. NPDC050281. The sequence goes on along the minus strand of NZ_JBFAKS010000039.1, from coordinate 85,690 downwards.
CGACCCGGCGCAGTGTCCGCTGGCGCCTCGTCGTACTGGGTGTCCTCACTGTGTTCAGCCCGATCTGGATGGCCTCCATCAACGCGACCGACCACCCCCGCGCCGGTCTCTGGCTCCCTGGGTACGTCGGTTGGTTCGCGGTCGGCATGGGGTTCGCGCTGTGGCAGGTGGCGCGCAGCAGCGGTCGACTCGAGCCGTCCACGCTCGACACGCTCACGAAGATCCCCGGCACCATCTGGGGCGTCGCAGCGGCGCTGCTGGTCATCGCTGCCAACCCGCTGGCAGGCCCGTACGGTCTCTCGCCGTCCACGCCAGGTCAAGCGTTCCTGAAGAGCCTGCTCTACACCGGGATCGCCGCGTGCGTCCTGTTCCCGGCTCTGAACCCGACAGCCAGGACGGTCCGCATCCTCGGAGGCAAGGCCGGCCACATCGCCGGAGACATTTCGTACGGCGTCTTCGCGTACCACCTGATCGTGCTGAGCGTGGTCGAGCGGATCAGCGGGTACGAGGTGTTCAGCGGCAAGTTCGCGCTGCTGTTCTTCCCGACGCTGGTGGTGTCCGTCGGTGTCGCGGCCGCGAGCTACTACGGGATGGAGCGGCCCATCATGCGCCTGGGCAGGCGCGACAAGGAGTACGACGTCTCACCGGTCGGCCGGAACAAGAGCGCCAGCGCACAGGCGAACAAGGTCGATGCCTGGACCACTCCTGACGTCAGTCCCGCTCCCCCGTCCGGCCACGGCTGAACCGCCGCGATCAGGGCGCCGACCGCCACCGCAGCAGCCACCACTCCGATCGCCACCCGCGGCGACAGGAACCAGGAGCACAGCGCAGCGACCGCCACTGCGACCAGTCCGATCCAGCCGGACATGAACCACCCCGCCGCCAGGCCACCTACGAGCGCGACCCATGGCCCGACATCGCGGCCTTCACGGAGTCGGTGACCGGAGTGCCTCGACCGGCGCCGAAAGAAGATCGCGAGCGCGACCACCGACAGCAGTGCGGCCAGACCGACCAGCAAACCGGCGCGGTAGAGACGGTCCGGCATGAACCGCGCGGTGACGACCTGCTCGGCCCCTTCGGGCAGAATCCATCCCTGCTGCCAGCCACCGATCCGGATCGGCGTCAGCTTGCGGCCGGTGCTGTCGTACGCTTCCCAGCCTTCGTTGTAGTTCTGCGCGACGGTCAGCACCGACTGCTCGTCAGCGGCCGGCACCTCGATGCTCAGCTCGGCCGGATTGGGCCGCCAGACGTCCACGCCCTGCACCGGCGTCTTGGACACGTTGCGGAAGCCCGCCCTGGTCAGCGTCGTCTCGGTCGGCACGAACCCACCACCGGCCAGTACGTCGATGTTGTGGCGTCCGGACTGCAGTGGGACCACACTGTCCTTGCCACACGCCGCGAACGTCACTGGACGCCGCTGCAGCAGGTCCCGCACGGTCGCCTTCACCTGTGTGTCGGCCGGTACGCCGTCCACGCGAACACCTGGGCCGTAGCCGCAGTACACACCGGTCTGGCCGTCCAGGTCGAGTGCCTTGCGCAGCTCGTCGGCGCCGAGCACGCGAACTTCGGCGACGCCGACCGGTGCCGTCCGCGCGTAGCCGGTCGCGGAGTCGAAGTCCGTCATCGGTCTGGTGGCGGTGAACGTCAGCTCGACTGTTCGTGCGCTCCGTGCGGCAAAGCGCAGGTAGCCCTCCGGATCCACCGTGCCCTTCGCCGGTGGGCCACCGTCGAAGCGCAGCGACACCTCGGTCGGCTGCGAGGCGGTCAGGTAGGGATCGGAGAGGAACTGCAGTCCGCTGATGCTTCTTGCCTCAGGCAACTTCAACGTGAGCGCCGGGTGCTGGTCGGACGGGTCCGCGACCCAGCCGGTGCCCAGGTCGCGATCCACCGCGGCGCCCGGACGTCCCTCCGGAGCCGTGACCGCTCGGGAGGTCGCCGACGCCGTGATGGCGCCCGGCACAGCCAGTAGACCTTCGAGCGTGGCACCGTCCTTCGGTAGCGCCGTCCCCTGCAGCTGGTACGACGCCGCTTGCGGAAGGTCGATGCTGCGCAGCAGTCCGGTCGGTTCCTCGGAGTCCTTGGCTACTTCCTGTCGACACAGCGGACGGGTGGCAACGTGCAGGCAGGCAGAGCGGCCGATCTGCTGGTTCCTGAGCACCAGTGCGCTCGGCTGACGGTCGCCCGACGGCACACTGAGCCGACTGACCGGAAGCATCCCGGGCAACGAGACCTCGGCGATCGAGACGCCGTTCGGGTTCTTGCCGTCGGTCACACCCACACTGAGCCGCAACCGTTTGGTCTGGCCGGGCGGGACCGGAATGCTCTGCGGATCGGTCGACCCCGAAACCACTGAGGTCAGTGAGCCCGCGTCCGTGTCCACCTGCAACGTGCGGACCGGCTCGGTGGTCGGCGGCGCCAGCGAGAACTGCACCTTCAGACCGTCGACACTGCGAGGGGACGCGAACGTCACTTCGAGCCACTCGCCACTGCTCCGGCCGAACGTCCCGGAGATCCAGCGACTCGACGGATCACCGTCCACGGCTGCGAACGGCCCGTTGCCCGGCCCGGTCCGCAGCGTCGCGTCCGCATCCGCCGCCGAGGACGACGCCCGTACGTCGAGGATGCCGCCGCCCCACGTCCGCGTCGTGACCGGTGCCGCCGGGTCAACGTCGTACCCGAGGGTGCGGCGGCCCTGCCGGCCTGCCTCCGACGCGGTCAGCACGGGCGAGTAGTTCTCCGCGGGACGACCGACCGAGACCTCACGGCGTTGCATGCCATCGGTCTGGATCAGTGGGAGCCCGGTCAGTCGACCGGCCGCGTCCGAGCTCGTCACCGCCGTGCGATCGCCACCGAGCGCGGTCAGTGCGGCCGGCACGTCCTCGGCCGCGCCGCGGACCTCCACAAGCTGCGACTTCGGGATCAGCCGCCCTGGACTCGTGGCGCCGACGTCATAGATCTCCACGCTCGGGTATGGGAGCCGGGTGTGTCCGTCGAGCGTGACGCCGGGCTGTTCGATCGTGCTGCCAGTGCCCGGACCGAAGTACGCGACGCGGTCGATGCCGGACTCGTCCAAGGTCTCGTGGACGGCCGGCGTCGGTGTCACCTGGGCGTCGTACCGCAGGTCGTTGCGGACGACGACGTACCGGATTCCGGCCCGGGTCAGTGCCTGCTTCAGGGTCTTGTCGCCGACCCCCGTGCCGAGCCGGCGTTCCACCTCGTCCAGCCAGCGCGTCGTACCCGCAGAGCCGAGCGGCACGGCGTCCCGCACAGCCAGGGGGCGTTTCAGCAAGGCCTGGAAAGGCTCGTCCTTCGTCGATCCCCAGGTGAAGTCGGCGAATGATGCGGCAGGCACCACGAGGACACTGCCCTTCGTGGTCTGGTCGTCGAGCCACGCCGCCGCCTCACGCCAGTGAGCGGGGATGCCGTCGTACCCCTCGCGTCTGGGTAGCTGGCCGAAGATGGCCGGCGTCGCCACCGACACGATCAGGCAGGCGACCAGCACCGGCACCACGCGGCGATGAACGCCGCGGACGGTCGCCCACTCGGTGAGTCTGCTCAGCGAGTGCGCAGCGGCGAGTGCGAGCGGCAGACGGACGACCAACTCGAACTTGTGCGTGTTGCGAAGTGCTGCGAGCGGACCGTCGAGCAGGTCCTGGATCTGGGGTGCCAGTGGCGAGCCGGCCGCACCTGCATGGCCGAGCGTCACGAGCAGCAGTCCGACGACGAGTGCGAGCCGCAGGAAGCCGCGGTGCTTGAGCGAGCCCATCGCCAAGCCTGCCAGGCCGAGCAGCGCGACGACCGCGGTGATCAGGATGAGCGTCGGCTGGGTGACGTACAACCACCCGGCCGGCCAACTCGGTCCGTCCGCGCCGGACAGGAAGTTGAGCCACTGCGACGTACCGCGGAAGGACTCGAAGACGCTGGCGGTTCCGGTGGTGACTCCGGCGTCCTCGATCCAGTCGAGGAACGGCGGGCTGTACCGGCCGAGCAGCAGGAGTGGTACGAGCCACCAGATCGACACTGCGACCACACAGCCGAGCCAACCGAGCATCACCTTCACCGTCGACCGGTCCAGTCGGCGGGTGATCAGCCACAACGCAGGCAGTACGAGCGTGGCAGCAGTGGCGACGGCGTTGACTCCACCGACCAATGCGAACGCGACCGCGGACCAGCCGACCCGCCACCAGCCGGAGCGAGCCCGTGGTGTGACGAGTGGGAGCAGTACCCAGGGAGCCATGGCGATCGGCCACACCTCGATCGAGGTGATCGACACCTCGCCGAGCATCCGGGGGCTCAGTGCGTAGAGCAGTGCGACCGCGAAACGGGTCCACGGCACGCCGTACTCGAGGGCGTTGCACAGCTTCCACACACCGAGGAAGGCAACGCACAGCACCACCGACCACCACAGCCGTTGCGTCACCCAGTCCGGCACCGACAGCGAGTCGAGCAGCCAGTGGAACGGACCCATCGGCAGCAGGTAGCCGTACGCCTGGTTCTGCAACTGCCCGAAGGCACCCTGCGGATCCCACAGGTGCAGCGCACGAACGAGGAAGCCACCGGGACTGGCGGTCAGGTCCAGCTTGGTGTCCGGCACGATCTTGCCCGGCGCCTGGTGGAAGCACAGGGCGATCAGGACCAGGCAGCCCAGCACGAGCCTCGCTCGCCAGACCACCTGCTCGGAACTTCCGGCCTTCAGTCTCCTCATCGCCGCCGGAGCACCAGGACGAGGTTCCACGTGACGACCTCGCGTACTCCGGGGACGGCGAGTACGCCGTACGCCCAGCGCGGGTGATACCTCGGCACCGCTGCCACGAGCTCGGCCGCGGTACAGCCGCGTGCCCACCGCAGTCCGGCGGCGACGCTGATCGGGAAGAGCGATTCACCGAACTTGTTCTTCGGCCGGTGACCCACTCGGCGTTCGTACCGACGGGCTGCCCGGTCTCCACCGAGGTAGTGCCAGGGCGCCGTCTCGTGACCGCCGTGTGGACCCCACCAACCGGTGTACGACAGGAAGACCGTGCCGCCGGGCCGAGTGACTCGGACCAGTTCGTCAGCCATCCGCCAGGGGTCCGGCACGTGTTCCAGCACGTTGGACGAGAAGCAGACGTCGACTGTCGCGTCTGCGACGGGTAGAGCCATGCCACTGCCGAGCACTGTGCCTGGTACGGGGTCGCCTCGACCGCTCAGCTCGCCCAGGTCCGAGTCGATCGCGTAGTACGTCGCACCGGCCGCGCGGAACGCGTCGGCGAAGTAGCCCGGTCCACCTCCGACGTCGAGCATCAGTGCGCCCCGCAGATCGGCGTACTGGCCGACCTGTCCGACCGAGTCCGCGGCAAGCGTTCCGTAGAAGCGATCCGGGTCCGTCTGCTCCACGCCGAACGCCCGGAACAGCCGGACCGCACGACCGAGATCGGCCGTCCAGTCCGCAGTTCCGGTGGCATTCGTGATCACTGGCACAGGCGGGACATTAACGGATCTCGCGAGGTCTGGTGGACATCGTTACTCCTTGGTAACGTCCCCGCCCATTACCTCGGGGGAGGTGACCGGAGGGGTGGGGTTGACGAGGTGCGTGCTCAGAGCGTGCTGATGCTGAACTGGCGGGACACGACGAACCCTGAGGGCGGAGGCTCTGAACGCTATGTGGAGGAGGTGGCGAGAGGCCTTGCCGCATTGGGCTGGTCGGTGACGGTGCTGTGTGCGGCGTACCCGGGCAGCCCGCGTGAAGCGCGTCGCCACGAGGTGCGGTACTTGTACCGCGGTACCAAGGTCACCGTGTACCTGCGCGGTCTCCTGCACACCTGGCTGCACCGCCCGGACCGCGTGGTGGACGTGCAGAACGGACTGCCATTCTTTACCCGCCTCGTACGTCGTATCGGCGTCGTCGTCCTCGTGCATCACGTGCACCAGGAGCAGTGGCAGGTGGTGTACCCGGGCTGGCGCGGCCGGCTCGGATGGTGGCTGGAATCGCGCGTGGCCCCACAGCTGTACGACGACTGCCGGTACGTGACCGTGTCGTCGGCCTCACGCGACGAGCTCGCCGGACTGGGGGTTGCCGACATCACCGTGATCCACAACGGCACCGATCCGGCGCCACCACGGCAGCGACCGCAGGCCGCCGTACCGACAGTGGTCTGCGTCGGGCGCATCGTTCCGCACAAGCAACTCGAGCACGCCGTCGACGCGATCGCCGAAGCACGCAAGGTGCTGCCGGACGCGCGCCTGGTCGTCGTCGGCTCGGGCTGGTGGGAGGAGTCACTGCGCGAGTACGTCGAGCAGCGCGGCCTGCAGGCGGCGGTCGAGTTCACCGGACACGTGAGCGAGGACGACAAGCACGCGGCGTACGACGAGGCCTGGGTGCTGGCACTGCCGAGCCTCAAGGAGGGCTGGGGTCTGGTCGTCGGCGAGGCAGCGGGTCACGGCGTACCGACGGTGGCCTATCGGAGCGCGGGCGGTCCGACGGAGTCCGTGCACGATGGAGTCACCGGCATCCTGGTCGACACCCCGGACGAGTTCAGTACGGCGATCACCCTGCTGCTGCAGGACACCGAGCTTCGGCGACGGTTGTCGGACGGTGCGGTCGCAGGTGCGGACAACTTCACCTGGTGCGCGGCCGCACTGTCCTTCGACCGGCTGCTGTCTACTTCGTGCCGTAGCCGACGATCGGTACGTCGGCCTGCCCCTGAGGCTGTCCGGCCGGCGGTGCCGGATCCTCCTGCACCGACTGCACCACCCCGACAACCGTGGTGGTAGCAACCGCCAGCCCGGCGAGTACGGCGAGTGCCGCACCGATCAGTGATCCCATGAACTATGTCCCCTCCCGGTCAAGTGAACCGAAGAGTAACAACGCCGGACCATCGAGACCAGAGCGGCGATCAAGGTCATCCCCGCAGCCGCCCAGGCAGCCAGTACGACGATGGTCCGCCAGAGCGCATGGGGTCGCGGAGCAGGCGTTCCAGCGAGTCGGTACACCGTCACGGTCGGGCCGGAGAACTCCTCGGTCAGTCCGGGCATGAGGCTGGGTGGAGTCGGTCCACCTGCCTCACGATCGACGACCAGCCAACCGACACCTTGGCGCAGCAGCGCGGGCGTCGGATCCGTCTTGTCGCGCACGGCCGACCGGATCGCGGTGGCCACCTCGCGCGCACTCGGATCCTCACCGGCCAATCGATGACCTCCGACGATCAACTCGTCCGGGGCGATCGAGGGCTGCACGAAGTACCGCGGCATCGGATCGAGCAACGGGCGCCGCCCGTTCCAGGACGGTGCCCGGTAGGACTCGAACGGCCACGGGACGAACCGCCCCGCGACGGCCTGCTGTGCCCGCTCCCAATCGGCCGGGTAGTGCGACACCTTCAGTCCCCCGCCGCCGGAAAGGGCCGGCAGCGCGGCGATCGGCAGCAGCATCGCGGTGATGCCGACGATTCGGTACAGGCGAACGTGCTCCAGGGCGGCGGCCAGCGCGACACCGAAGCCGATGGACTCGAGCAGGGCGAGCGGTCCGAGATAGCGCTGGCCGTCGCGGAACAGACCTGCACCCGGGACGTGAGCGACAACCTGAGCAAAGGCTCCGGATGCGACCACACCGGCCAGGCCGAGAAGCACTGCGATGACCGCAGCCACGACCAGTGCTCTCGCCACCGGGTCCCGTCGCCACCACAACACGACACCGATCACGGAGGCGACCAGTAGGACGAACGCGAAGATGACCGGCAGCAGATCTCCCCGGTTGCCCGGCACAACATCTGCGTTCCAGATCCCACCCAAGGTGAGAAGAGTGGGCAGCACTCCTCCGTAGCCTTCGTTGCGCGCCGCGAACGAGGTGACCGAGTCCGGGTCGGTGGTCGCGTTGCCGGTGTGCGCGAGGCCCGCCATCAGCCAGGGTGCGTTCAGCAGGACTGCGGCACCCAACGGCCACAGCGACTTCACCCGTGGTCGCCACAGCAGGATCAAGCCACCGACGAGCAGTCCGGTGATTCCACCGGACGCGGTGAGCGCACAGCCGGCGGATGCGAGCACGAAGCCCGGCCATCCCTCTCCCCTGCGCAATCGCAGCGCGGATCGCACCAGCCACGGCAGAGCGGCGTACCCGAGGAGGAGCGCCCAGGCGCCGAGGCGGAGTCGTTCGGCGACGAACGGGTTCCACATGTAGAGGGTGGCGGCCGCGGCACCCGGCAGTGCACCGCCCAGCCGGAGCTCACGCCAGAGTGCGGTCAGACCGAGACCGGAGAGTAGCGGGATGGCTACCAGCACGAGCTTGTTGAGCACCTGGCCGCCGGTGAGCTCATCCAGTACGGCGACCAGCACATCCGACGGGACTGCCCGCGGCATGGCCGTTGTGACACCGAACAGGTCAAGCCGTACCGTGAGGTCCGGCACGAACACCATGTCGTAGCCGACGATGTAGCCCGGAGCGAGCAGCGGAGCAGTGATCAACAGGGTGAGCAGGACAGGCCACAACCAGGGCAGGACGCGCAGTGCACGTTCTGACATGACCACCTCCCCACCCAGTGCTTGCGACCTGAGGCAGTAGAGCATGAGTTCAGACACCACTCCGGAGCAAGAGCCCATGGCACCCCGGTTGGCATTCCTGCGCGGCGCCACGGTCGTTGCCGTCGGCATGGCCATCATGAACGTCGCCGCCTACGGTTTCACGATCCTCGGCTCCCGCCGGCTCACGCCGGAGGAGTTCGGCGCCATCACCGCCCTGCTCGGCCTGCTGCTGATCGGCAACGTCGCCTCGCTCGGTCTGCAGGCGACCGGCGCGCGGATGATCGCCACCCACACCGACGACAGCACAGCGTCCCTGGCCGACGCTCTGGTCAAGGCCGGCCGCCGCGGAGCACTCGGGCTGACCGCGGTCCTGCTCGTGGCCACCCCGCTGTTCATGTGGCTGCTGCACATCGACTCCGTCCTCCCGGTCCTGCTGCTCGCACCGACACTCGGCTGCCTCACGCTGATGGGCTCTGAGCTCGGCGTACTGCAGGGCAGCAAACGCTGGACCGAACTCGCCGCTGTCTACACCGCGGTCGGTGTGGGTCGCCTGGTACTCGGTGGCGGTGCGCTGCTGATCCACCCATCGCTCGACTCGGCCATGATCGGTCTGACCCTGGGTGCCGCCGTACCGACTCTGCTGGGTGCCTTCCTGCTGCGTGGATCGTCCGGTGCGACGTCCGAGCACATCAAGGAGGTACTGCGAGGGACGGTGCACGGCACGCACACGCTGCTGGCGTTCTTCGTCATGGCGAACGCGGACGTGTTGCTGGCCCGGGCGCTCCTCGACGGCACGGACAGTGGGTACTACGCGGCCGGTGTCATCGTGGCGAAGGCCTGCCTGTTCCTGCCGCAGTTCGTCATCGTGGTCGTGTTCCCGATACTGGCCAGCTCCCCGGGCGACACCGTGCGGCTGCGCCGCGCGATCCAGGCCGTCGCCGCGCTCGGGTTCTGTACGGTGCTCGGCACCCTGCTGCTGCCGGATCTGGTGGTGGCGATCATCGGCGGCGAGGAGAAGTACGCGCCGCTCGGCCCGTACACCTGGCTGTTCGCGATCTCCGGCTCGGCGTACGCCGTACTGCAACTCGTTGTCTATGCGGCGATCGCACAGCAGGAGAAGCGGGCCGCGCTGCTGATCTGGGTCGGTCTGGTCGTACTCGTGCTCGCCGCCGGAATCGTGCTCGGAACCGGCATCGCGACCGGATTGAACGGCGTGCTGGTCCTCGTCGCGATGACCAGCACGTGTGCGTTGCTGTTGTCGGCCGGCCTGGCGGCAGGACTCCGCCGCCAGGCCTCCGACGCGAACTGATTCACCAGAGGCTGGACTTGGCGAACCTCCGCGCGACGGTCCGCGTCTTACGTGCAAGCGCTTTCCAACGTGCGTGGCCGATCTCGGGTTCTTGCGAAAGCGACCGATAGGGTTCTGGACATGACCACACCCAAGTTCATCCTCGAGCTGCGCGAGAAGATCGGGCACGACCTGCTCTGGCTCACCGGCATCACCGGTGTCGTGCTCGACGACGCCGGTCAGGTCTTGCTGGTACGCCGGGCCGACAACGGACGCTGGAGTCTGGTCGCGGGCATTCTCGAGCCGGGTGAACAGCCCGCCGTCGGGCTGCTCCGCGAGATCGAGGAGGAGACCGCCGTCGAGGCAGCGATCGACCGCCTGGTCAGCATCGAGTCACTGCCGCCGGCCGGCTATCCGAACGGCGACCAGGTCCAGTACCTCGACCTCTGCTTCCGCTGCCGGCCGCTCCGCGGGGAGCCACGCGTCAACGACGACGAGTCCCTCGAGGTCCGCTGGTGGCCCCTGGACGACCTACCGCCCCTGGCAGCTCGCGAACTGACCTTGATCCAGCAGGCCCTCTCCCCCGACCCGATGCCGATCTTCGCGACCGACAGGGCAACCGAATGGGCTACCGCCGAAGCACCAGCTGAAGGTCGCGCAGCCACCGGTCGCTGATCGCCGGCTCCCGCGTCAACCGGTCGGCCAGCCGGCGCCGCACCTGTGCCGTACGCCCCGCCGCAACCACACGTACGGCTTGCGCCAGCGCGAACCGGGTGTCCTGGTCGCGCGGGGGACTCGCGACCTCCGGGTCCGACCAGCGAGTCCGGCGGAACGACGCGGCCGTCTTGTGCTGGAAGTCGCCGAAGTACGACCACAGGCGGCCGTCGAGCGACACGTTCCGGATCGCCGCCGCCGGCAGCTCCGCGGCGAACGCGGCGTGCTGCTGCCAGCGCCAGGTGTTCGGGCTGGTCTTGGTCCGGGCCGTGATCCCGATGAACCGCAGCTGCCGCCGGATGACGTCCCACTGTGCCCGGTCGTCGTCGATCCACCGGCGCAGTACGGCGTACAGGTTCCCGAACGTCGAGCCCGCGAAGACAAGGTCGACGAAGACGGTCGGGCGGCCGCGCATCAGGTCGGCGGGCGCGAGCCCGTCGGCCGTCAGGTTGGTCCGCAACTGGCGGATCTCTTCCGGCGTGAAGTCGCGGCCGTCACCCCGAAACAGCGACAACGGCAGCGAGTGCAGGCGGGTGCTCCAGTCCGTGTCGGCCAGTGCACCGCTGAGCAGGTCGAAGAGGCTGTCGACCGAACGGCCGACGAAGTACAGCTCACCGTCCGCGCACTGGGCCAGCACCCGGGCGGCGCACTCGATCAGGTCGTCGAGGAAGAACAGGCTCGGCTCCCCGACGTCGTCCAGCAACGAGCCGAGCTGATCCGGCCGGACCAGATCCCAGCGGAACGGCCGGTTCGGCTCGACCACCGACTCAGGACACTTAGTGGGCGGCCTCGTGCCAGGTGCGGCCGATGCCGATGGACACGTCGAGAGGGACGGCCATGTCGACGGCGTGGCCCATGTCGCGGCGGACCAGCTCCTCGAGGGGCTCGCGCTCGCCGGGTGCGATCTCGAAGACGAGCTCGTCGTGCACCTGGAGCAGCATCCGCGACTTCAGACCGGACTCGCGCAGCGACGCGTCCACCTTCAGCATCGCCATCTTGATCACGTCCGCGGCCGAGCCCTGGATCGGCGCGTTCAGCGCCATCCGCTCGGCCATCTCCCGGCGCTGCCGGTTGTCGCTGGTCAGGTCGGGCAGGTAGCGCCGGCGGCCCAGGATCGTCTCGGTGTAGCCGCTCTTGCCGGCGTCCAGCACGATGCTGCGCAGGTAGTCGCGAACGCCGCCGAAGCGCTCGAAGTACTCGTCCATCAGCCCGCGCGCCTCGTCGACGCCGATCTTCAGCTGCTGGCTCAGCCCGTACGCCGACAGGCCGTAGGCGAGACCGTAGTTCATCGCCTTGATCTTGGCCCGCTGCTCCTGCGTCACCTCCGCGGTATCGACCGAGAACACCCGCGACGCCGTCACCGAGTGGAAGTCCATCCCCGAGTTGAACGCCGAGATCAGGCCCTCGTCCGCCGACACGTGGGCCATGATCCGCATCTCGATCTGGCTGTAGTCGGCCGACATCAGCGACTCGTGCCCCGCACCGACGATGAAGGCCTGCCGGATCCGGCGGCCCTCCTCGGTCCGGATCGGGATGTTCTGCAGGTTCGGATCGGTCGAGCTGAGCCGCCCGGTGGCCGCGATCGTCTGGTTGAACGTGGTGTGGATCCGCGCGTCCTTGGGGCTGATCGTCTTCAGCAGCCCCTCGACCGTCTGCCGCAGCCGGGTCGCGTCCCGGTGCGCCAGCAGGTACGCCAGGAACGGGTGCTCGGTCTTCTCGAACAGCGCCTGCAGCGAGTCCGCGTCGGTCGTGTAGCCGGTCTTGGTCCGCTTCGTCTTCGGCATCTGCAACTCGTCGAACAGCACCACCTGCAGCTGTTTCGGCGAGCCGAGGTTGATCTCCTTGCCGATCACGTCGTACGCCGCCGTCGCGGCCTCCCGGACACCGGTAGCGAACCGCGCCTCCAGCTCCTCCAGGTAGGGCCGGTCGACCGCGATGCCGTCGCGCTCCATGCTCGCGATCACGTCGATCAGCGGCAGCTCGACGTCCGCGAGCAGCGCCGTACCGGCCTGCTTGTCCAGCTCGGCGTCGAGTGTGTCGGCCAGGTCGGCGATCGCGCGCGCCCGCAGCATCGTGTGGTCCGCGGCAGGGCCGCCCTCGATGTCGTCGAAGCTGAGCTGGCCGTTGTCGGCCTCCTCGTTGCGCAACTCGCGCTTGAGGTACCGAACGGTCAGATCGGCCAGGTCGTACGACCGCTGGTCGGGACGGACCAGGTACGCACTGAGCTGCGTGTCCGAGCTCAGACCGGCCAGCGTCCAGCCGCGCTCCAGGAAGCCGAGCAGCGGACCGTTCGTGTCGTGCAGCGCCTTCGGCTGCTTCGGATCGGCGAGCCAGGCCTGCCACGCGGCCTCGTCGTCCGGGCTGAGCGCGGTCGGGTCGAACCAGGCGGCCGCACCGGCCGTGGTCGCCAGCGCCAGGCCGGTGATCTCGCCGGTCCCGCGACCCCAGCTGCCCTGCACCGCGACGCCGACGCGCTCGCCGGTGTTCACGTTCTCCTTCAGCCAGGCGGCCACCTCGCCCGGCTTCAGCTGCACACCCTCCAGCTCGAACCCGTGGTCGACGGTCGCGTCGACCTCCTCGTGCTCGGCGACCAGCCGCTCGCGCAGCACCCGGAACTCCAGGCTGTCGAACAGCGTGTGCACCTTCTCCCGGTCCCACGGCACCCGGACCAGGTCGTCGACCGTGACGTCGAGAGTCAGGTCCCGGACCAGCTCGTTGATCTGCCGGTTCCGGATCACGCCGGCCAGGTGCTCGCGCAGCGACTCACCGGCCTTGCCCTTGATCTCGTTCACCCGGTCGACCACGTCGTTCAGCGAGCCGAACTGGTTCAGCCACTTGGCCGCCGTCTTCGGGCCGACGCCGGGCACACCCGGCAGGTTGTCGCTCTGCTCCCCCACCAACGCGGCCAGATCCGGATACAGCTGCGGGGTGACGCCGTACTTCTCCTCGACCGCGGCCGGGTCCATCCGGGCGATCTCGGACACGCCACGCTTCGGGTACAGCACCGTGACGTCGTCGCTGACCAGCTGGAACGCGTCCCGGTCACCGCTGCTGATCAGCACCTCGAAGCCCTGCTCGGAGGCCTGGGTGGCAAGCGTGGCGATCACGTCGTCGGCCTCCCAGCCGTCGATCTCCGTGGTCGGGATCCGCAGCGCCTCCAGCACCTCCTTGACCAGCGACACCTGGCCCTTGAACTCGTCCGGCGACTTCGACCGGCCCGCCTTGTACTCCGCGTACTGCTCGGAGCGGAAGGTCTTGCGGGACACGTCGAAGGCCACACAGATATGCGTGGGCTGCTCGTCGCGGAGCATGTTGATCAGCATCGAGGTGAACCCGTACACCGCGTTGGTGTGCTGCCCGGTGGTGGTGGAGAAGTTCTCCACCGGAAGCGCGTAGAACGCCCGGTACGCCAGCGAGTGCCCGTCCAGCAGCAGGATCCGCGGCCGCCCTGATGCGCCGGCCTGCGCAGATCCAGCGTCCTTGGTCATCGTCGAGGTGTTGGTTTCTGGAGCCACGTACCGACTCTAGTGGTTCCCACGGACAGTTCTGCCACAGCCACGTAGTCTGCCCCTGTGACTGATCACATGGACCTCGGCCCGGGCATGGGCATGGAAGGCACGCTCCTGCAGCTGATGGGAATCGTTGTCACCGAAGCCTCCCCGGAGCGGGTCGTCGCGACGATGCCGGTCAAGGGCAACACCCAGCCGTACGGGCTGCTCCACGGCGGCGCGTCCTGTGTGCTCGCCGAGAGCCTCGGCTCGATCGGCTCGGCCCTGCACGCGGCGACGTACGACAAGGTCGCGGTCGGCGTGGACATCAACGCCACCCACCACCGCGCGGTCCGCGAGGGCACCGTCACGGGCGTCGCGACCCCGATCTACCTCGGTCGCACGACCACGTCGTACGAGGTCGTGATCACCGACGACCGGGACAAGCGGGTCTGCACCGCGCGGCTCACGTGCCAGCTGATTCAGGCTCCGCCGGGTAAGTGACCTCGGCCGGTACGTCGACGTGCGCCACGTCGGCGGGCAGCGGACGGCCGAGCTGCGCGCGGCGCGCGATCACTGACCGTCGCGACGACAACAGGGCAAGCAGGTTCGGCGCGTGCTCGGCCGCGAGCCGACGGCGCACCGTGTGCGTGGTCGCATAGCGCAGTACGCCGGCCTGGGCCAGCCCGAGCCGGGCGAGGAACCTGTTCGCCTCGCGGGCGATCGGGGGCGCGACCGCGGCAACGTGTGCGCAGTTCTCGTGCTCGGCCCACGCGGTCGCCTCGGCGATCAGCGCCTTGCCCAGTCCGTGCCGGCGGGCCTCGTCACTGACGTGCAGATACTCGACCGTCACCGTGAGGTCGTCGTGCAGCGGGCTGATCGCGGTCCGGCGCAGATACGCCATGCCGTGGACGGCGCCGTCGAGCTCACCGACGAGGAGCCGGCCGAACGGATCGTCCAGATGCTTGCTGACAGCAACCTCGACCGCGGCCGGCGACGGAGCCGCCGGCAGCCGGGACGGATGACCGGCTCCGGTGGCCAGCTCGCGCCACAGCGCGACCAAGGCGGCGGCATCACCGCGTTGGGCGTCCCTCACCTCGATGGCTGATGCCACAGCGACCTCCTGCTTCGGTCCACCCCCGAGGTGAACGGGACGGCGGATACGCTCGTCCCCCGCGCAACAGTAGGCCCTTGCGGGTCACTTGCAAAGCTGCGCCCCGGGGTGATCGGAGACCAGATTTGTTCATCGGAATCGGCACTGCTGTGAACGTCGCGACGGTCCTCGTCGGGTCGGTACTCGGCGTGCTCGTGGGCCACCGGCTCAGTCACCGAACGAGGGATCTGGTCACCGACGCACTCGGTCTGGTCACGCTGCTGATCGCAATCAGCTCCGCACTCACGGTGGGCGACGCGGTCCTCGGCGACGCGGTCGGTGACAGCGCACCGATCCTGATCGTGCTGGGCGCGATGCTGATCGGCGGGATCACCGGCTCGCTGCTACGGATCGAGCTTCGCCTGGAGGAGTTCGGGGCGTGGCTGCAGCACCGATTCCGCCGTGCCGAGGGCGAGAGCACGTTCGTCGAGGGGTTCGTGACGGCCTCGATGGTGTTCTGTGTGGGGCCGCTGACCTTCCTGGGCGCGCTGTCCGACGGGCTCGGCCGGGGCGCGGACC
This sequence comes from Kribbella sp. NPDC050281, assembly GCF_040655855.1. Classification (NCBI taxonomy): domain Bacteria; kingdom Bacillati; phylum Actinomycetota; class Actinomycetes; order Propionibacteriales; family Kribbellaceae; genus Kribbella; species Kribbella sp. NPDC050281. The sequence continues at coordinate 70,038 of NZ_JBFAKS010000039.1, read as the reverse complement.
AGCTGTATTTGAAGGCGGTGCTGGACGGGTTCGCCTCGATCGCGTTCGCCGCATCCCTCGGCTGGGGTGTGATGGCGTCTGCGCTCGTCGTCCTGGTGGTGCAGGGGTTGATGACCGCGGTCGGCGCCGTACTCGGCGACGTACTGCCGGACGCGCACGTGACCGCACTCGGCGCGACCGGTGGCGTGATGCTGATCGGCGTGGCGCTGCGGTTGCTGAAGATCAAGCAGATCGCGGTCGCCGACCTTCTGCCCGCACTGATCGTCGCTCCCCTGCTGGTGCAGCTGCTCGTGGCCATCCGCGACTGACCGCCGTTGGCTGGTTGACCCACGAGCGTGGTGGGTCAACCAGCCAAAGGTGGATGGTCAGTCCTCGCCGAGATAGGCCTTGCGCACCTCGTCGTTGACCAGCAGGTCGCGACCGGTGCCGGACAGAACGATCTGGCCGACCTCCAGCACGTAGCCGAAGTCCGCGCGCTTCAGCGCGGCCTGGGCGTTCTGCTCCACCAGCAGGATCGTCGTACCCTGCGACTGCAGTTCGGACACCGTGGACATGATCCGCTTCATCATGATCGGCGACAGACCCATCGAGGGCTCGTCCAGCATCAGCAGCTTCGGCCGGCTCATCATCGCCCGGCCCATCGCCAGCATCTGCTGCTCACCGCCGGAGAACGTCCCGGCCGGCTGCTTGCGCCGCTCCCCCAGGATCGGGAACAGGTCGTACGCCGCGTTCAGGTCGGTGCGCACGCCCGCCGGGTCCTTGCGGGCGAACGCCCCGAGCAGCAGGTTCTCCTCTACCGACAGCCGCGGGAAGATCCGCCGCCCTTCCGGCGAGTGGGCCAGACCGCGGGCGACGATGTCGTGCGCCGCCACGCTGTCGATCCGCTCGCCCTGGAAGAGGATCTCGCCCGACGTCGGCCGGAGCAGGCCGGAGATGGTCCGCAGCGTGGTGGTCTTGCCGGCGCCGTTGGTGCCGATCAGCGACACCACCTGCCCCTGCTCCACGCTGAAGCTGATCTTCTTCACCGCGACGATCTTGCCGTAGGCAACTTCCAGGTCGCGGACCTCGAGCATCGCGGTCATGACCTGTCCTCCTCGTCGGCGACGGCGGTGTCCTGGACGGCGGCCGCCTCGTCCTCGTCGTCCTGCTCGCCGGTGCCGATGTAGGCCTCGATCACCCGCGGGTCGGACTGCACCTCCTGCGGCGTGCCCTCGATCAGCGCCTCGCCACGGACCAGGCAGAGCACCCGGTCGCAGAGGTTGAAGATGAACCGCATGTCGTGCTCGATCACCACGACCGACAGCCCCGAGTCCCGGATCTTGAAGATCAGGTCACTGGCCTGCCGGGTCTCCAGCGGGTTCATACCGGCCGTCGGCTCGTCCAGCAGGATGAGCTTCGGGTCCGTGGCCAGCGCCCGGGCGATCTCGAGCCGGCGCTGGTCGCCGTACGGCATGTTCCTGGCCAGGTGCTCGGTCGACTTGCCGAGGCCGACGAAGTCGAGGAGCTCCTGGGCCCGCGCCCTGGTGGCAGCCTCCTCGCGGCGGAACTTCGGCCCGCGCAGGACCGACGTGAGCGCGCCCGAACTGGTCCGGCAGTAACGGCCGACCATCACGTTCTCCAGCGCGGTCATGTTCGCGAACAGCCGGATGTTCTGGAACGTCCGCGCCATCCCGGCCTTCACGACCGCCCGCGGCTTGGGTGGTAGCGGGGTGAGCTCGGCCAGCGGCTCCACCCGCACGGCCTCCGGGTCCTCGGCCTGTCTCCTGGTCGCCTTCGGCGCCTTCCGCGGCGCTCCGGCGAACCGGACCTGACCGCCGGTCGGCTTGTAGAGACCGGTCAGGCAGTTGAAGAACGTCGTCTTGCCGGCACCGTTCGGGCCGATCAGACCGACGATCTCGCCTTCGCGGACCGTCAGGTCGACGTTGTTGACCGCCAGCAGACCACCGAACCGCATGGTCACACCGGAGGCCTCCAGCACCGGCTGCCCTCCGGTCCGGGCCGGCTGGCGTTGCGTGTCCGTGACGGTCATTTCCCCTCCTCGACCAGCAGGTGCTCCTCGTCGAGCTCGACGGCAAGCTGCTCGTCCTCTTCGTGGAACTCCAACTGGCGGCGTCTGTTCGCGACCAGGCCCTCGGGCCGGAACCGCATCATCAGCACCAGCAGCAGGCCGAACAGCAGCAGCCGGTACTCCGAGAAGAACCGGAGCTTCTCCGGCAGGAGCTTCAGGATCGTTGCCCCCAGCAACACACCGGCGATGGTGCCCATACCGCCGAGCACGATCGCGGCGAGCAGGAACGCCGACTCCAGGAAGATGAACTGGTCCGGGCTGACCGCGCCGTCCTGGTGGGCCTTGATGGTGCCGGCCAGGCCGGCCAGGAAGGCACCGACCGCGAACGCGAGCAGCTTCAGCCCGAACGTGTTCACGCCCATCGCCTCGGCCGCCTTCTCGTCCTCCCGGATCGCTACCCAGCCCCGGCCGATCCGGCTGTTGTTCAACCGAGAGAAGACGAGGATGACGAAGCCGGTCAGAATCAGCAGCAGGAAGTAGTAGTTCGAGAACCGGCCCAGCTCGATCCCCGCGACCGTGTGCACGTCGCCGAAGTTGAAGCTGCCGATCTCCAGGTCCGGGATGCCTGGGACACCGTTCGGGCCGTTGGTCAGGTTCGGGCCGTTGTTGCCGTCCAGGTTGAACATCGAGAACCGGAAGATCTCACCGAAGCCCAGGGTCACGATGGCCAGGTAGTCACCCGAGACCCGCAGCGTCGGCGTACCGATGATCAGACCCAGGGTCGCCGCGACACCGGCGCCGATCAGCATCACGACCAGGAAGGGAGGCTTCCACCCTACGGTCGCGAACGCCGACGTCGACATGGTGGCGGCCACGTAGGCGCCGCACCCGAGGAACGCGATGTACCCGAGGTCGAGCAGGCCGGCCAGACCGACCACGATGTTCAGACCCATCGCGGTCGCCGCGAAGACCAGCACCTGGGTGGCGATCGACATGTTCGCGTCCGAGCCACCCTGGGTGAACGGGAACAGGAACGCGACCACGACCGCCGACAGCGTCAGCACCTTGCGCTGCCGCTGCGAGACGTGACCGACCCACGAGAACGAACCGGTCCGGAACAGTACGGCCGTGACCGCGGCGATGAAGACCAGGCAGAGGATGAACGACCAGGCGTCCTCCAGACCGAGCGCGTACGCCGCGACGAACAGCACCGCGGCCATGAGTAGCGCGACCGCGAGGATCTCGAACCAGGCCGGCAGTCTCGCCTCGCTCATGTCCCGCAACTGCCGCAAGGGCAGCATCCAGGCGCTGACCAGGATGAGCACGGCACCGACGAACGAGATGTAGCCGCCGGGGTTCACGTTGATCAGGCCGTCGGACTCGACCGAGATCGCGATCAGGACCAGCAGCATGTACAGCGTGAGAGTGAAGCCCAGTGCCCGCAGACCGGCTGTGGCGTCGATCCACGCGCCCAGCTTGGTCAGCGGGCCTTTCTCGGCCAGCAGCAGGACCAGCGCGATCAAGGCGAGGATGATCGCCAGGATCTGCAGACCACCCGGGAAGAAGTTGATCGACAGGTCGCCCAGGATCTCGTCGTCGTAGCTCCAGGACAGGAAGGAGCCGACGATGACCAGCGCCACCCCGAGCAGCCCCAACGGCCAGGCGAGCGGCTTGGCGGGCGGTTGAGCCGTGATCTCCGGTTCCGCCGGAGGCGTCTTCACATCGGTCATGCCCGGTCCACCACCCTCGCGCCGAGCAGGCCCTGCGGCCTGAACACCAGTACCAGAATCAGGATCACGAAGGCCCAGACGTCCTTCCAGGTGCTACCACCGAACTGGCCCGGGATGTACTGCGTCGCCATCGCCTCGACGACGCCGAGCACCAGACCACCGACGACAGCGCCGTAGATGTTGCCGATACCACCGAGGACGGCGGCGGTGAACGCCTTCAGACCGGCCAGGAAGCCCATCCGGAACTCGATGTTGTTGTTCTGCAGACCCTGCGAGACACCCGCGATGGCCGCGAGTACGGCGCCGAGGGCGAACGCGACCACGATGATCCGGTCCACGTTGATACCCATCAGCCGGGCGGTGTCCGGGTCCTGCGACACGGCCTGCATGCCGCGGCCGAGCCGGGTCCGGTTGATGAAGAACCACAGCAGGATCGCGCAGATCGCCAGGGCGGCCATGGTGAAGATCGCCGACCGCTGGATCGTCACGCCGCCGATGTCGATCGCCGTACCGGTGACCACATCGATCTGCGGGAACGGGATGCGCTGCTTCGCGCTCGGCCAGGTGATGCTGCTGATGAGCTTCTCGAAGAGCACCCAGCCCACGACCGCGGCGACCGCCGCAGTGGCCGCGGACGCTGCGATCGCCTGGATGCCGATCGTGGTGCGTGCATTGCGCCGTGTCGCCAGACCGGCCAGCCAGCCGATCGCCGTACCGACGGCGGCGCCGACGATGACGACGCCCAGCGCCAGCAGCACGCTCACGTCGCTGTCGACCAGCCGCACGACCACCCAGACGCCGACGGCGCCGAGCACGGCGCCGATCAACGGGGCGCGGTCGTACCACCTGCTCACCTGGTGGTTCAGGTCGGCCTTCGACACGAGCGCGCCGACGTAGTAGCCGATGCCCACTGCCAGGCCGGCGAAGGCGAACAACGTCCAGCCCGGGCGCTCGTAGAACAGCCGGACGAACTCCTGCAGGAACACCGAGATACCGATCGCGGTGATCAGCGGTGCGAGTCGTGGCGCGTTCCGCAGGGGACGGTACGCGACACGTTCCATCGCCACAGCCGTGCCGACCGAGGCAATCATGGCGCCGATGATCATGATCGGCAGGATCCACACACTGGTCTCGCCGTCGAAGAACAACAGGTACGTGGTCAGTGCGCCGAACGCACCGATCATGAACACCTCGCCGTGGGCGAAGTTGATCAGCTGCACGATGCCGTAGACGACGGTGTACCCGACTGCGATCAGGGCGTACAGCGACCCGAGTGTCAGCCCGTTCACGAGCTGCTGGAAGAACTGGTCCACGTCGACCTCCCATCTGCCTCAGTTATGACATGCCACGGGGGTGGGAGGATCGCTCCCACCCCCGAGGCATCAGGTCGACTCGAAACTACTTGGCCTCGAAGTCCTTTGTCTCGACGGTGGCCCACTTGCCACCGGCAACCTTGTAGACGGTCAGCACCTTGGAGGTGGTGTCACCGTACTGGTCGAAGGCGACCTTGCCGGTCACGCCGTCGAACGCAACCTTGCTCATGGCATCGACGGTGGCCTGCCGGGCGGACTCGACGTCCTTGGCGTCCTTCAGCGAGGTCTTCAGCGCGTTGATGATCGCGTTGGCCGCGTCGTAGGAGTAACCGCCGTACGCCGCGTACGGCTCCTTGAAGCCGGCCGCGTTGTAGTCGGCGACGAACTTCTTCGCCGAGTCCAGCGCGTCGACCGGGGCGCCGACCGAGGTGGCCAGGTCGTTGTCGCTGGTCTTGCCGGCCAGGGTGATGTACTTCGGGTCGTAGATGCCGTCGCCGCCCATCAGCGGGACGTTCAGACCGGCGGCCTTCATCTGCTGCGAGAGCGGACCAGCCTGCGGGTACTCACCACCGTAGTAGACCGCCTGCGGAGCCGACGGCTTCACCGCGGAGATCACGGCCTGGTAGTTCGAGTCGTCCGGGTTGATGGTCTGGGCCGCGACGATCTGCCCACCCAGCTTCTTGAACTCCTCGGTGAAGGTGCCGACCAGGCCCTGGCCGTACGCCTTCTTGTCGTGGATGGTGGCGACCTTGGTGATCTTCGCGGTCTCGTACAGGTACCGCGCCGCGAACGGACCCTGGACCGCGTCCGTCGTGCAGGTACGGAAGTACGTCGGGTACGGCCGCTTCGGGTCGGTCTGCCAGTTGGCGCCCTGGGTCAGGCCCGGGCCGGTGTTGGCCGGGGAGACCTGGACGATGTTCTTCGGCGCGAGGACCGGCTGGACCTGCTGGCTGACGCTGGTGTTCAGCGTGCCGACCACGCCGATCACGTCCGCGTCACCGGCGAGCGCGGTGGCCGCGTTCTTGCCCGGGTCCGGCTTGGCCTCGTCGTCCTTGGCGTCGACCTCGAGCTTCCAGCCCGGGATCGCGTTGCTGTCGTTGGCCTGCTTCACGGCCAGCTCGACGGAGTGCTGGATACCCAGACCCAGGGCCGACAAGTCTCCCGACAGAGGCGCGATCACGCCGATCTTGGCAGTCTTGGTCGCGCTGCCGCCGGAGTCCCCCCCGGAGTCGTCGCCACTGCGTGAACCGCAGGCAGTCAGGGCCAACGACGCAACGATCAGCGACGCGCCGACCCGTACTACGGAACGCTGGTGCACTGTTCCTCCCATGTCTGGATAGTCCGGCAAACCCCGGACTCCCGCGTTTGCCGCGAGCACCCGCAGGTTAGACCTCCGGTGGCTCTCGAAGCGATGTCACGGAACGTGTGTTGTGAGGTCGTTACAGCGGTAAGCAGCGTGAGTCAAGGTGAGTGCTGTACGCGCGCTGGGCGTCGTACGCGGAGAGTGAGTCAGTCACTACCGCCAGCCTCGTCAACAACCAACTCCGCAACCTGCCGCATGGAAACTCTTTTGTCCATGGCGGTTTTCTGGATCCAGCGGAACGAGTCCGGCTCGGACAGCCCGAACTTCGTCTGCAGGATCGACTTGGCCCGGTCGACCAGCTTGCGGGTCTCCAGCCGCTCGGCCAGGTCGGCGACCTCACGCTCCAGCTCGGCCAGTTCGACGTACCGGGACGCGGCGATCTCGATCGCGGGCAGCAGGTCGGCCTTGGAGAACGGTTTCACCAGGTACGCCATGGCGCCGGCGTCGCGGGCCCGCTCGACCAGCTCGCGCTGCGAGAACGCCGTCAGCATCAGCACCGGGGCGATCCGCTCGCCGGCGATCTTCTCCGCCGCGCTCAGGCCGTCGAGCTTCGGCATCTTGACGTCCAGGATGACCAGGTCGGGCCGATGCTCCGTCGCCAGCCGGATGGCTTCCTCCCCGTCCCCCGCCTGCGCGACGACGTCGTACCCCTCCTCCGCCAGCATCTCGGCCAGATCCATCCGGATCAAAGCCTCATCCTCAGCGATCACCACACGCTTAGCAGTCACACCGCACACCTTATCGAGCCCCACATCAGCTCTTCGGACCCACGAACCTATCCAGTGCGGCGACCGCCACTTTCCGGCTCACCGCAATCACGTTCCGCCGCGGCCGCCGCCACGGAATCCCGAGCAGATCCAGCGCGTCGGTGAGGATCCCGATGATGTCTTCGGACTCGTTCGAGAACTGGTAGCGCACGTAGTAGTACCGCTTGTCGCGGCCGGGCTTGCTCGCCCAGTTCACGAAGCGGCAGCCGTCGGAGTGGAACAGCCCGCGCAGCAGCTTCTCGGGGTACTCGGCAACAATCTCCCGCTGCCACTGCGCCAACTCGATCTTCCGCAGATGCTTCCGGCCGGGACCGTGCTGCGGGAACACGCACGGCCAGTGCTTCCACCGGGCTTCGATCCGGACCGCTCCGTCGCCTCCTCGCAGACACGGGCTCGCGTTCGGCTTCACCAGCCGGATGGCCTTCGCGATCTCTTGGTTGAGCTCCACGTACCGCGCGTCGTTGATGATCTGCAGCGTGAAGACCCCACGCCTGGCCCGCGCGATCGACCCGTCTCCGAGATACCACCCCAGCAGCAGCGCGTACGCCGCCTCGTCCAGCTCGGCGTCGTCGCACCGCGGACACGGCGTCCCGGCATACCCGCTGTTCGTCCTGACGAGACCCAGCCGCTGGTACTTCCGCCGCCACCCACGGATCGTCGAGATCGTGACCCCGTGGGTCTCTGCGTTGATCCGGTCGAGGACGCCGGCGTCCGACATCCCCAACGCGGACTCGACCGTCTCCCGCGACCTGAACCGAGCCATAGGACATGCTGACGTCGAGCGCCGACAGTTTGTGCCGGGTGTGGGATTCGAACCCACAAGCCCTTGCGGGCAATGGTGTTTGAGACCATCGCGTATGCCGTTCCGCCAACCCGGCGAGGTTGCAGGAGAACTGTATCTGTTCAGCCCGCGATCGCGCTCATCGACCCGGGCGACCGCGATCGGGCGCCGCCAATCAACTGGCGAACACGCTCCGTGCCTGTCCGCCCTACTGCGGACAGGCAGCAGTCGACCCCTAGCGCTCGGGGTTGCGGTAGGCGGGGGCTATGCCTTCTATCGCGTCGCCCATGCGGTGGACTCGGAGGGCGTTGGTGGAGCCGGGGATGCTGGGTGGGGAGCCGGCGACGATGACTACCAGGTCGCCCTTCTTGAGCTTGCCCAGTTCGAGGAGGCGCTGGTCGACCTGGCGGACCATCTCGTCGGTGTGGTCGACGGTGGGGACGATGTGCGTCTCGATACCCCAGACGACGCTCAGCCACGAGCTGACCGACGGGACCGGTGTGAAGGCGAGCAGCGGCACCTCGGTGCGGTAGCGGGCCAGCCGGAGGGCGGTGTCGCCGGACTGGGTGAAGGCGATCAGGTACTTCGCCTCCAGCCGCTCGGCCACGTCCGCGGCGGCCTTGGCGATCACGCCGCCCTTGGTCCGCGGCTCCCACTCGATCGCCTGCACCCGGCCGAGTCCGTGCTCCTCGGTGGACTCCACGATGCGAGCCATCGTCTTCACGGTCTCGATCGGGAAGCGGCCGACGCTGGTCTCACCGGACAGCATCACCGCGTCGGCACCGTCGAGTACGGCGTTCGCGACGTCGGAGGCCTCGGCCCGGGTCGGCCGCGGCGCGGAGATCATCGACTCCAGCATCTGGGTCGCGACGATCACCGGCTTCGCGTTCAGCCGGGCCTGGTCGATGATCAGCTTCTGTACCAGCGGGACCTCCTCGAGCGGGAGCTCCACGCCGAGGTCGCCGCGGGCCACCATGAACCCGTCGAAGGCGTCGATGATCTCGTCCAGGTTGGCGACCGCCTGCGGCTTCTCGATCTTGGCGACCACCGGGACCCGCAGGCCCTCCTCGTCCATGATCTTGTGCACCAGCTGGATGTCGGAGGCGTCCCGCACGAACGACAGCGCGATCATGTCGGCCGGCAGGTGCAGCGCCCAGCGCAGGTCCTCGGCGTCCTTCTCGGACATCGCCGGCACGCTGACCGCGACACCCGGCAGGTTGATGCCCTTGTGGTTCGACACCGGTCCGCCGACGGTGACCCGGCAGACCACGTCGGTCTCGGTCACCTCCTCGGCGACCAGCGCGATCCGGCCGTCGTCGATGAGCAGCTGGTCGCCCGGACTCACATCACCCGGCAGACCGTCGTACGTCGTACCGCAGATGGTCACGTCACCCGGCACCTCACGGGTGGTGATGGTGAAGCGCTCGCCGTAGGTCAGGGTGACCTTGCCCTCGGCGAACTCGGCCAGCCGGATCTTCGGGCCCTGCAGGTCGACCAGGATGCCGACGTTCTTCCCGGTCTCCGCGGCGGCGGTTCTGATCCGCTGATAGATGCGCTCGTGCTCGGCATGGGCACCGTGGCTCAGGTTGAGCCTGGCGACATCCATACCGGCTTGGACGAGTTCAAGGATGCGCTCGGGGGCGGCAGTAGCCGGGCCGAGCGTACAAACGATCTTTGCGCGACGCACGTCACAAAACCCTACTCCTACAAGACCACTGGTCCGCTGGTCCGCCCCCCTTACCAGGCGGTTAACTCCTCGTGACACTTCGGCTCGAGAGCCTGAATCGTCAAGAAGGCAAGGGGCTGTAGGCACCTACACCGACGTCGCCGTCGAGCTCGGCGGTGACTGTCTGCAGGCCGATCGGCTTGCCGTCGGCGTACGTGATCAGGGTGACCTCACCCGGCCGCCGCAGCGTGTACCCGAGGGCGAACGCGTACGCCGCTCCCCCGGTCGTGCCGTTGGTGTACGTCGTCACCGGGCGGCCGTCGACCACCTTGTGCTCGGGCCCGACCTGGCGATGCAGGTGGCCCGACAGCAGCAGCGTCGCGCAGCCTCGGGCCGCGGTGTCGGCGAACGACGACGGATCGTGCACCACCATGGTCGAGATCCGCTTGTCGTCGGGCTGCTCGCAGGCGATGTCCGCGAGCCGCTCGGACTGCTCGGCGGTCGTCTCGTCGCCCGGGGTGTCCGCGGAACCCAGCCCGGTCCGCGTCGGATCGCTGTCGCCGAGGAAGCGGATGCCCTCGACCTCGACCGGCTTGCTGTCCAGCACGGTGAAGCCGTTCTTGCGCATCGAGTCCTCGATGTGCCCGCCGGCGTCGTGGTTGCCGGCCACGGCGACGACCTTCAGATTCTTGAAGTGCTGACGCAGCGAGTTGATGCTGAACACCTCCCAGGACTGTCCCGAGGACGAGTCGTCGCCCGCGTCGATCAGCAGCTTGGCGCCGGCCACCTTCCCCACCTCGGCCGCGAACCGGTCGATACCGATGTTGTCGTGCCGGTCCGACACGAGCAGCGCGACCGTCTCCCCCTCGCTCGCCTGGTGGATCCGGCCGCCGACCCGGCTGACCCGCTCCTCCAGCCGGCCGTAGAACTCGGTGGATCGCTCGTACGTCTCGACCGCGGTACGAATCAGGCCCACTCCGCCGGTGGTGGAGAACCCGGCCGCGACCTCGACACCCTTCAACCGCTCGTCCAGCGACAGCTCGGGCAGCAGCTTGGCCAGCGGCCGCCACTCGGTCGGCACGACGTCCGCGGTGCGCATCTGGCCGGGCCCGAAGATCGACGCGATGGTGATCAGCATCGCGACCAGTACGACGATGGCCCGGTGCTCGACCCGGCGTTCGTGCGAATGCACCAGCTCCCACAACTCGCGGCGGCGGCGCCGGCCGAGCATGGTCCAGATGGTCGCGACCACGACGACGACCAGCAGGCCGGTCCCGGCGCCCGCGACCGCGTTGTCGACGGCCATCTGCTGGACGACCTGCTGGATCTTCGCGATTTCACCGTCGGGCTGGGAGGCGATCAGGGCGTCGCGGTTGAGGAGTTCGGTGAGGTTGTCGGCGTCGGTCTCCTGGATGTCGATGTTGATCCCGATGCCGGCGGGCGTGTCGGCCGGCAGCCGCAGCCGCGGCAGGACGGCGCCGAGGTCGAGGGTGGCGTACCCGTCGAAGGTGGGTGAGACAGTAGCCGCGTGCGCACCGATGGTGACGCGTTCGGAGTCGTTGACGAAGCCGAGCAGCCCGACGGCCACGGAGGTGACCAGGAAGAGCAGGGTGAGCGAGGCCCACGGCGCGATCGCACGGAGCCGGGCTCTGGTCACCAGGCGGCTAGCCACGGATCCAACCTATTGGGCTGGTCAAGTCGTCGCATCTCGAACCGGGTGGGTGTTGCCGGTCGTTCACACAGGTGCGGGCTGCACGCAACGTTTTGTTGCCTGCAGCCCGCATTTCATGTCCCGGGTTCAGACCGCGAGTGGGCGGGCCGTCGGCGGGATCGGAGTGGGCAGGGTCGACGAACCGGTGAGGAGCGTGTCCACGCCGTTCGCGCACGACCGGCCCTCGGCGATGGCCCAGACGATCAGCGACTGACCACGGCCGGCGTCGCCACAGGCGAAGACGCCCTCGACCGAGGTCTGGTAGCTCTTGTCCCGCATCACGTTGCCGCGCTCGTCGAGGTCGACACCGAGCTGCTCGAGGAAGCCCTCGCGCTCCGGCCCGAGGAAGCCCATCGCGAGCAGCACCAGCTGTGTCGGGATGGTCCGCTCGGTGCCCTCGACCGGGACGAACCGGCCGTCCTTGAACTCGACCTCGACCAGGTTCAGCCCGGAGACGTTGCCCTCGGCATCGGCCTCGAAGTTGACGGTGGAGACCGAGTAGACCCGATCGCCGCCCTCTTCGTGCGCCGAGGCGACCCGGTAGATCATCGGGTACGTCGGCCACGGCTGCCCGGACGGGCGGTCGTCCGACGGCCGCGGCATGATCTCCAGCTGGGTCACCGAGCGGGCGCCCTGCCGGTGCGCGGTGCCGAGGCAGTCCGCACCGGTGTCACCGCCACCGATGATCACCACGTCCTTGCCGGTGGCAACGATCTGGTCCTCGACGGTCCGTCCGAGCGAGGCCCGGTTCGACTGCGGCAGGTACTCCATCGCCTGGTGGATGCCGCCGTACTCGCGGCCCGGAACCGGGAGGTCGCGGGCCGCGGTGGCACCGGTCGCGATGACGACGGCGTCGTACCGCTGCTTGAGCTGGGTGCCGGTCACGTCCACGCCGACGTTCACGCCGGAGCGGAAGACCGTGCCCTCCTCCTTCATCTGCTGGATCCGGCGGTCGACCTGGATCTTCTCCATCTTGAACTCGGGGATGCCGTACCGCAGCAGGCCGCCGGGCGCGTCGGCCCGCTCGTACACCGCGACGGTGTGGCCGGCCCGGGTCAGCTGCTGTGCGGCCGCCAGACCCGCCGGACCGGAGCCGACGACGGCGATCGTCTTGCCGGTCAGCCATTCCGGCGGCTGCGGCTTGACGTCACCGCTCTCCCAGGCCTTGTCGATGATCGCGACCTCGACGTTCTTGATCGTCACCGGGTCCTGGTTGATACCGAGCACGCACGCGGGCTCGCAGGGTGCCGGGCACAGCCGGCCGGTGAACTCCGGGAAGTTGTTGGTCGCGTGCAACCGCTCGATCGCACCGGACCAGTCGTCCCGCCAGACCAGGTCGTTCCACTCCGGGATCAGGTTGCCCAGCGGGCAGCCGCTGTGGCAGAACGGGATCCCGCAGTCCATGCAGCGACCGGCCTGCTTGGTGATGATCGGCAGCAGCGCCTTGCCGGGTCCACCGGGGTAGACCTCTTTCCAGTCCTGCACCCGCTCGCCCACCGGCCGCCGGTCGGCGACCTCGCGCGGGGTGGTCAGGAAGCCCTTCGGGTCAGCCATCAGATGGCCTCCATCATCGCTCGCGTGGTGGCGTCCTCGTCCAGCCCGTCCCGCTCGGCGGCCGCCTTGGCCGCCAGCACCCGGGCGTAGTCGCGGGGCATCACCGTGGTGAACCTGACCTCGGCCGCGGCCCAGTCGGCGAGCAGCTTGGCCGCCCGTTCCGATCCGGTCTCCTCGTGGTGCCGGCGGACCAGGTCCTGCAACAGTCCGGACTCGTCCTCGGTGAGCGGGAGCAGGTCCACCAGCTCCGGGTTCACCAGGGCGCGGTCCAGATCGAGCACGTGGGCCACGCCGCCCGACATGCCCGCCGCGAAGTTCCGGCCGACGGCGCCCAGTACGACGACGCGCCCACCGGTCATGTACTCGCAGGCGTGGTCGCCGACCGACTCGACGACCGCGGTGGCTCCGGAGTTCCGGACACAGAACCGTTGCCCGACGCCACCGCTGATGAACAGTTCACCGGACGTCGCGCCGTACGCGATGACGTTGCCGGCGATGATCTGGTCAGCGGCGTCGAACCGCGCGACCCGGTCCGGCCGGATCACCACCCGCCCACCGGACAGGCCCTTGCCGACGTAGTCGTTGGCGTCACCCTCGAGCCGCAGCGTCACACCGCTAGGGACGAAGGCCGCGAACGAGTTGCCGGCCGACCCGGTGAAGGTCAGGTCGATGGTGCCGTCGGCCAGGCCGGCCGCGCGGTACCGCTTGGTGATCTCATGGCCGAGCATCGTGCCGACGGTCCGGTTGACGTTGCGGATCGGCAGCTGCGCCCGGACCGGCTCGCCGCTGTCGAGCGCCGGCCAGCAGATCCGGATCAGTTCGTTGTCGAGCGCCTTGTCCAGGCCGTGGTCCTGCTCGACGACCCGGTGCCGGGACGCGCCCTCGGGCAACGCCGGCACGTGCAGGATCGGGGACAGGTCCAGGCCGTCGGCCTTCCAGTGGTCGACCGCGCGGTGGATGTCCAGCACCTCGGCGTGGCCGATCGCCTCGTCCAGGGACCGGAAACCCAACTGGGCAAGGTACTCCCGGACCTCCTCGGCGATGAACTCGAAGAAGTTCACCACGAACTCGGGCTTGCCGGAGAACCGTTCGCGCAGTACCGGGTTCTGGGTCGCGACGCCGACCGGGCAGGTGTCCAGGTGGCAGACCCGCATCATGATGCAGCCGGACACCACCAGCGGTGCGGTGGCGAAGCCGTACTCCTCGGCGCCGAGCAGCGCCGCGACGACCACGTCCCGGCCGGTCTTCAACTGCCCATCGGTCTGTACGACGATCCGGTCGCGCAACCCGTTGAGCAGCAGGGTCTGCTGGGTCTCGGCCAGGCCGAGCTCCCACGGACCACCCGCATGCTTCAGCGACGTCAACGGAGCCGCACCCGTACCGCCGTCGTGGCCGGAGATCAGTACGACGTCCGCGTGCGCCTTGCTGACACCCGCCGCGATCGTGCCGACTCCGACCTCGGAGACCAGCTTCACGTGAATGCGCGCGGCCGGGTTCGCGTTCTTCAGGTCGTGGATCAGCTGGGCCAGATCCTCGATCGAGTAGATGTCGTGGTGCGGCGGCGGTGAGATCAGGCCGACGCCCGGCGTCGAGTGCCGGGTACTCGCCACCCACGGGTAGACCTTGTTGCCGGGCAGCTGACCGCCCTCGCCCGGCTTGGCTCCCTGCGCCATCTTGATCTGGATGTCGTCGGAGTTCGTCAGGTACTCCGCGGTCACGCCGAACCGGCCGGACGCGACCTGCTTGATCGAGCTCCGCCGGGCCGGGTCGTGCAGACGGTCGGAGTCCTCGCCGCCCTCGCCGGTGTTCGACTTGCCGCCGAGCTGGTTCATCGCGATCGCGAGCGTGGTGTGCGCCTCGGCGCTGATCGAGCCGTAGCTCATCGCACCGGTGGAGAACCGCTTGACGATCGCGCTGACCGGCTCGACCTCCTCGACCGGGATCGGTTCGCGGTCGGAGTCGAACCCGAACAGGCCGCGCAGGGTCATCAGCCGCTCGGACTGCTCGTCCACGCGGGCCGTGTACTGCTTGAAGATGTCGTAGCGCCCGGTCCGGGTGCTGTGCTGCAGCCGGAACACCGTGTCCGGGTCGAACAGGTGCGGCTCACCCTCACGCCGCCACTGGTACTCGCCGCCGATCTCCAGCTTGCGGTGCGCCGGCAGGATGCCGTCCGCCGGGTACGCGCGCAGATGCCGGCGGCGTACCTCCTCGGCGATCGTGTCCAGGCCGACGCCGCCGAGCTTGGACGACGTACCGGTGAAGTAGGTGTCGACCAGGTCCGGCGCCAGGCCGTTGGCCTCGAAGATCTGGGCACCGGTGTACGACGCCACCGTGCTGACGCCCATCTTCGACATCACCTTGAGGACGCCCTTGCCGAGCGACTTCACCACGTTGCGCACGGCCTGCTCGGGCTCGACACCCGGCAGGTAGGTGCCGCGGCGGCACAGGTCCTCGACCGACTCCAGCGCGAGGTACGGGTTGATCGCGGCAGCGCCGTACCCCATCAGGAGGGCTACGTGGTGGACCTCGCGGACGTCGCCGGCCTCGACCACCAGGCCGACCTGCGTGCGGGTCTTCTCGCGGACCAGGTGGTGGTGAACCGCGGCGGTCAGCAGCAGCGACGGGATCGGCGCGCTGTCCGCGTTCGAATGGCGGTCGGACAGCACCAGAATGCGGGCGCCGTCCTTGATCGCAGCGTCGGCCTCGGCGCAGATCTCCTCGAGCCGCGCCTGCAGCGCCTCTCCCCCGCCTTCGACGTCGAACACGCCGCGCAGGACCGTGGTGGCCAGGCCCGGCATGTCTCCGTCGAGGTTGATGTGGCGCAGCTTGGCGAGCTCGTCGTTCGTGATCACCGGGAACGGGATCACCACCTGCCGGCAGGACGCCGGGCTCGGGCTGAGCAGGTTCGCCTCCGGGCCGAGTGACGACGACAGCGAGGTGACGAGCTCCTCGCGGATCGCGTCCAGGGGCGGGTTGGTGACCTGCGCGAACAGTTGCGCGAAGTAGTCGAACAGCAGCCGCGGCCGGTCGCTCAGCACCGCGATCGGCGTGTCGGTGCCCATCGAGCCGATCGGCTCCGCGCCGACCCTGGCCATCGGGGTGAGGAGGACCCGCAGTTCCTCCTCGGTGTACCCGAACACCTGCTGGCGCCGGGTCACCGACGCGTGGCTGTGCACCACGTGCTCACGCTCGTGCAGGTCCTCGAACCGGATCAGGCCGGCGTGCAGCCATTCGTCGTACGGGTGCTCGGTGGCGAGCGCGTTCTTCACCTCCGAGTCGGTGATGATCCGGTGCGCCTCGACGTCCACCAGGAAGATCCGGCCCGGTTCGAGCCGGCCCTTCTCGGTGACGGTTGCCGGGTCGATGTCGAGTACGCCGGCCTCGGACGCGAGTACGACGAGTCCGTCCTCGGTGACCCAGTAGCGGGACGGGCGCAGGCCATTGCGGTCCAGTACCGCGCCGACCTTGCTGCCGTCGGAGAAGACCACCGACGCCGGGCCGTCCCACGGCTCCATCAGCGTCGAGTGGAACTCGTAGAACGCCCGCCGCGCCGGGTCCATCGTGGTCGCGTTCTCCCACGCCTCCGGGATCATCATCAAGATCGCGTGTGGCAGCGACCGGCCGCCCAGGTGCAGCAGCTCCAGGACCTCGTCGAACGACGCCGAGTCCGAGGCGGACGGCGTACAGATCGGGTAGAGCTGCTCGAGGTCGCCGGGGATCAGGTCGCTGGCGAGCAGGGCTTCGCGGGCCCGCATCCAGTTGCGGTTGCCCTGGACGGTGTTGATCTCGCCGTTGTGCGCGATGTAGCGGTACGGGTGGGCCAACGGCCAGGACGGGAACGTGTTGGTGGAGAACCGCGAGTGCACGACGCCGATCGCGGAGGCGAGGTCGGGGTCGGTCAGCTCGGGGAAGAACTTGTCCAGCTGGTCGGTGGTCAGCATCCCCTTGTAGGTGATGGTCCGGCCGGACAGCGACGGGAAGTAGGTCTCGGTCTCCTTCTCGGCCCGCTTCCGCAGCCGGAACGCCATCCGCTCCAGCGCCAGGCCGAGCACCCGGCCGGTCCGCGCGGCGACGAACAGCTGCTTGAAGGTCGGCATCACCGAGCGAGCGGTGGCACCCAGCAGGTCCGGGGAGGTCGGCACGTCGCGCCAGCCCAGGACGGTCAGCTTCTCCTCGGCGGCGAGCTCCTCGATCCGCGCGATCGCCTTCGCGGCGTCGTCGGCATCGGTCGGGAGGAACGCGATCCCGGTGGCGTAGCTGCGCGCGACCGGCAGCTCGAAGTCGCACACCTTGCGGTAGAAGGCGTCCGGGATCTGGATCAGAATGCCGGCGCCGTCGCCGGAGTCCGGTTCGGCACCGGAGGCGCCACGGTGTTCGAGGTTGCGCAGGGCGGTCAATGCCTTGGCCACGATGTCGTGGCTGGGTTCACCGGTCAGGGTGGCGACGAAGGCGACACCACAAGCGTCGTGCTCGTGGGTTCCGTCGTACAGTCCCTCGCTCGGGAAGGGGGCGCGACCAAACATTCAGGGGCTCCCGTCGTCCTACGGTCAACAACTGGCCGCGGGACAACATTGGCCCAAGCCGGGTGTCCCGAGACTACCTCATGACGCCCGACAGATGGACTGCCATTCCACCGTCACACGCCTTACTCACCCACCGTAAGCAAGCGCTCACTCCTCGCCTCAATCATCCCAGCAACCCCTCGAGAGAACCACCCACAACACCTGAAATTCATCTCGCCCGAGCGCTCAGCCAGGCCTGGTGAAAGGCGGAGTAGGACGGGAAGCGCGTGGTGGTCGCCTCCTGGAGTACGGCGTACAGCGCTGGTGGCGGCTCGGAGAGGAGGACTAGGGCCGTGCGGGCCATGACGTACGCCGTGGTCCGGGTGTCGATCGGGGCGCCGAGGGAGAGCTGTTCGGGGGCCATGAAGCGGCGGGAGCCGAACATGCGGCCCATGTCGTTGCGATGCGGACCGCGGCGGTAGGTGTCGAGGTCCATCACGGTGAGCCGGCGGGTGGGGAAGTCGTACAGCATGGCGCCGTCGTAGAAGTCGCCCTCCACCCAGCCGGCGGCGTCGAGGTCAGCGTGCAGGTCGTAGAGCGTGTCGAGCGCCGCCAGGATCTCGTCGACCGGCAAGGCGCGGAAGCGTTCGTGCGCGCTGCCGGAGTTCAGGTGGAGGAGTTCACCGTCACGCCAGTCGTAGACGACGAGCGGTCCCCCAGATGACTCGACCACCGCATGCACGGCCGGGAGAGCCGGGTGTACGACGGACTCCGCGAGCGCGACCGCGTTCCGCAGCAAGGCGACGCGGCCGTCGAAGTCCAGATACGCGTCGGTGTTCGCAGAGTCGCCCGCGGTCTTCACGAAGTACCGGGCCGCACCGGTCTGTACGCCGTACGAGACGTTGCCGGAGTCCTGGGTCTCGGCGCCGAAGCGGGCGAAGATGGTGCCGAGGTGGTCGAGGTAGGTGGACGGCTGGACATCGATCTCGCCGGGGAACATCTGGCCGACCCTAGTCACGGCGGCTGCGCCGGGCGATCGAGTTTCGGGAGGAACCATGGCACTGTCCGATTTCCCGCGGTACCCGCTGCTGTTCGGGCCCAGCCCGGTGCATCCGCTCGACCGGCTGAGCGCGTACCTCGGTGGTGCCCGGATCTGGGCGAAGCGGGAGGACTGCAACTCGGGGCTCGCATACGGCGGGAACAAGACACGCAAGCTCGAGTACCTGCTGCCCGACGCGCTTGCGCAGGGTGCGGACACCCTGGTGTCGATCGGTGGGTATCAGTCGAACCACACCCGGCAGGTGGCGGCGGTCGCGGCGAAGGCCGGCCTGAAAGCCGTGCTGGTGCAGGAGAACTGGGTCGACTGGCCCGACGCGCTCAACGACCGGGTCGGCAACATCCTGCTGAGCCGGATCATGGGTGCCGAGGTCCGCCTCGACCCGGCCGGCTTCGGGATCGGCTTCAAGGACAGCTGGAAGGAAGCGCTCGCCGACGTCGAGGCCCGCGGAGGTACGCCGTACGCCATCCCCGCGGGTGCCTCGGACCACCGGCTCGGTGGGCTCGGGTTCGCGGGCTGGGCGGACGAGGTCGCGCAGCAGGAGCAGGAGCTCGGCGTGTTCTTCGACACGATCATCGTCTGCGCGGTCACCGGGTCGACGCAGGCCGGGATGATCGCGGGGTTCGCCGGGCAGGACCGGCCGCGGCGGGTGATCGGGATCGACGCGAGCGCGAAGCTGCAGGAGACCCACGACCAGGTGGCGCGGATCGCGCGCGCGACCGCCGAGCTGATCGGGCTCGGCCGGGAGGTACGCGACGACGAGGTCACCGTGCTCGAGGGCTGGGCCGGTGACCTGTACGGCATCCCGGTGCAGTCGACGCTGGACGCGATCCGGCTGACCGGGCAGCTCGAAGGGATGATCATCGACCCGGTCTACGAGGGGAAGTCGATGGCCGGGCTGATCGATCTGATCCGCGAGGGTGAGATCGGCAAGGACTCGAACGTCCTCTATGCCCACCTCGGTGGCCAGCCCGCCCTGAACGCCTACAGCGGGCTGTTCACGCACAGTCAGCCGATGCCTGGTCCGACCAGCGTTCCGACGAAGTAGGTCAGTGCTGCGGCCAACCCGCCGAGGAACAGTTGGCGGAGGCCGGAGTACCACCACGACCTGCTGGTGACGTGGGACACGACGGCGCCGCAGACGAAGAGCGCGGTGAGCGACATGATCAGCGCCGGTACGACGCTGCCGGCGCCGAGGAGGTACGGCAGGAGCGGGATGAAGGCGCCGACCGCGAAGCAGACGAACGAGGACGCGGCCGCGATCACCGGGTTCGGCAGGTCGTGCGGGTCGATGCCGAGTTCCTCGCGGACGTGCTCCTCGAGGGCCTGCTCGGGGTCGGTGTGGAACTGCTTGGCGACCTTGCTGGCCAGGTCCGGGTCGAGGCCCTTGGCGCGGTAGGTCTCGGCGAGCTCGATCTCCTCGTCGACCGGGTGGCGCTGGATCTCCTTGCGCTCCACCTCGATCTCGGCCCGGGCCAGTTCGCGCTGCGAGGCGACCGAGGTGTACTCCCCCGCCGCCATCGAGAACGCGCCCGCGGCCAGGCCGGCCAACCCGGCCAGGACGATCACCTTCGAGCCGGACTCGGTCCCGCCGTCCATGCCAGCGATCAAGGCGAAGTTCGACACCAGGCCGTCCATGGCCCCGAACACCGCCGGACGCAGCCAGCCGCCGTTCACATCACGATGGGTGTGATCTCCGTGATGCTCGGCAGAAACCTCAGGTACGTCAGTCACGAGACCCGTCTGGATCGGAACCGTTGGTGCTGTTGGCCTCAACCTTAGGCTCAGCATCGACCTTCGAATCGGCCGCAGGCCCGGACTCGGGCTCGGTCTCAGACTCGGGCTCGTTCTCAGGCTTCGCCTCGTCGTCGCTGGGCTTGCCGGCGGCGGGACCGCCGGAGATGTCTTCCTGGCCGGGCCGCAGGCGAGCGCTGACGATGAAGTAGACGACGGCGATGACGAACAGGATCAGCGACGTCCACACGTTCAGCCGCAGGCCGAGGAAGTGGTTGACGGTGTCGATGCGCAGGTTCTCGACCCAGGCGCGACCGGCGGTGTATCCGGCCACATAGAGGGCGAACGCGCGGCCGTGGCCGAGCTTGTAGCGCTTGTCGACCAGGATCACCAGCGCGACCACACCCAGGTTCCAGACCGCTTCGTACAGGAACGTCGGATGGAACGTGGCGAAGTTCGCATACCCGTCCGGCCGGTGCTCGGGCGCGATCTCCAGGCCCCACGGCTTGTCGGTCGGCTTGCCGAACAGTTCCTGGTTGAAGTAGTTCCCGAACCGACCGAGCACCTGGGCGAGCGCGATCCCGGGCGCCATTGCGTCCGCGACCGCCAGGAACGGCACCTTGGCTCGCCGGCAGGCGATCCAGGCGCCGAGCGCTCCGAACGCGACCGCACCCCAGATCCCGAGCCCTCCGTGCCAGATCTTCAACGCGTCGATCGGGTGCCGGCCCGCGCCGAAGTACAGCTCGGCGTCGGTGATGACGTGGTAGATCCGGGCCCCGACCAGCCCGAACGGGATGGCCCAGAACATGATGTCGGCCAGCACGGTGGGCGAGCCGCCGCGGGCGACCCAGCGCCGGCGGCCGAGCCAGTAGCCGACGAAGATGCCGGCCAGGATGCACAGCGCGTACGCGCGGATCGGCACGTCGAGAACGTGCCAGACACCCTGGCTCGGGCTGGGGATGAACGCCGGAACCATCACGGCGGGAATCAGACTAGACATGGCAAGTGGGAACGCTACTCGACCCGTCCCACCGCGACCAGAAACTCATGGTCACGATGGGGACTCGGTGCGTCAGCTCGCGATCGCGTCCACGGCCTTCTGGAGGCCTTCCGCGGTCAGTTGGTCGGCATCGAGCTGCTTGTCGTTGACGTAGACGGTCGGCGTACCGGTCACGCCGCGGTCGTCCGACGCCTTGGAGACGCTGTCGAGCCAGCCGGCGTACGTGTTGTCCTGCACTGCCTGCTGGAACTTCGCGTCGCCGATGCCGAGCTGTTTGCCCAGCTCCATCAGCTGGTCGGTAGTCCAGGATTTGCTGAAGTCGCCGTACATCTCGTCGGCGAAGCTGAGCGCCTTGCCGTTCGCAGCCGCGGCGGCGAACGCGTTGGCCAGTCGCGGCGAGGCGTCCGGGTTGACGAAGCCCAGCGGCCAGTAGGTCAGGGTGGCGGTGCCGTCCTGGACCAGCTTGTCGACGGTCGCACCGGTCGCCTCCTCGAACTCCGCGCAGTGCGGGCAGCGGAAGTCGAGGTACAGGTCGATGTGCGCCTTCGCACCGGCCTGGCCGACGGTGACACCCTTGCCGGCCTGGCCGGGGCCGGTGATCACGGTCGGCTCGGGCCGCCCGTTCGAGCTCACCTCGACCTTGGAGTGGCCGCGCCAGTACTGCACGCCGACGCCGGCCCCGAGGGCCAGCACCAGGACGATCACCACGATGATCCCGGGCGAGATCCGCCGTCTGGTCTGCTGCACCAGCGGATTCACGGGGGCTTTGGTCTTGCTCACGACGCGGTGACTCCTGTCCGGGCGGACGATTCGTTGGATGGGTCGGACTCGAGGGCGTACTTACTCACAGGGTTCAGCCACAGCCAGGCCGCGAGCAGCAGCAGGCCGACATCCCGCAGGATCTCCTGCAGGTATTTCGTCTGACCGGGGGCGATCTGTCCGCCGCCGCCGAAGCAGCCGCAGTCGATCGCGAGGCCGCGCGCCCAGGCGGACGCTACCGCGACGATGAACACGATCATGAAAACACCCGCAGCCACGGCCGCGGCGCGGACACCGAAACCGACGATCAACAGCAATCCGATCGCGATCTCCAGGAACGGCAGCCCCCAGCCGACCGGCGAGACCAGCCCGCTCGGCAGGATCTCGTACGCCCGGACCGCCTGCGCCGCGGTCTCCGGATCGGTCACCTTCAGCGCACCCGCCACCAGCATCACCACGCCCAGCACGAGCCGTGCCACCAAGGAGACCCAGGGGAACCACGGCTGTCGCCACTTACTCACTGGTTGTCCTCCACCAGCTTCCCGAAGTCATGCGCCAGGTCGCCGATGGCGGCGTTCGACAACCACAGCACGTTGGCCTTGTCGTTCTTGCCGAAGCCGATCACCTGGGCACCGTGCCCGACCTCGTAGCCGCCGGAGGGAAGCTTCTGCATCCCCTCCACCGCTACTCCGAGGGCCTGCGCGATGTCCTTGATCGACGTCAGCGAACCGGACAGCCCGACGAACGACGGGTCGAACCGGTCCAGGTACTTACGGATCACCGGCCCGGTGTCGCGGGCCGGGTCGGTGGTGATGAACAGCAACTGCACCTGGTCGCGCACCGGCTGGTCCAGCTTGGTCAGCGCGGACGCCACGTCGGCCATCACCGTCGGGCAGACGTCCGGGCAGTTCGTGTAGCCGAAGAACACCAGCGTGACCGGCTTCTTGGTCGAGGTGACCAGGTTGAACGGGTTCCCGCCGGTGTCGGTCAGCGTCTTCGCGGGCATCGAGAACGGCCGGTCCAGGCTCGCCCCGCGCAGACCGTTCGGGTTCTGCGTGGTGCGGATCACCGCTCCACCGGGGTTGTCCGCCTCTTCCTTGCCGCCACTGCAGCCCGCGAGGGCCAGCAGAGCCACCGCGGCCAGCAGGAGTGCCGCGTTCCTGGTTCGACTCACGGCGGTTCTAACGACCGGCGGCGGTGCTGGGTTCCCTGCGGACACCCTCGGCCAGGCTCTCCGTGAGCCTTCGCACACCCGCCGGACCCTCGCCGGCCTCGACCACCTTGACGAACGCCGAACCCACGATGACCGCGTCCGCGAACGCCGCTACTCCGGCGGCCTGCTCCGCGTTCGAGACACCGAGGCCGACGCCGACCGGCACACCGGTGGCCGCTTTGGTCCGCGCCACCAGCGGCGCCGCCAGGTCCGACGGCTTCTCCCGGGTCCCGGTGACACCCATCACCGCGGTCGCGTAGACGAAACCGCGGCACGCGGCGGTGGTCATCCGGATCCGCTCGTCGGTCGACGACGGCGACACCAGGAACACCTTGTCCAGGTCCTGCTTGTCCGCCGCCGCGATCCACTCCGCGCCCTCGTCCGGGATCAGGTCGGGCGTGATCAGCCCCGCTCCCCCGACCCCGGCGAAGTCGGCGGCGAACCGGTCCACGCCGTACCGCTCGATCGGGTTCCAGTAGGTCATCACCAGCACCGGCACGTCGGAGTACGACGCGAGTTTCTCCACCGTGCTGAGGACGTCGCGCGTCCGCAGCCCACCGGCCAGTGCGGCCTCGGAGGCGCGCTGGACCGTGACACCGTCCATCACCGGGTCGCTGTACGGGAAACCGATCTCGAGCACGTCGGCGCCACCGTCGACCAGCGCCTTGATCGCGTCGATCCCACCGTCGTACGACGGGTACCCGGCCGGCAGGTACGCGACCAGAGCGCCGCGGCCCTCGTCGTTCGCCCTCCGGATCGCGGCCCCCGCCTTGCCCAGGGCAACCACTTCACTCACGACCGGCCTCCGGCGCATCGATCAGTCCGAACCACGTGCTGGCGGTGTCCATGTCCTTGTCACCACGACCGGACAGGTTCACCAGAATGGTTGCCTCCGGCCCCAGTTCCTTGGCGATGTCGAGCGCGCCGGCGACCGCGTGCGCCGACTCGATCGCCGGGATGATGCCCTCGGTCCGCGACAGCAGCCGGAACGCTTCCATCGCCTCGGCGTCCGTGATCGGCCGGTACGACGCCCGCCCGGTCTCGGCCAGCCACGCGTGCTCCGGTCCGACCCCCGGATAGTCCAGACCGGCCGAGATCGAGTGCGACTCGATCGTCTGCCCGTCGTCGTCCTGCAACAGGAACGACCGCGCACCATGCAGTACGCCGACCTGCCCGGCGCTGATCGTGGCCGCGTGCCGACCGGTCTCGAACCCGTCACCACCCGGCTCGATGCCGTACAGCTTCACGTCGGTGTCCGGAATGAACGCGGCGAACAGGCCGATCGCGTTCGATCCACCGCCGACCGATGCGACCGCGGCGTCGGGCAGCTTGCCGAGCAGTTCGAGCGACTGGACCCGCGCCTCGTCGCCGATGCCACGGACGAAGTCGCGCACCATCGCCGGGAACGGGTGCGCCCCGGCCGCCGTACCGAGGAGGTAGTGGGTCTTGTCGACGCTGGCGACCCAGTCGCGCAGCGCCTCATTGATCGCGTCCTTCAACGTCCGGCTGCCGCTCTTGACCGGGATCACCTCGGCGCCGAGCAGCTTCATCCGGGCCACGTTCAGGGCCTGCCGCTCGGTGTCGACCTCGCCCATGTAGACCACGCACTCGAGGTCCAGGTAGGCGCACGCGGTCGCGGTCGCGACACCGTGCTGGCCGGCGCCGGTCTCGGCGATCACGCGGGTCTTGCCCATCCGCTTGGTCAGCAGCGCCTGGCCGAGCGCGTTGCGGACCTTGTGCGCACCGGTGTGGTTCAGATCCTCGCGCTTCAGCAGGATCCGCGCACCGGCCGCCTCGGACAGCCGGGTCGCGTCGTACAGCAGGCTCGGGACGCCGGCGTACTCACGCAGCATCCGGTCGAACTCGCCGGTGAACTCCGCGTCGGCCATGGCTTCCTGCCAGGCCCGGGTCAGCTCGTCGAGTGGCGCGATCAGCGCCTCCGGCATGAACCTGCCGCCGAAACGGCCGAAGTGCCCGAGCTGGTCGGGCAGCACAGTACTCATCCGTAAAGCCTTCCAAAGTCCCCGGCCGGCCTACGGCGCGGGGGGTTCTAGTGCCGCTGCTGGATGGCGGGGTGCGATCCGGCGGCGACGAGGTCGGCAACCGAAGCACGGGGATCGCCGCCGGTCACCAGGGTTTCACCGACGAGGACGACATCGGCCCCGGCGCGCGCGAACTCGATTACATCATGCGGACCGCGAACCCCGGACTCCGCCACCCGGACCAGGTTGGCCGGGATGGTCGGCGCGACCCGGGCGAAGGTGTCCCGGTCGACCTCGAGGGTCTTCAGGTTCCGGTTGTTCACGCCGATCAGCTGGGCGCCGGCGCCCACCGCACGCCGGGTCTCCTCCTCGTCGTGCACCTCGACCAGCGGGCACAGCCCGATCGAGTGTGCGCGCTCGATCAGCGAGACCAGCGCCTCCTGCTCCAGCGCCGCGACGATCAACAGCACCATGTCGGCGCCGGCCGCGCGGGCCTCCCAGAGCTGGTACGACGAGATCACGAAGTCCTTGCGCAGTACCGGTACGTCGACCCGGCCGCGGACCGCCCGCAGGTCGTCCAGGCTGCCGTTGAACCGGCGCTTCTCGGTCAGCACCGAGATCGCCGCGGCGCCACCGCCCTCGTACTCCCCGGCCAGCGCGGCCGGGTCGCTGATCTCGGCCAGCTCGCCCCGGGACGGGCTGGACCGCTTCACCTCGGCGATGATCGCGATCCCGTCGCCGCGGAACACCGGCATCGGGTCCTTGGCGTCGGGCTTGCGCTGCGCCTCCAGTTTGAGATCGTCCAGGCTGACCCGCGCCTGGCGCTCCGCGAGGTCTTCCCGAACCCCCACGAGAATGTCGTCAAGCACAGTCGTCATCGGTCAACTCCTCAGTGGTGGCCGTCTGCCGGGACACCGAAGCCCAGCAGTTGCATCACCTTGCCGGTCAGCGCGCCGAGTACGGCGATCGCGACCGAGATCCAGAACAGCAGCCAGTTCGGGCCGAGCACCATTGCGATGGCCCCTAGCGTGAACGCGACCAGCACAATCACCACGGCGGTCCAGGCCGCCGGGCTGTTGCCGTGCAGGTCGTGAGCCTCCTCGCTCACCCGCGTCACCGCTTGATCGGCTGTCGTATTGTCCATGGTTGGCGCCACTCCTCGTCGTCGTCCCGTCCTATTGTGGCGGTAGCCCGCCGAGCTCAGAGAGTCGGGTCCTCTCCCGCGTCGATCGCCTTCCACTGATCGGCCGGTGTGGCGGCCGGATCACGCTCGTAGCGAGCGGTCGCGCGCCGCCAGCGATGCGCTGTCAGCAAGGCGATCAGGCCCGCCGCGACCAGCGCCACTCCCCCGGTCAGCGCGAACCACGGGGCCGGACCTCCGGTCACCGAGACGTGGTCGGTGAGCGCCTGGCTCAGCTCCGGACGGATCCGGCCCAGCTCGTCCGCGCCCGGTCGCACCTGCAGCGCGACGCCGATGGCGCCCGCACCCAGCAGCAGCACCAGAGCACCCAGCACGCGGCGCAGCGCCGTACCGGCGAGTTTGGTGACGACGACGGCGACCAGCGACGCCAGCGCGAGCGTCACCGGCGCCTTGGTGACGGTGTAACCGTTGAAGTCCACGACCGGCCGCCCGCTGCCCGGATCGGCCGAGGACCAGGTCAGGTACGCCGACAACCCGAGCAGGACGAGCCCGACCAGAGCCAGCAGGTCAACCAGTCGCTGCGGCTTCATCACACATCACTGAACGTTCCCGCGACGGCGATGGCGTTCAGCACCGCGGCCGCCTTGGTCCGGCACTCCGCGTCCTCGGCGGCCGGGTCGGAGTCGGCGACGATGCCCGCGCCCGCCTGCACGTACGCCGTCGTACCGCGCAGGACCGCGGTCCGGATCGCGATCGCGGTGTCGGCGTCGCCGGCGAAGTCCAGGTAGCCGACCACGCCGCCGTACACGCCGCGCCGGGTCACCTCGAGCTTGTCGATGATCTCCATCGCCCGCGGCTTCGGTGCCCCGGACAACGTTCCGGCCGGGAACGCGGCGGTGAGCGCGTCGAACGCGGTCCGCCCGGCGGCCAGCTGACCGGTGACCGTCGACTCCAGGTGCATCACGTGGCTGTAGCGGCGGACGTCCATGAAGTCGACCACCTCGACCGTGCCCGGTGCGCACACCTTGCCGACGTCGTTGCGGCCGAGGTCGACCAGCATCAGGTGCTCGGCGCGCTCCTTGGCGTCGGCGCGCAGCTCCTCCTCCAGCGCGTGGTCCTCCTCCGGGGTGGCGCCGCGGCGGCGGGTGCCCGCGATCGGGTGCAGGATCACCTTGTTCTCGGTGACCTTCACCAGCGCTTCCGGGCTCGAGCCGACGATGTCGAAGCCGTCCAGGCGGACCAGATACATGTACGGGCTCGGGTTCGACCGGCGCAGCACCCGGTAGACGTCCAGCGCAGACGCGGTGTTCTGCAGCTCGAAGCGCTGGGACACGACGATCTGGAACGCCTCGCCGGCCCGGATCTCCTCCTTGGCGTGCTCCACCGCCTCCCGGTACTCGGCGCTGGAGCGCTGCCGGTGCGGATCCGGCTGCGCGCCGCGGTCCGCGCGGACGACGTACGACGGCGTCGGCTGGGCCAGGTCGGCCTCCATCGCGTCGAGACGGCGGACCGCGTCCGCGTACGCCTCGTCGACCCGTTCGTCGGAGTCGTCCCAGTTGACCGCGTTCGCGATCAGCCAGATCTCGCCGGTCTCGTGGTCGAGAGCGGCCAGGTCGGTGGCGAACAGGAAGGTCAGCTCGGGCAGGCCGAGGTCGTCGGTCGTTGTGTCCGGCAACCGCTCCAGCCGGCGGACGGCGTCGTACCCGAGGAAGCCGACCATGCCACCGGTCAGCGGAGGCAGGTCGGGCAGGCGGGGCGTGTGCAGGATCTCCAGCGTCTCGCGCAGCGCCTGCAACGGGTCGCCGGTCTCCGGCAGGCCGACCGGCGGGTTGCCGGTCCAGACGGCCTGGCCGTCGCTCTCGGTCAGGGTCGCGGCGGAGCGGACGCCGATGAACGAATAGCGGGACCAGACCCCGCCGTTCTCGGCGGACTCGAGCAGGAACGTGCCCGTGCGCTCGGCCGCGAGCTTGCCGTAGACACCGATCGGCGTCTCCGCGTCCGCGAGCAGCCGGCGCGTCACCGGGATGACACGGCGGTCCTTGGCGTACTCCCGGAAGGTCTCGAGGCTGGGGCTGTTCACGGCTTCCTTCGCGATCGTGGTCTCGGTGACGCTCTGGTTCACGGCTTGACCTCGATCTCGCCGTGCTCGAAGCAACTGCGGGTCCCGGTGTGGCAGGCTGGGCCCTCCTGGTCGACCAGCACGAGCAGGGTGTCGGCGTCGCAGTCGACGAGGATCTGCTTGACGTGCTGACGATGGCCGCTGGTCTCGCCCTTGACCCAGTACTCCTGCCGGCTGCGGGACCAGAACGTACTCCGTCCGGTCTCCGCGGTACGGCGTACCGCCTCGGCGTTCATCCAGCCCACCATCAGGACCTCGCGCGTGTCGTATTGCTGCACCACTGCCGGGATCAGCCCGGCCGCGTCGAAGGTCAGCTCGTCGATGCTCACCCACCCATTGTCGCCGATGCACAGCCGCCGCCTGACCGCGGGCAGAATCTGTCAGGATGGCGAGATGACATCGAGTGAGGCGAGGGTCCGGGACGTCCTGACGGCGCAGCCGGTGATCGACGGGCACAACGACCTGCCGATCGCGTTCTACGAACTGTGCGACTACGACCTGGACGCACACGACCTGAGCGGTTCGGTGCCGCAGCTCCACACTGACCTGCCGCGGCTGCGAGAGGGACAGGTCGGCGCGCAGTTCTGGTCGCTGTGGGTCCCGCAGGACGAGCACTCGGTCCGGCGGACGTTCGAGCAGCTCGACTTCATGCTCCGGCTGGTGGATCGGTTCCCCGACGCGCTGCAGCTGGCATCGACCGCCGCCGACGTCGACGCGGCGATCAAGGCCGGCCGGGTCGCCTCACTGATGGGGATGGAGGGCGGCCACTCGATCGGCGAGTCGCTTGGCGTACTGCGGGTGATGCGGGAGCTCGGCGTCCGGTACATGACGCTGACCCACAACAACAACGTGTCCTGGGCCGACTCCGCGACCGACGAGCCCGTGCTCGGCGGACTGAACGACTTCGGCGAGGAGGTCGTCCGGGAGATGAACCGGATCGGCATGCTGGTCGACCTGTCGCACGTCTCCCCCGACACCATGCGGCACGCGCTGCGGGTGACCAGCGCGCCGGTGATCTTCAGCCACTCGTCGTCCCGGGCGGTCTGCGACGTACCGCGGAACGCACCGGACGACGTACTGGAGACACTCGCCCGCAACGACGGCGTGTGCATGGTCACCTTCGTCCCGTACTTCGTCTCCCAGGCGTACGTCGACTGGGTCGCGGGAGCGCGCGAGGCAGCGGAGAAGCAGGGCCTGGACCCGAACGAACCCGAGACCCGCAAGCGCCTGGCCGAGATCTACGGCAAGCCCAAGCCGCTCGCCACTCTGGCCGATGTGGTCGAGCACGTCGAGCACGTCCGCGAGGTGGCCGGAGTCGACCACATCGGCGTCGGTGGCGACTACGACGGGTGCCCGGAATTCCCGGTCGAGCTCCCGGACGTGTCGTCGTACCCGGCCCTGTTCGGCGCCCTGGCCGACCGCGGCTGGAGCGACGACGAACTGGCAAAGCTTGCCGGGGGCAACATCCTCCGGGTGCTCCGGGCCGCCGACGACGCGTCCGCCTAGTCGTTGGCCGCCTGGTCGTTGCGGCCGCCTAGTCGTTGCGGTACAGGTCGCGCTTGTCCGGCAACTGCTCGAAGCCGGCCGCCTTGTAGGTGGCGACGGCTCCGACGTTGAAGCCAGGCGTGCACACGATCGCGCTGGACGAGCCCAGGTCCTGCAGGGCTCGCGCCGCCGCGACCGTGATGGCCTGGCCGTAGCCGCGGCCGCGATGCAGCCGGTGCACGCCCATCGGCTCGAGCAGCCCCGGCCTGCCCTCCCCGGCCGACCACACGGTGACGGCTGCCACGGACTCACCGATCTCGTTGCGCCCCACCAGGCATCGCGCGTCCGCGTACGGCACGCCGTCGGCCATCGCGTGCCAGCGCGCGTCGGTGAACGTGGAGCCGTCGAACGACGCCCGCTGCACGGCCGTCCGCTCGTGCGCCTCCTCGGCCCCGATCACGTCGACGCGGAGGCCTGGATCCGGCACCGGCTCGCTCAGGTCGCGTCGCAACGGCACCCACGGGTCGTCGGTCATCCACCCGTCCTTGAACAGCAGGTCCTGGACGAGCGAGCCCATCGGCGCCTCGACGTACACCTTGCCCTCGATCAGGACACCCCGCTCCGGCGCGGAGACGTCCTCGGCCAACTGCTGTGCGAGCTCCTCGTCATGCTGCAGATCCGGCGCGATCGCCAGCCGGATCAGCTCCGGCTCGTCGAGCATCCCGGCCGCGACGACCTCGCCGTCACGGCTCCACGTCCTGGTGGCAGCGGCCGTCCGCTCCGCCCCGAACCGCCAGAACCACCCGAGATCCCCCGGATGCAACTGGATCGGAGCCCCATCGTCCTGCCACCCGCGCAGCGCCCGCACAACGTCGCCCAGCTCATCAACCCCCGGCATCCCCAACACAATCGCCATACCCGCATCACACACCACCGCGCCGACAATCCGCACCCTGGTTTCCCCGCCGCTCGAGGCGGACTTTGTGCATGGCGTCCGTACCAGACGCGCGTCGTCGTACGGACGCCATGCAGTAGGTCGGGTTATCCACAGGGCGGCCGGGCAGGGGGCGGCGGTTTTGGGGAGGATGGGAGCGTGGAGAGGCTCGGGGAGGGGGTCAGGGTTCGGCTGGTGGCGGAGTGGGGGCGGCCTCTGCGGCATCTGGAGCTTCTACAGCTGGGCTTGCGCAAGCACGACGTCGAGCGGCTCCTGCGCAACGGTGTCCTGCAGCGTGCGCACACCTACTACGTCAGAGGAGACCTCGAACCACGTCTGGCTCGCGCCGGGTGCGCTCAGGCGGCGCATCCGAAGTCGATCATCAGCCACTGCACAGCCGCAGAGCTCGCCGGACTGCGGGTCTGGACGAACCCGAACCGCCTGCTGGCTCCCGGGTCGATCTGGCTCAGCTGCGAGCCCGGCTCCCGGCGCAATCTGAAGCGTGCGGACGTCGTTCTGCGCTGCGCCGGCCTCACGGCAGCGGACTGCCAGCTGCACCGTGGCCTCTGGATCACCTCGGACGCACGAACCACGGTGGACCTCGCCCGAGAGCTGCCGCTGCGCGAAGCCTTGGTCACGATCGACCATGCCCTGTCCACGTCCGTGTCCCGCGGAGATCTGGAAGCGGTGTTGCAGCGCCAGCGCCGCTGGCCCGGCGTCCAGGCTGCGCGAGCAGCCGTAGCGCTCGGGAACTCGCGCGCGGAGTCGGCGCTCGAGTCGTTCGCGCGCGCGGTATTTTCCGAAGCCGGCCTGCCAGTTCCGCTCCTTCAGGCGCAGTTCTGGGACCATCACGGCTGGATGAAGGAGCGGGTCGATCTCTGGTGGCCGGACTTCCGTACGGTCGGTGAGGCCGACGGACTCGAGAAGTTCGAGGCAGCAACCGCCACGGCTCGGCGCCGGTTGCTGCGCCGATCGTTCCGGCGCGACCAGCGACTCGCGGACCTCGGCGTGGAACTGGTCCACTTCGGCTGGGAGGACGCTGTCTCCCACCCCGACCAGCTGGTACGGCGACTCCGTGCCGCCTTCGATCGCGGATCCCGCCGTACCGGCCCGGCCCCGACCTGGCGCCCAGCGCCCCTGCCCGGCCTGGCCGGGAGCGACGCGGCCTAGAGCTGACCTTGTGCACAGGATCCGTACGCCGAGTGCGAAATCGTACGTATGTGGTGCACCAAGTCGCCCGGGGCACCACCGGGCGCCGGGGTCGGTGGCTCGGGGGGCGGCGGCGCGGGGGGCGGTGGCTCGGGGCCGTGGGGTGGTGTTTGTGTTCTGGGGGATCGGGCACGGGGCGGGCTCAGTGAAATCTACGGATGGAGTGGGCTGTGCTTACCCTGACTGAGAACGCGACCCTGGTGATCAAGAGCATCACGGGGGTCGAGGGCGCGCCGGAGGGGGCCGGGGTGCGGATCTCGCAGGAGAACCCCGCGGATCCGGCGCTCGCGGTGACGACGACGGAGGCGCCGCGGCCCGGTGACCAGGTGGTGGAGGAGGCCGGAGCACGCGTGTTCCTGGAGGAGAACGCCGCGAACGCCCTGGACGACAAGATCCTGGACGCAGCGGTCGACGACAAGGGCGGTGTCGAGTTCCTGCTCGTGCCGCAGCCGGGGGCCGGTCAGCAGAACGGCGCTGCCCCGACCGCCTGAGCATGACCGTGGGTGCAGCCGGGACCCACCCTCCCGGGGTCCCGGCTCCATCCCTCGCCCAGCGGTCAGGCCCACCCTTCGCCCAGCGGTCTGGCCCATCTTTCGCCCGGCGGTGAGGCCCGGCTGGTCAGGCCGCGCTGCGCTGCGCGATCCAGCTGTCGTGCAGGCGCTCGTACACCCCGCCGGCGCCGACCAACTCGGCGTGCGCGCCGCGCTCCACGATCTCCCCGTTGTCGAAGACCAGCACCTCGTCGGCCGCCTCCGCGGTCGACAACCGGTGCGCGATGGTGACGGACGTACGCCCGGCCATCAGCCGCTCCAATGCCGCGTTGACCCGGACCTCGGTGCCGGGGTCGACGGCTGACGTCGCCTCGTCGAGCACCAGCAGGTCGGGGTCCGCGATGTTCGCCCGGACCAGCGCGACCAGCTGACGCTCACCCGCAGACAGTGACTCACCACGCTGCCCGACCGGCGAATCCAGTCCCTCCGGCAGCGAGTCCAGCCAGTCCGTCAGCCCGAGCGATTCGAACGCCGTCAGCAACTCCGCGTCCGTGACCTCCGGCCGGCCGAACCGCACGTTCTCGGCCAGCGACGCGTCGAACAGGTAGCCGTCCTGCGGCACCATCACGACCCGCTCGCGCAGCGACTCGAACGAGATCTCCCGCGCGTCCACGTCGTCCAGCAACACGGATCCCGAGGTCGGATCCATCAACCGGGTCAGCAGCTTCGCGAACGTCGTCTTCCCCGAGCCGGTCTCGCCGACCACCGCGACCCGCCGATGCGGCTCGATCCGTACGCCGACGTCCCGCAGGACCAACTCGCCTTCGGGGTAGGCGAAGTCCACGTCCGCGAACTCGACCGTGATCGGCCCGCGCGGCTGCTTCACCCCTGACTCACCCGGGTCGACCACGTCGGCCGGCGTGGCGATCACCCCGAGCACCCGACGCCAGCCGGCGAACGCACTCTGCGCGTCGGTCAGCACCTGCGTCGCGATCTGCACCGGGTCGGAGAACAGCGCCACCAGGAACATGAACGCGAGGAGCTCCCCCAGTGTCGCCTGCTTGTCGACGCCCAGCAGCACGCCGACCGACAGCACACCGGCGTTGGCCAGACCCGCCGCCAGACCGCCGATCGAGAAGGTCACACCCGTGAGCGCCTGAGCCTTCGTCGCCTGCCGCCGGTAGTCCTCGATCGAGGTGTCGATCCGGTCCTGCGTCCGCTTCTCGATCGCGTACGCGCGGACCACCTGCGCGCCGACCACCGGCTCGGCGACCGCGGACAGCATCTCGCCGACCTTCGCCCGGACGATGCCGTACGCCTTCGACATCGCCCGCTGCAGGTACTTCAGGCTGGCGAACAGCGGGATGAAGCACAGCAGCACCACCAGCGCGAGCTGCCAGGAGTAGACGAACATCACCACGGTCGCGAGCAGCATCTGGCCGATGCTGACCAGGAAGATGAACCCGCCGAACTGCAGGAACTGCGACACCGTGTCCACATCTGACGTGACCCGGCTGACCAGCGCGCCGCGCCGCTCGGTGCTCTGGGTCAGCACCGGTAGGTCGTGCACATGGCGGAACGCCTTGATCCGCATCGTCGCCAGCCCGTGCTCGGAGTTGATCGCGAGCCGCACGGTCGTCAGGTACGACGCTCCGGCCGTGACGAGGATGCCGAGCGTACAGACCACGCACATCCACGCGACGTACGACAGGTCCGCTCCGCCCGGACCGGACAGCCCCTTGTCGATCGTCTGCTGCACCGCGATCGGTACGACGATCCGCCCGGCGGTCATGGTCAGCGCGAGAATCCCGGTGACCCACCACCCGTTCGCCAGCTCGGGCGACACCTTCAGCCCTTGCCGCAGGGTCTCGAGACCACCGGCGTCATCGCCGTGGTCCAACCGGCTGGCTTCTGCCGCACTCACGCGGATGCTCCTTCCGAGTCCAGATCGTCGATCTCCGCGGCCAGATCCGCCTCTTCCTGGCGTCGCTCCGCGTCCTTCTCGTAGGCGTCGACCAGATCCCGGTAGGCGGCCGACGTCTCCTGCAGTTCGGTGTGCGTCCCCTGCGCCGCGATCCGGCCCTCGTCCAGGAACAGCACCTCGTCCGCGAGCGAGATCGTCGCCTTCCGGTACGCGATCACCAACACGGTCGTCGCCGCGTCGGCGTCCTGTACGGCGGACCGCAGCCCGGCCAGGATCCGCGCCTCGACCTGTGGGTCGACCGCGCTGGTCGCGTCGTCCAGGATCAGCAGCCGAGGACGCCGTACCAGCGCGCGGGCCAGGGCGATGCGTTGCCGCTGGCCGCCGGACAGCGTCGTACCGCGCTCACCGACCTTGGTGTCCAGACCGTCCGACAGCTGCTTCACGAATCCGTCGCCCTGGGCGATCCGCAGCGCATCCCAGACGTCCTCGTCGCTGTAGTCGCCGCCGAGCGTGATGTTGCCGCGGATCGTGTCGTCGAACAGGAACGCGGTCTGCGCCACCAGCGCGACCGATCCGGCCAGCTCGTCGCGGGCCAGGTCCCGCACGTCGACCCCGTCGACCTTGACCGCGCCCTGCTCCGGATCGACCAGCCGCATCAGCAGCGTGGTCATCGTGGACTTCCCGGCGCCCGTCGGCCCGACCATCGCGACGGTCCGTCCGGGCTCGAGAGTGAAGTCCACTCCGGCCAGTACGTCGCGGTCCGGCAGGTACCCGAACCGAACGCCGGCCACCTGCAACCGGGCCGCCTTCGTCGAGGTCAGCCGCGCCTCGCCGTACTCGATCCCGCCCTCCGCGGTCAGCACCCGCTGGATCCGATCCCAGCCGACGACCGACCGCGGCAACTCACCGAGCACCCAGCCCAGCGCGCGGATCGGGAAGCCGATCAGCGTGAACAGGAACGCCACCTGGACCACGTCACCCGCGTCCGCCCCACCCGACTGCACCCGGACGACGCCGACCAGCAGTACCGCGAGCACACCGAGCCGCGGCAGGCCATCGATCACCGGGTCGAACAGGCCGCGGGCCTTGTTCACCGCGATGTTCGCGTCCCGCAGCTGGTACGTCGGGTCCCGGAAGCGCTCGGTCTCGGCGGCCTCGCGACCCAGCGTCTTGACCACCAGCGCCCCGTCGAACGACTCGTGCGCGACCTCGGAGACGTCGGCACGGAGCTGCTGCGCCCGGGTGGCGAGCGGCTGGAGGTAGCGCTGGAAGATCACGTTCGCCACGAACACCAGCGGGAACACCAGGCAGCCGACGAGCGCGAGCCAGGGGTCGGCCGCGAACATCGCCACGGTCGCGAACACCAGCATCGCGATCACACCGATCGCCATCGGCAGTGGAGCGATCACGAACCAGGTCGACTCCACATCCGCGTTGGCGTTCGACAGCAACATGCCGGTCGAGTGCTGGTGGTGCCACTCGAGCGGAAGCTTCAGGTACTGCCGGGTGACGCGGCGGCGGTACGTCGCCTGCAGCCGGAACTGCATCACGCCGGCTCCGAGCCGACGCCCGACCACGCCGATCGCGTTCAGGATGGCGATCCCGATGAACAGCCCGATCAGCGAGGCGATCGCACCGAAGGTGGTGTGACCGGTCTCGAAGGCGGGCCGGAGCACGTGTTCGGTCGCCCAGCCCAGCGCCAAGCCGATGGCCACCGTCATCGCTCCGTAGAGCATGGCGGCGAGCACGGAGAAGGCGAAGATCCACGGCTCCTCCCAGATCGCGACCCGCAGAACTGCGAGCCCCCGCCGGGTCACACTTCCCTTGTCGGGGACTTTCGGCTGCAAGACACTCTCCAGGGCAGTCAGGTGCGAACACCAGGCACAAGCATGACAACGATTGACATTCTGCCATTCGGTGCAGACAACTACGATCGAGTTCGTGACCGACTACAGCCGGGTAGAACGACTTGCTCTGTGTGATCTGTTCGATCAGCTCGGGCCCGATCAGCCCACGCTGTGTGAGGGATGGTTGACCTACGACCTCGCCGTGCATCTGTATGTGCGGGAGGCCGATCCGATGGCGGGACCCGGCATCATGATTCCGGCCTTGTCGGACACCACCGCGCGACGGATGGCGCGGGCCAAGGGGCGCTACAGCTTCGCCGAGGTCGTCGACAAGGTCCGCAACGGGCCGCCCCGGGCCTCGATCTACGCGTTCCCGAAGCTCGGCCACCAGCTCAACACCACCGAGTACTTCGTGCACCACGAGGACGTCCGCCGGGCCCAGCCGTCGTACGAGGTCCGCACACTGCCGGCCGAGCAGCAGGAGGGCCTGTGGAAGGGCGTCCGGCTCGGCGCGAAGTCGTTCCTCCGGAAGGCCCCGAGCGGCGTGGTGCTCAGACTCCCCGACGGTACGACGTCCGTCGCGAAGCGACCCACCGAGCGCGGGTCCGTGACTGTGACCGGCGAGCCGGCCGAGCTGGTGCTGTTCTGCATGGGCCGTCAGCAGGTGGCCGACGTCCAGCTCGAGGGTGACGCGGAGACGGTCGAGCGGCTCCGCAGCGCGTCATTCGGAGTCTGACTTCCCCGCGCGCCGACGACGCGCTCGCTGGACCATGCTGCTGGCCACGGTGGTCAGTACGACGAGCACGATCGCGGCCAGCACGCCCTGCCACGGCTCGTCGAACAAGACGAAACCGAGGAGGCCGATCGCCATGTAGACCGCCGCCCAGATCGACGACGCGGCCAGGTCCACGACCGCGAAGCGCTCCCAGCTGTACCCGGCCAGCCCGGCCGCGAGCAGCACCGGGACCCGGCCGCCCGGGATGAGCCGAGACGTCAGCAACACACCTATCTCGTGGTCGTCCAAGCGGTCGCGCAGTGCGTCCAGCGAGGCGTTGTCGCGCAGCCAGCCGATGCGTTTGGCCAGCCGCTCGCCGCCAAACCGGCAACCGGCGTACACGATCAGGTCGCCGACGTACGCACCAGCGGCACCGGCGATCAGGACGCCGACCAGCCCGATTGGATTGCTGTGCGAGGCCAGCACGGCACCGGCCGAGACGGCCGCCCCGGTCGGGAGCACCGGCAGGACCGCTCCGATCAGAACGGCTCCCGCGAGTGCGAACAGGTACCAGAGGTCAAAGCGCGTGTCGCCGCTCATCCGCTGACCTCGGCCGACTCGCCAGGCACCAGGAGCTCGACCCGTACCGCGGGCTCCAGCTCGGCCATCGCGGTCTTGAACCTGTCCCCCGGTGGCAGGAACAGCTCCGGCTTGAGCCAGTCGCACCCGATCGGCCAGAACGTCCCGAAATGTACCGGCACCGCCGTCGTGGCTCCGACCCGCTGAACCGCTTCCGCGGCACGAACCGGATCCAGGTGCCCCTCACCGAGCGACGGCCCCCAGCCGCCGACGGGAACCACGGCCACGTCGACCGGACCGGCTTCCGCCGCCAGACCATCGAACAGGTCCGTGTCGCCGGCGAACCAGATACTCGGCGAGCTATCCACGCGGTAGCCGAGAGCAGGTCCGGCGTACGAGGACCACGGCAGCCGGCGACCGTCGTGGTGAGCGGTCACCGCAGTGATGTCGAGGGCACCGATCCGCACCTGGTTGCCCGGGGCGACCTCGATGCAGCGGTCCGACAGCGCGGCGCCCTGGTCCTGGTGGATCAGCTTCGCCGATCCCCGCGGCACGACCAGCGCGGCGTCCGGCGCGACCAGCGCCAGCGACGGCAGATGCAGGTGGTCGGAGTGCATGTGCGACACGAGTACGGCGTCGCACCGGCCTGCGTCGGGCAGCGGGGCCGGACCACGGCGACGGCGCAGATGCGCGATGCGCGAAGTCAGGACGGGGTCGGTCAGGAGCCGCGTGCCGTCCGCCTCGATGGTGGTGGTGGCATGCCCCCACCAGGTGATCCGCACGCGTCAGGCCTCCACACTCGTCTCGACCGGCTTGTCCAGGTCCTTGCGATGGCCCAGGAGCTCCAGCCAGCTGATCAGCAGTCTGTGGACCGCGTCGGAGCCTACGGGAGGCTCAGCCAGCACCCAACGACTCGGGTGCACCAGGACGGCGTCGGTCTGCCAGCCGCCGATGCCACCGTGGCACCCGACCAGCTCCTCGAACGCCGCCACCTCGTGGGTGTAGTCGTCCAGCCGGCTGATCACGACGATGTCCCCGTTGTGTGGCATCTCCGCCTGCCACAGCAGCGACGCCGCCGCCTGCTCGCCGTACGGCGTCAACGGGTCGGTGCCCTCGATCCGGCCGGTCCGCAGGACGTGAACCCCCGCACCGCCGATCGCCACCGGCCCCTCGGCCAGCGAGTCGACCACCACGAAGCCGATGCCGGGGTGAGTGGCCAGACCGGGGATCAGCTTGGGGTGCAGCAGCTCGATCTCCTCCAGCGGCACCCGGCCGGGCGTGGTGGCGAGGTAGAGCAGCGCCAGGTTGCCCGACGCCGTGACGACCATCTGCTCGTCGGCGGCGACCGGTGGCTCGCAGTCCTTCGGGCCGAGCTCAACCCCGCCGCTGGACGCTTTGCCGTGCAGGGCCTTCCGGGTGACCGAACCGGCCACGCTCCGGCGCAGGCTCAGCTCGGTCAGGAACGCGTTCACCGGTCCCCAGCCCTCGGCCTTGCCGACGGCCGCGACCGGCTCCTTGGTGGTGTCGACCAGGTCGTCGACGACCTCGGTCAGGGTCCGGCCGTACCGCTGCAGGAAGGTCGAGCCCTGGCTCTGGCCGTGGTCGGACAGCACGACGATCTCGTACGAGTGCGGCAGGATGTCGATGATCCGCTGTAGCGCACCGAGCACCCGGTCCAGGCCCTCCAGCGTCTGCAGGGACTCCGCCCGGGTCGGCCCGGCGTGGTGCGCGACCTCGTCGTAGTCGACGAAGTCGCAGTAGATCACCGGGGTGCCCTTGACCAGTTCGTCGGTGATCAGCGAGACGTTCAGGTCGCGGAGCAGAACGTTGGTGATCGCGCGCAGGAAGATGTAGGCGCCACCGCGCTTGACCCGCGGGACCAGGTGGCGAACCCGCTGGCGCCGGGCCTGGTGCAGCTCCTTGAAGATCTCCGCGAAGCACAGGATCAGTCCGCGCGCGGCGCCCTGCGGGCTGGAGAAGAACCGCACATAGCCCCGGCTGCGGCTGTTCGGCAGCGCGGCCCGGCTGAAGACCAGTTCGCACTTGTCCGCGTCCCCGGACCAGTTGTTGCTGATACTGACGCCGCCGTCGGCGAGCAGGCCGCGCCCGGTGGACATCCGGGTCTCGATCTCGGCCGCGTCCCGGCCCCGGTTGGTCACCATCACCCGGCCGGTTTCCTTCTCGTACCACCGGAACGCCGGGATGTGCTTCGAGCCGCCGTGCAGGATGCCGGCCTGGCTGGCCGGGGTGGTCGCCGGTACGCCGGTGTGCCAGCCGACCATCGAATGCTTGCCGTCCCGGATCCAGCCGCCCAGGTTGGGCAGGTTGCCGGCCAGGACCATCCAGTTCAGCAGCGGGGCGGACAGCCCGTCGATCTGGATGATCAGCATCCCGGTCTTCGGCGCCGCCTCGATCTTCCGCGCCCTCCGGTGCACGACCCGCATCACCTCGGCGACGTACGCGTCGTCACTCCCGGCGTACGCGATCCAGCCGACGAATGCGCTGACCGAGGCCATCACGACCGCCACCAGCAGCGGCGCCCCCACGCCCCCGTGCAGGGTCACCCCGGGATCCACGGTGATGCCGAGGTAGACGACGCCGAACTGCGAGAGCAACCCGCCGACCAGGACGCCGATCGACCCGATCAGGATCGCGACCCCGGCCAGCACCCAGCGCATCAGGATGCTGAAGAGCGCGAGCAGCAGGACCAGGCGCAGGATCGGCATCCGGCCGTCACTGCTGATCTGCGGCAGCGTCCAGAACGTGATGACGAGCGAGATCAGCGACAGGAGGCCGCCCAGCAGCATCGCCTGCAGTCCCCGGCCGGTACGGCGCAGGTCGAGCCAGAACGGCCGTCGTCGCCGGTCCGAGACCTGCTCAGGTGGTTTCGCCATGGCCCGCTTTCGTGCTCCCCGTCCGTCCTGCTGTGCTGTACCGAGGGTACGAGGCATGCTGCAGCGCAGTTGCACCGCGCCACGCCCTGGACGGGTGGTTCCCGGGTCGGACCCGGGGAACCGCCGGGTGATTCCCTGACCCGGCAGCTTACTGAAGCTCGAGACAGTCGACTTCCCTCTCCCTCGCCGCCGCCGAAGGCGGCGCTCTATTGCACTTCGAGATAGTCGACTTCCGTGTAGAGGTCGCCCTTCGTCAGGCGGATGGTGTTCCAGCCGGCGTTGAGTGTGACCTGGACCGAACTCTGCTGCCAGTTGTCCCAGCCGGTGACCGGGTAACTGACCGAGCCCTGGTTGTTGCCGTTGACAACCAGGCCGTGGCTGGCGGCGGCGCCGGAACCGTTCGCGTAGCCGACGTGCAGGGTGTAACCGCCCGCGACCGGCGCGAACACCGAGTTCTCGACCCACGAGTCGGCGAAGTCGATGTACGCGACTACCTTGCCGTCCGAGGCACCGGCGGCGTTCGAGCGGACCTGGCAGTGGTTCAGCGTGCCGCGCTCGGCCTCGTACCGGACCCGGCTGCCCCGGACGACCGGGTAGTCGTTCGCCCATCCGACGTCGGCGACGTACAGGTGCCGTGACCCGTTCACCCACCCGTGCACGAACACCTTGTCGCCGACGAAGTCCGCGCCTCCAGGCCCGCAGATGTGGTTGTCGAACGTCGCGGTCGTCATCAGCGGCCGGAAGGCGGTGGTCCACGGACCGCTCAGGCTGGCCGCGGTCGCGTACGACGTGAGGTAGTTGCAGTCGGTGTAGCCGCCACCGGAGAAGAACAAGACGTACTGGCTGCCGCGCTGGACCAGGTCGGGTGCCTCGATGATGCCGCTGGAGGTCAGCAGCGCGGTGTTGCCACCGGCGAGCGTCGTACCGTTGTTCGCCGTCCGGGTGAGCCAGAGCGTCGACGGCTGCCCGATGGCGTTGCCGTCGTTCTTCCAGACCAGGTAGCGGGTGCCGTCTCCTGCGACGAAGGTGTTCGCGTCGATCGCGCCACCGAGGTCGAGCGGGCAGATCAGCGGCGCACTACCGACCGGGTTGAACGGGCCGAGCGGTGAGGTCGCGGTCGCGACGCCGATGCACTGCCGCCCGGACGCCTTGTGCCAGGCCGTGTACGTCAGGGTGTAGGTGCCGTCCGCGTTCGCGTACACATCCGGTGCCCAGGTCCGGCCGGGTTGGGCCCAGCCCGCGGACGGACCGCCGGGCATGGCGTCGCCGCGGATGGTCCACGGCCCGCTCGCGCTCGTGGCGCTGGCCACCGGCACATGCCCGCGGCCGTTGTTCGTCGAGTAGGCGTACCACGTGCCGTTCTGCTCGAAGGCGT
This sequence comes from Kribbella sp. NPDC050281, assembly GCF_040655855.1. Classification (NCBI taxonomy): domain Bacteria; kingdom Bacillati; phylum Actinomycetota; class Actinomycetes; order Propionibacteriales; family Kribbellaceae; genus Kribbella; species Kribbella sp. NPDC050281. The sequence goes on along the minus strand of NZ_JBFAKS010000039.1, from coordinate 28,185 downwards.
CCGGATCGGGAAAGTCCTCGCCGATGATCTCGGCCGGGAACTCTGCCGCCGTAGCTCGCTGGGGCGTGGCCTGCACGGGTGCCGAGAGCAGGGCGGCCAGGCTGAGTGCGGCCAGCGCGGCCACCAGAAGTCGTCGGAACATCAGTACTCCTCAGGTGGGGCGGAACCTGTGCGGAGCAGTTTTCCATCGATTCACCTGGATGGACAGAGCGGAATTGTGCCGATCCCTGGACCTGGAGCGATCCGGGGTACAGACTCCCGCTGTTGGTTTCCGCCTGGGTTTGAGGGAGTTCTCGTGAGCTATTTACCGAGAGTGTCGGGGCGCGGGGTGGTCGCCGCCGTCGCCGTTGTCGCAGCGGCTGTCGGCGGCGTGGTGACACAGTCGGCCGGAGCGCCGGCCGGCGTGCAGGAAACGGCGTTACAGCAACAGCTGGACACGCTGCTGAACGACGCCCGGTACGACGGGTCGCAGGTCGCGCTGGTGGTGCGGGACGCGACGACCGGCGAGACGCTGTACGACCGGAACGGCGATCAGCGGATGCTGCCCGCCTCGAACACCAAGCTCTTCACGTCGACGGCCGCGATGCACACGCTCGGCCCGTCGTACCGCTTCCACACCGACGTACTGGCGACGGCGCCGGTCCGCAGCGGGAAGTTGCAAGGGGACCTCTACCTCAAGGGGTACGGCGACCCGACCGCGCTCGAGTCCGACTACGTGGGACTGGCCAAGCAGCTCCGCGCGGCCGGCGTCCGCAGCGTCGACGGCGACCTGATCGCCGACGACACCTACTTCGACCACGCCCGGCTCGGTGACAGCTGGGCCTGGGACGACGAGCCGTTCTACTACTCGGCCCAGATCTCCGCCCTCACGCTCGCGCCGAACACCGACTACGACTCGGGTACGGCGATCGTCGAGAGCCGGCCCGGCGCAGCGGTCGGTGCACCCGTCAAGCTCACGCTGGTCCCGGGGAACGGCGTACTCAAGCTGGTCAACACCGCGAAGACCGGTGCGGCCGGGTCGTCGAACACGCTCAGCATCGAGCGCGACCACGGCACCAACATCGTCCGGGTGACCGGCTCGGTTCCGCTCGGCGCCTCGGTCGGTCAGGAGTGGGTGACTGTCTGGGAGCCGGAGCTCTACGCGGCCGACGTGTTCGAGCGCGCGCTCGCCTCCGAAGGCATCCGGGTCGACGGTCACATCAAGAACGCGGCCTCCCCCGCCACCGCGCGGCGGCTGGCCCGGGACGAGTCGATGACGGTCGGCGAACTGATGACGCCGTTCCTCAAGCTGTCGAACAACATGCACGCCGAGACGCTGGTCAAGGCGATGGGTGCCGTGGTCGAGGCCGAGGGCAGCTGGTCCGCGGGTCTCGGCGTCGTCACCGACTACGCCAAGAGCGTCGGCGTCGACACCAGCCGGATCCGGCTCTCCGACGGCTCCGGCCTGTCCCGCAAGGTGAACGTGACCGCGGACAGCGTCACCGACATCCTGATCGGCGTCCAGAAGGAGCCGTGGTGGCAGCAGTGGTACGACGGCCTGCCGATCGCGGGTAACCCGGCACGCTTCGTCGGCGGCACCCTGCGCAGCCGGATGCTGAACACCCCGGCCGCGAACAACCTGCACGGCAAGACCGGCTCGCTCACCGGCGTGACGGCGCTGTCCGGCTACGTCAGCAACCAGGACGGCCGCAAGCTCGTGTTCTCGATGATCAGCAACAACTACCTGGTCAGCCCGCGGTCGATCGAGGATGCGGTCGGCGTCACGCTCGCGTCGTGGAGCGACCAGGCACCGCCCGCCGCGGTGAGCCCGAACACCCTGCGGACCAGCCAGTCCAGCTGTGACCTCGAGTGGGAGAAGGCCTGCTGATCCGGCTAATCAGTTCGACAGTACGGCGGTCGTTCACCACGATGTGGGGATGACCGCCGTACTGCCTGCCACGTACTCCGTCCGACCGCCGGCCAAGGAGGACGCGGAAGCGGTCTTCGACCTGGTCGCCGCCTGCAACATGGCCGTGATCGGTTTCGCCGACTTCACCCTCGACGACGTCGTCGACGAGCTCACCGCGCCCGGATTCGAGCCCGCGACGGACGGCTGGCTGGTCTTCGACGGCAATCGCCTGGCCGGCTTCGCCACCATCTACGGCAAGGGCGACCGCCACCAGCTCGACGTCTACGTCGTCACCGCCGAGCCGGTCGTCGAGGCCTACCTGCTCGGCGAGCTCACCCGCCGCGCAGCCGAGATCGCGACCGCGTACGGGCACGCCTCCGTGCCTGTGGACGTGGGCGTCTACCGCGCCGACGAATCCCGCCGCGCCCGGCTGGCCGAGTACGGCTTCACGACCGGTACGACGTACCACCGGATGCGGATCGATCACGCCGGACCGGTCGAAGTACCCGCTGTGCCGGCCGGGATCACGGCGCGCCGAGGTGCGCCGGACGAGGCGAGCCGACGGGCGGCCCAGGACGTGCTGAACTCGTCGTTCGCAGGCCAGTTCGGGTTCAGCCCACGGACCTTCGAGGAATGGCACGCGTCGCACGAGAACCAGTCGTCGTTCGACTGGTCGCAGATCACACTGCTCGACCTGGACGGCAAGGTGGTCGCGTTCCGGGAGTGCACGGACCAGTTCCTCGAGGACGAGAACTGCAACTACATCGGGCGGCTGGGCGTGGTCGCGGAGGCCCGTGGGCGCGGACTGGCGAAGTTCCTGCTGCGAGATCAGTTCGCGCAGGATGCCTCGGCCGGGCTGGCCGGGACGATCCTGCATGTGGACACGAACAACCCGACGCCCGCCCTCGGCCTCTATCTGTCGGTCGGCATGTCCGCGTCGTTGGTGATCGACGTCTGGCGGTTGGAGGTGCGGGCGGCATGACGTTGCCTGACGGCTACGCCGTCCGCCCGATGCGGGTGGAGGACGCCGCCTTGATCGCCGAGCGGTCCGGCGCCTACACCAGCGCATTGATCGGGTTCTCGAAGCACAGTTTCGAGGACGTGGCGAACTACCTGCGAGACCCGGGTTTCGATCCGGCCACCGACGGGTGGGTGGTGACGGACGAGGCAGGCGAGTTCGCCGGCTCCGCGACCGCGGCGGCGAACAACGACCGGACCCGGGCGAATCTCGAGGTGCTGAGTGAGAATCCGGCCATCGTCGGGTGGCTTCTCGATCGGGCGATGCAACGGGCGTCCGACGGTGCGCCAGGCGAGGTGGTGGCGAGTGTCGGCGTGATTCGTCAGGACCAGCTGTTGCCGGAGATCGTCGCCGCCCACGGCTTTACGATCGGCACGTCGATCCACCGGATGCGCATCGACTTCGACGGCCAGATCCCGGCGCCGACGGTGCCGGAAGGCGCGAGTGTACGACGCGGGGCCTTCGACGACCGCAGTCGCCGGGCGGCTCACGCCGTACTGGTGGAGGCGTTCCGCGGGCAGGCCGGGGCCGATCCACGGCCGTACGACGAGTGGTTCGCGTCGCGGGAGAGCCGGTCGACGTTCGACTGGTCGCAGCTCACGACGGTCGAGCTCGACGGCCAGGCGGTGGCCGTGACCGAGTGCAACGACAACTTCGTGAGCACCGACAACTGCGGGTACGTCGGTCGACTGGCCGTCGTACCGTCCGCGCGTGGTCGCGGGCTGGCGAAGTTCCTGCTGCACGACGCGTTCGCCGTTGACGCCGCCGCCGGCCGCTCCGGCACGATCCTCCACGTCGACAGCAGCAACCCGACACCCGCCGTCGCCCTCTACACCGCGGTCGGCATGAAGCCCGACCTGATCAGCGACATCTGGCGCAGGAGCGTATAGACGCCCGCCGGGGTGGTCGCGGTCCACCCCGGCGAGGCGTCAGTTCAGGACGGCGCGTTGACCGCTGCTGCCCGCGTAGACGGTGCGGTCGCCGAGTGGACTGCGCAGGTCGAGGTCGACCGCAATCGCACCGAGGGACGGCCTGCAGTGCCGAGTCTCCGGCTGATCCGCGACGGCGGTGTAGCGGTACGCCGCAATCCGGACCGAGGTGTGGTCCTGGGACAGGATGCGGACGACCGTGCTCGGCACACACGGCTGCGGGTTACCCATCCCGGGTCCGACGCTCACCATCAGCACGGACGGGTGGTCCGGCACCGGTGTCGCGGACATCACGCCGACCTCACCCTGCAGCACCATGACCGTCGTACCGACCTTGAACTGGCTCGGCGGTGGACCGTCGTCGAGGGAGTTCGTGGTCTTCTCCGGTCCGGCGGGCTCCTCGCCCGCGCGTGGTAGGCCGACAGTGGCGGCGACTCCCCCGATAACCACAACAACCGCCGCCACCGCAGCCAGCACAACCCGGCGCCGGTGACGACGCTGCCGGGCCGTGCGCTCGACGTACTCGAACGGCGGCGCCTCGGCCGGCGTGAGCTCGTCGACGTACTCCATCAGGGCTTCACGCATGCTCGGACACCTCCTTGACCGTGAGCAGTGGCGCCAGGGCCTGCCGCGCCCGCGCCAGGCGGGACTTGACCGTGCCCGCCGCGACCTGCAGTTCCTCGGCTATCTGCTCCACCGGCAGATCCATCACGTGGTGCAGTACGACGACCGCCCGCTGCTCGGGCGTGATCCGCGCCAGGGCGGCGGCGACATCCAGTGCGTCACCATCCGGGCCCTCGACGGCGACCGGCCGTCCGCGGAGCTTCGCCAGTGCGCGCGTCGCCACCTGCTGCCGACGCAACCGGCTCACCAGCGTCCGGACCGCGACCGCACGCACCCAGGCCTCCGGGTCGTCGTACCGGCGGATCGAGTCCCACCGGCCGAGCAGCTTCACGTACGCGTCCTGGGCGACCTCCTCGGCGTCGGCGCGCGATCCGCCGATCGACACCAGCAGACCGATCAGCCGCGGCCACGTCCGGCGGTACAGCGCCGCCACGTCGGCAGCCGGGTCACCGTCGCTGTCGTGCACGCCGCGCACCTCCCCAACGGGTCGTCACACGGCTAACACGCGCGACCAGCCCACCCGGTTCCGTCCCGGTGCGGAGAAGTTTCGCGCGACCCCGGCCAGAGTGCCAGGTCTTGCTCCCAGGAGATCTGAGAGATTACTCTCGAAACATGTCTCTCAGAAATCCGTACGGCGATTTCGAGATCACCGACCCGCAGGCGATGCGGGCGCTGGCTCACCCGGTTCGGCTGGCGGCGCTCAGCTGGCTGCAGCGCAACGGCCCGGCCACGGCGACCCAGCTGTCCGAGCACGTGGGCGCCTCGCCGTCAGTCACCAGCTGGCATCTGCGGCACCTGGCGAACTTCGGTCTGGTGGTGGACGGGCCTCCCCCGGACGGCGGCTCGGACCGGCGGCAGCGCTGGTGGAGCGCGGTCTCGCGCGGATTCCGCTACGAGATGCCCGACACCCCGGAGGGTGCCGAGGCCGGCCGGCTGCTCCGCGCCGAGATGATCAACCAGTCGCTCGAGGCGGTGCAGCAGTGGCTGGCCGAGACCGAGCCCGGACTCGAGGCCGGGTGGAGCCGCGTCGCAGGGTCCGCCAACACCCGGCTGGTCATCACACCGGCCGAGGCCGAGGCGATCGAATCCGCGATCGAGCAACTGCTGGCGCCGTACGTCCAACGCCGCAACGAGGGCGAGACGCCACCGGACGCGGGCTCGGTCCGCTACCTGCGGATGACGTTGCCCGAAGCAACAACTCCGCCTGGGGGATCGCCGTGAGCACGCTGTCCGCCACCAGTCTCTGGCGGGACCGCCGGTTCCGGACCTTCTGGTCCGCGCAGGGCGTGTCCGAGTTCGGCGACCGGATCACCGAGCTGGCGCTGCCGCTGATCGCCGTCACCATGCTCAACGCCTCGCCCAGTCAGGTCGGGTTCCTGACCGCGGCGGTCTGGCTGCCGAACCTCGCGTCACTGTTCATCGGCACGTGGGTCGACCACCGCCGGGACAAGCGCCCGCTGATGATCGCGGCCGACCTGTCCCGGACCGTCCTCCTGCTCTCGCTGCCGGCGGCGTACTGGCTGGACGCGCTCACCCTCGGCCAGCTCTATGTGATCGCGATCCTCGCCGGTACGGCGCATGTCGTGTTCAACACCGCGTACGCGTCGTTCTTCGTCGCGCTGGTCGGGCGGGATCAGTTCCTGGAGGCCAACAGCAAGCTGTCCGCGACCAGGTCGATCTCGTTCATGGGTGGTCCCGCGCTCGGCGGCCTGCTCGTGCAGTGGCTGACCGCACCGGTCGCGATCGTCGTCGACGCGTTGACCTTCGCGTTCTCCGCCCTCCAGATCCGCCGGATCGAGATGACCCCGGCCGCCTCGGACGAGACAGCGGAACCGCTGTTGCGCCGCGCCCGCGCCGGCATGCGCTACCTGCTCCGGCATCCGTACCTCCGCCGCAGCCTGGCCTGCTCGACGACCGTCAACTTCTTCAACCTGATCAGCACCGCCTTGCTGGTGCTGTTCGCCAGCCGGGAGCTGGAGCTGTCCGCGGGGACGATCGGGATCGCGTTCGGCATCGGTGCGGCCGGTGGGCTGCTCGGCGCGGTCGCCGCCTCCCCGCTCAGCTGCATCTTCGGCGTCGGACCGTTGATCGCCGCCGGCGCCGTGGTCTTCCCCGGCGCCATCGCGATCGCGGCGTTCGCCGACGGCCCGACCTGGGTCAAGGCCACCGCGCTGGCGGCGGCCGAGTTCGTCGGCGCGTTCGCTGTCATGTGCTTCGACATACCGAACAACTCGCTGCAGGCCGCCGTCACGCACGACTACATGCGGAGCCGGGTGTCGGGGGCCTACAGCACCATCAACTACGGCATCAGGCCGCTCGGCGCGGTCGTCGGTGGGTTGCTCGGCACCTGGATCGGTGTCCGGGCAACCCTCCTCGTCTCCGCGGCCGGCGGCCTGCTTGCCGTCCTGTGGCTCGTCGGCTCGCCGAACATCCGCACCCGCGAACTCGACGGACTCGAGCCTCCTGAGTTCTAGTCGTGGCCCTTAGTCGTGCACCGCGCGGTCGGCGAGGTCCTCGACGTCGTTGACCTTGGCGACCGTCAGCCGGAGCGGGACCTCCTTGATGAACAGCACCGCGATCAGGCTGACCACCGCACAGGCGGCCGCGATCAGGAAGATCTGACCGGTCGCATCGCCGTACGACTGCCGCACAAGCTCGGCCAACTGCGCCGGCAGGTGGCCGACGTCCAGCAGGCTGGTGCTGCCGGAGCCACCCTCCTGCAGTTTGCGCGCGGCGTCGGCGCCACCCGGACTGGCGAGCAGACCGGCGACGATCGAATCCTGCACCCGGACCGCGAGGACGGCACCCAGAGCCGACACGCCGACGGCACCACCCAGGCTGCGGAAGAACGAGACCGTGGCACTCGACGCACCGATCTGCGAGACGTCAACGGTGTTCTGTACGGCGAGGACGAGGTTCTGCATGGTCATGCCCATGCCGAGACCCATCGCCAGCATGCCGAGTCCGACGTACCAGTACGGCGTGGTGTGGTCGATCGTGCCAAGCACCGTCAGGCCGCCGACCAGAAGGATGCCACCGGCAACCAAGTAGCGCTTCCACTTGCCGAACCGGGTGATCATCTGACCGGAGCCGACCGAGCCGAGGAACGACCCGAGCATCATCGGGATGGTCAGCAGACCGGCCTCGGTCGGGCTGTAGCCGCGGGCGATCTGGAAGTACTGGCCGAGGAACAGCGCGCTGCCGAACATCGCGACACCGACCGCCAGGCTGGCGACGATCGCCAGCGCGGTGGTCCGCTCCCGCACGACCTTCAGCGGGACCAGCGGCTCCTTGACCCGGTTCTCCACCAGCACGGCGAGGAAACCGACCAGCAGCGTGCCGCCGACGAAGAGCGCGGACTGCCACGACATCCAGGCGAAGTCGTGACCGGCGAAGGTGACCCAGAGCAGCGGCAGGCTCGCCGCAATGCTGATCAGCACCGCGCCGAGGTAGTCGATCCGGACCTTGCGCTTGATCAGCGGCAGGTGCAGGTACTTCTGCAGGATGACCAGGCTGATCACGGCCAGCGGGACGCAGACGTAGAAACACCAGCGCCAGCCGAGCCACGAGGTGTCGACGATGACGCCACCGATGAGCGGACCACTCACGGTCGCGACGGCCATCACCGCACCCATGTAGCCGGAGTATCGGCCGCGGCTGCGGGGCGGGATCGCCGCTCCGATGATCGCCTGGGCCAGCGCCATCAGGCCGCCCATCGCGAGGCCCTGCAGGACGCGGGCGCCGATCAGGAACGGCACGTTGTGGGACATGCCGGCCAGTGCCGACCCGACCACGAACAGGGAGATCGCCAGCTGGACGAGCAGCTTCTTGCTCATCAAGTCGGAGAGCTTGCCCCAGATCGGCGTGGACACCGTGGTGGCCAACAGGCTCGCCGTCAGCACCCAGGTGTACTGCGTCTGGGTCCCTTCCAGCTCGGCGATGATCGTCGGCAGGGCGTTGCTGACGATGGTCGAGCTCAGCATCGCTGTGAACAGCGCGGCGAGCAGGCCGATCAGGATCTCGAGGATCTCGCGGTGGGTGAGTTCCGGCGCGGTGGGCACAGGCGCACGCCGGGTCTCGATGACAGTCATCAGTCTCCTGTGGGTTGAGATCGCCTCACGCTCGTGGCGGCTTCGGTGATGGCGCGGGCGATCCGCTGCATGGTTTCCGCAGCGGCAAGGAGCGCGTCGTCGTCGAAGTCCGCCATGGCGGTACGAAGTTGCTGGGTGTAGGTGGAGTACAAGGCCTCCAGCTGGGCCTTGCCTTGGGGAGCCAGGCTGACCAGCCCGACCCGCGCATCGGCCGGATCCGGTCGACGGCTCACCAGTCCGTCGGCCTCCAGCGCGGTCAGCTGCCGGCTCACCACCGACGCGTCGACGCCGAGCTTGGCGGCGATCTCACCGCCGCGTTGCTCACCGTCCCTGAGGAGGACCCTGAGCACGCTCGCGTCGGAGCGGCGCAGCCGGCCTTCAGGGATCAGATGCCGATGCTCGATACAACGCACGGCCCGTACCAGCGAGCTGACTCCTTCGAGCAGCTCCTGGGCCGACGCGTCCCGCTCTACCCCCGGGACGAGGGGTTCCTGAGCTAGTTGCATAACCCAACTATATGTCAAAGTAGTTGGTTTCTGCAACCATATGGCAGACTGGCCGGTTTCAATTACGGAGCGTGAGAAATTCTGGAGAAGGGCGCCATTCTAGCCACTCTCCGTCTATCATCCTCCGAAGGGGAGCATTTTCTGGGGAGTGCACCGAAGTCCAGGGGAGCGACTGAGGTGAGGCCATGAAGGCCACGGGAATCGAACAAGCACGCTTTGAGCCGACTGTCCTCAGTGCGGTACGCCGCTACTGGGTCATGGTCACGGTCATCGCTGTGCTGACGGCCGTGGCAGCGGTGGGGTACTCGATGCAACAGGCCGAGGTGTACCGCGCGTACGCCACGGTCACGGTGCCGCAGAGCACGCTCGCCGAGGGTGAGGCCCGCACGCAGTACTTCGACGGTCAGGTGCTGCTGCTGCAGTCCCAGGAGGTGGCCGACCGCGCGGTCCGCTTCGCCAACGCGGAGTTGAACGGCAACGCGCTGACCCGGCGCGACTTCGCGGGCGAGGACAGCTCACTGGAGATCACCCCACCGGAGCAGGCCACACCGGGCGGCTTCGGCTCCAGCATCGTCGCGCTGACCTTCACCTGGCCGAGCAGCAAGGTCGCCCAGGCCGGTGTCAACGCGGTGCTCAAGGCCTTCGATGACGCACGGTCCGCCTCCATCGCGGCTCAAGGTGCGGCCGATGTCGCCGCGGTCCAGCGAGCCATCGACGACGCCCGGACCCAGGGCCAGCGGACCGACCTGCAGAACCAGCGGACGCAGACATTGGTAGATCTGCAGCTGGCCCTCGCCACCCACCCGACCGTCACCTGGGCCGCCGAACCGCAGCTGCCGATCAACGGCAACGCGAAGCGGTCCGGTGCGATCGGGCTGGTGGCCGGCCTCGCCCTGGGTGCCGTACTGGCCTATCTGCGGGCCGGCCGCCGGCGGTGTCTCGACGACCGCCTCGACCCGGTCGCGATCTACGACGCGCCTCTCCTCGGCGACATCCCGCCGACCGGCCGGAACCGGATCCGATCCACCTTGTCGGCTAACGCCCATCCCCTGCCGATGGCCGCCGATCCGCAGTCCGCGGCCGCCGAGGCGTTCCGGTTCACCGCGGGGTCCGTCGAGCGCCTGCGCTCCGGCCGGGACCACCGGATGGCCGTCGTCTTCCTCTCGGCCGAGAGCGGATCCGAGCGGAGTACGGTCGTCGCCAATGTCGCGCTCGCGGTAGCCGAGAGCGGGACGCCCGTACTGGCGGTGGACGCCGATGCGGGCGCGAGTGCCCTGACCGGTCTGCTTCTCCCCGGCAGCCCGCAGTCCGACGGCTTCGAACAGGTCGTGGCCGGGTGCTGTCCGGTGTCGGAGTGCATCGAGCCGAGCCCGCTCAACGCGGACGTCACCGTCCTACGGGCGGGTCCCACCCGGGTGCGGCGGACCAGCGGCACGGCGTACGCCGAGGCGGTGGGGAAGCTGATCGCCGAGGCCAAGGAGTCGTTCGAACTCGTCCTGATCGACAGCCCCGCCGTGCTGACGGCGGCGAACGCCGTCGAACTGGTGCAGGACTCCGATGCGACCGTCGTCGTCCTCGGCCCCGGCGAACAGGTGCAGGACCACGTGACAGTGGTGGAGCGACTCGAGCAGGTCGAGCCCAGTGTCGCCGGCTACATCTACCGGCGGACCGGTCCTGGACCGAAGGTCGTCGGCTGGCTGCGAGCGCGGATCGGATCTGAGCCCATGCAGCCGGTCGAAATGCTGGCATTCCGGCCCGGCAGGGGCCGCCGTACATCGGCACACCAACCACAGGACTGATGCGGGATGTCCTTGCCCGCAGGTACTCCGCGCGAGCTCGGCGGTGACCTGCGCGCGCCGCCTCCGGACGCATCGGGACGTCTCTGGATCCTGTACGGGCGGTTGCTCGGGCCTCTCCTGGCCGGCTACCTGCTGCTCGACCGGGCCTTCGCCTACGTCCATCTGCCCGGTAGCCCGTTGTTCGTAGGCGAGATGGTGCTGGGGGTGGGCGCTGCTGCCGCCGTCGTGGCCACCCACTACCTCAAGGTGCCGATCAGGGACGAGTCCATCCTCGCGCCGCTCATCGCGTTCGCCGCCTGGGGACTGATCCGGACGGTGCCCGGCGTCGCGACGTACCACCTGGACGCGGTGCGGGATGCCGCGCTCTGGTTCTACTGCCTGTTCGCGTTCTTCGTCATTGCCGCGCTGGCCAGGTCCCCGGAGCTCCTCGACCGGTGGACGAACGGGTTGAGCCGGTTGGCTCCGTGGCTGCTGCTCTGGCTGCCGTTCGCCGTCGTGCTGTATCCGCTGTCGGACAGTGCCCCCACGGTGCCGTTCACCACGGTGTCGGTGCTGTCGCACAAGGCCGGGAGCTCGGCCATCGCCGCGCTGCTCGTGCTCGGGTGTATGTGGCTCCTGCCCGGGACGCGCAGCGCTCGGAGCCGTACGGGCTGGAGCTTGATGGCGCTCGTCGTGGTCGCACTTGCCGCCACGCAGAATCGCGGTGGCCTGCTCGGCGTGATGGCCGGTGGCGCGGTCGGACTGGCGTTCCTCCGCAACCGCGTGGGGCTCGCCGCCCGCGTCGTACTCGTGATGACTGTCGGCCTGGGACTGGCCTCACTGCTGTCGCTGAAGGTACCGCTCGGCGGCCTGCAGGGGCGGGAGTTCTCGGCCACCCAGCTGATCTCCAACGTCGTGAGCCTCGGTGGAAAGGAAACCAGCGGCAACCTCGGCGGCACCGTCGAGGGGCGTGAGCAACTCTGGTCGCGCATCCTCGACAAACAGGTCGCGGACGGCCATCTGATCGACGGGTCCGGCTTCGGCCAGAACCTGGCCAGCGAGGTCGGCATACTCGATGCGGGCAAGGACTCGCTGCGGAGCCCGCACAACTCGCACCTGCACATCATGGCCAGGTTGGGTCTGGTCGGCATCTCGTTGTGGATCGCCTTGTGGGTGGGGTGGTACTGGCGCATGATCGGCGGCTGCCGGCGGCTGGCCCGCGAAGGGCTCCACACCAGGCGTCAGGTGGGCGTGCTCTCGCTGATGGTGACGACGGCCGTGCTGGTGTCCTGCTTCTTCGATCCCCAGTTGGAGGGACCGCAGGTCGCGGCGCTGCTGTGGACCACGTTCGGGATCGGGGTGGCGGTGACCACAGTCCGGCCCTGGTTCCGTGGCGGGATGGGACCGTGAGATCCAGGACGCGTTGGATCGCGGTGATCTGCCTGCTGGCGGCATCGCCGGCCGTGTCGTGCGACGGCGAGCCGACCGACACCGCTTTGCCTGGCCGCGCCGGACTGACCGGGCCTGTTGGTCCGGTTCCGAGATCCTGTGACGGCGTCTCGGTCGGTCCGTCCGAGGACCTCCAATCGGTCATCGACGCGCACGCGGCCGGTACGACGTACTGCCTCTCCCCTGGCACCTACCGGCTGGAGCAACCCCTGGAGCCGAAGCAGGGTGACGCGATGATCGGTCGTCAGGGCGCGGTGGTCAGTGGATCGAAGGTACTCACCGGCTGGCAACAGCGGAACGGTGTCTGGTCGAACACGGGCTTCCTGCCCACGGAGCCGGGCGACCACGGCGAGTGCGTGGAATCCGTGCCGACCTGTGCGTACGCCGAAGACGTGTTCGTGGACAAGCAGCGGATGAGTCGGGTCGGATCCAGGTCGGCCGTCACCGCCGGCACGGTCCATGCCGACTACGCCACGAACACGATCACCATCGGCGACAACCCTGGCCTCCACCTGGTCGAACAGGCCGTCGCTCCCAGCCTCATCAGTGCGGCCGTCGACAACGTCACCGTCGCCAACCTCGTTCTCGAGCAGGCCGCCAACGAGGCACAGGTGGCCGTCGTCGAGACCCGCCGGACCACGCCGGATGGCATGGGGTCCGGCTGGCGGATCTCGCACAACGAGGTGCGCCTCAACCACGGCGTCGGCCTGGGGCTGGCCGACGGAGCCGTCGTCACCTCGAACTTCGTGCACCACCAGGGCCAGCTCGGTTTCGGTGCCTGGGGCAACGGATCGGTGGTGAGCGGCAACGAGATCTCGTTCAACGGTGTGGCCGGCTACTCGGCGGACTGGGAAGCGGGCGGGAGCAAGAGCTGGCACACCGACCGGCACGCGGTCAGGCACAACTACGTCCACGACAACCTGGGCCCGGGCCTGTGGACCGACGGCGGCAACATCCACACGGAGTACTCGTTCAACAAGATCACCGGGAACTGGGGAGCCGGCATCCAGCACGAGATCAGCTACGACGCCACCATCAAGGACAACGAGATCTCCGGCAACGGCCGACGGCACAGCGGCTGGGCCTGGCAGGCCGGCATCCAGATCCAGTCGTCGGGCGGCACGGGACTCATCGAGGTCGCCGGTAACACCCTCGGCGAGAACGCCAACGGCATCGCCCTGATCGAGAGTGGCGGCCGTGCCGACGAGGAGCCGGCGCCGCACGGACCACACGTCGTTCGCAACGTCTGGGTCCACGACAACCGCGTCACCTTGTCCACCGGCCAGACGACCGGTGCGGTCCAGGACATCGGAGACGCTGCCGTCTACACGGGAGCCAACAATCGCTTCGAGAACAACACGTACTTCGTGCCGTCACTCGACGAACCGTACTTCTCCTGGAACGACACCGACCTGACCTGGGCCCAGTGGCGCGAGGCGGGCAACGACAGCGGTGGACGGGCCCAACGCACCGGCCGCTGAACGCGGGCCGACGTCGCCGGTCAGCTCAGGTCGGCCGTGGCCGGTCGGTTGACGTCGGCCGTCGGCGGTCAGGTGAGGTCGGCGTTGAGGCGGGCGAGGAGGCGGCCGAGGTCGGCCAGGTCGGTGGGATTCCAGCGGTCCAGGATGGCTCTGAACTCGGTCTGACGCTGGGCACGCATGGCACCGAAACTGTCGGCGCCGGTGGCGGTCAGCCGGAGCAGACGGGCGCGGCCATCGTCAGGGTCGCCGACGCGTTCGATCAGGCCGAGGTTCTCCAGCTGGGTGATGCCCCGGCTGACGGTGGACTTGTCCAGGCCGAGCGCCTGGGCGACGTCGGACGCCCGGACGCCGGCACGACCGCCGGACGTGCCGAGCTCGATCTGGGAGATCAGTGCGTAACCGGCCGCGTCCATGTCCGGGTGCACCCGGCGCGCCAGCCGCAGCGACGCCGACCGGGAGCGCCGGAACAGCGCCGACAACTCCTGCTCGATGTCCGCGAGCATGCGCTCCCTGTGCTCGGTCCGCGGCGACTCGACGACCTCGTTCACCGGACCACGATCCCGGCGTCGCGCAGCGCCTTCTTGACGTCGGCGATCCGGAAGTCGCCGAAGTGGAACACGCTCGCGGCCAGTACGGCGTCCGCGCCGGCCTCGATCGCGGGTGGGAAGTGCTCCGGCGCCCCCGCTCCCCCGCTGGCGATCAGCGGGATGTCGACCACCTCGCGCACCGCCCGGATCAGCTCCAGGTCGAACCCCTGTTTGGTGCCGTCGGCATCCATCGAGTTCAGCAGGATCTCCCCCGCACCCAGTTCGGCACCGCGCCTGGCCCACTCGATCGCGTCCAGTCCGGCCGACTTGCGGCCACCGTGCGTGGTCACCTCGAAACCGCTCGGCTGGTCCGCGGCCCGCCGTACGTCGAGTGACAGCACCAGCACCTGGTTGCCGAACCGGTGGGCGATCTCGCGGATCACGTCCGGACGGGCGATCGCGCCGGTGTTGATCCCGACCTTGTCCGCGCCGGCCCGCAGCAGCCGGTCCACGTCTGCCGCCTCGCGCACACCGCCGCCGACGGTGAGCGGGATGAACACCTGCTCGGCGGTCCGCCCGACCACGTCGTACGTCGTCTCCCGCGACCCCGAGGACGCGGTGATGTCGAGGAAGGTCAGCTCGTCGGCACCCTCCGCGTCGTAGACCTTGGCCATCTCGACCGGGTCTCCCGCATCGCGCAGGTCGGTGAAGTTGACCCCTTTCACCACCCGCCCGCCATCCACGTCCAAACAGGGGATCACCCGCACGGCAAGAGTCACGCGGAAAGGGTACCGACTCGACCCTGGGAACCCCGCCTGAGCGTCCGGCGAGACCCCTCCCGCGGGTCAAGAGGCCGGCAGTAGCCAGATGTCGTCGCGAAGCAGCACGACGGGACCATTCGGCGTGGTGGCGGTGACCGACAGACCGTCGCCACCGACGACGACATCGGTGTGGACGGACGAGTTGTTCAGCCCGAGGGCGTAGCGCTCGTCGGGCGTCAGCTCCAGGCCTTTGTCGACGGCGAAGGGGAAGCTCTGCCCCCAGGCGACGTGGCAGCCGGCGTTCTCGTCGAACAGGGTGTTGTGGAAGACGACACCTGCCTGCGCGATCCGGGACTCCTTGTCGACCAGGGCCACCTCCCCCAGGCTGCGGGCACCCGGGTCGGTGTCGAGCTGCGACCGGACCAGGTCCGCCCCGGTCGTGGCCGAGACCTCGGTGATCCGGCCGTCCGCGAACGTGAGCCGCAGGTCCTCGACGAGTTGGCCGGCGATGACGACCGGCCGGGTCAGCCGGACCACACCGTCCGCGCGGCGTCGGTCCGGGCTGGTGAAGACCTCCTCCGTCGGGATGTTCGGCAGGTACGCCACGCCGCCCGGGTCAACCGTCGAGCCGCCGGTCCAGCGGCAGTCGGGCAGCAGGCCGACGGTCAGGTCCGTACCTTCGCCGACGTACCTGAGCTCGCTGATCTGCAGGGCATCGAGGGCAGCACACCGAGCCGCGAGGGCCGCCGACCGTTCCCGCCAGGCCCCGACCGGATCGGTCTCGTCGAGGCGCATGGCCTGGGCAACCACGCCCCACAGCCGGTCGACGTCCGGCTCGCCGTACACCTGAGTGGCCCAGTCGGCGTTCGGAGCGGTCACCACCGTCCATCGCCACCCTTCGGACATGACAGCCTGCTGCATGGCGATCGCCTCTTGCCTTCGTACGGCGGCCATCCGTGCGGGGCCGATCCCGGCGTACAGAGCCGGATCCGGTGTACCGACCAGGGCGATCGATGCGATCCCGTCGTCGGTCCAGCTGCGAGTGCGTTCCAATGCCCAGGGCCGGTCTGCCGTCAGGGCCTCCAGGTCGGCGTGCATGAGGTCGGACCGCCGGACGACGGCGTCGGACCAGAGAACCTCCACCCACCGCGCCCCGGCGAGATAGGCACGCTCGACCACCAGCCGGGCGATCTCGGCCTGGGCGACGTCGGCGGAGACCACCACCCCCTGCCCGGGCTGCACGTTCACGCCGACCCGGACCGCCAGTTCGGCGAATCGCCGTAACCATTCCTCGTTCATTCCAGCCCCTGACCTCGATATTCACGTTAGGGTGAACATTGACAGACGGGTGAACATTGGGCAAGAAGGAGCGCCATGCAGCCACCAGCCGACGTCTCGCCGGTCCGGGTGATCACCGACCTCGAGACGATGCGGACCCTCTCCGATCCGACCCGGATCGCGATCCTGCGTGTACTGATGAGCGGAGGCCGGTCCGCGCCGGTGATGTCGGCCAAGGAGATCGCGGCGGCACTCGGCGAACCACAGACGAAGCTCTACCGCCACCTCAAGCAACTCGAGGCGGCCGGCCTGATCCAGGTGGCAGAGACCCGGCTGGTCTCCGGCATCCAGGAGCAGCGCTACCGGACCGCCCAGTTGACCTTCACCCTCAGCCGGGAACTTGTCACGGACCCATCGGCGTCCACCGAGTTCGCCGACACCCTGTCCTCTGTCTTCAGCGAGTTCCACACCCAGTTGACCGGGAACCTGAGTGCAGGGCGAGTGCCGATCGGCACGGAGGCGGAGACGCCGCTCGGCCTGTTGATCGGGCGAGGGATGGTCGCCCGCGTGAGCCCCGTCCGCGCCGCGGACTTCCGGCGTCGGCTGCTGGCGCTCCAGAACGAATTCGACACCCTCGCGGACGACGACCCGAGCGGCATCCCGGTTCACCTGCTGATTGGCTGGTACGCGGTCGTCGATCCGGAGTGAGCCAATACTAGTTGCACTGCAACTAGATGCCATGTAACCATCCAACCGTGAAAACCACTCTGATCGCCGCGCTCGTCGCGGCCACCACCTCCGTCCTTCCGGCGTCCGCGGCAGCGCAACCACCGGCCACCCACTGGTCGGCCGCCTGGACCGCCGCGATGCAACGCCCCTCCGCTGACAACTCGAACTGGTCCACCGCCGGCTTCGACCACCAGACGATCCGGCAGACGATCCGGCTCAGCACCGGCGGTCGCAGCCTGCGGATCCGGCTGTCCAACCAGTACGGCGCCAAGCCGCTGCACGTGACCGGCACGACCCTGACCAGGGCCACAGGCGGACCACACGACACGGTGACCTTCGACGACTCACGCCGTACCACTGTCGCGGCCGGCCGAACGATGACGTCGGACCCGGTGACCATCGCGACCGACGCCGGAGACCAACTCGTCATCAGCCTGTACGTCGACGGCGCCACCGGGCCCGCGACGTACCACGAAGACGGACTCACCACGACCACCGCCGCGCCCGGCGATCACCTGTACGACAGCGTGGCCGGCGGGGAGACCAGCCATTCCGTCTACTACCTCACGGGCGTCGATGTGACCGGCGCGGCCAGCACCGTCGTCGCCTTCGGCGACTCGATCACCAACGGGCACAACTCGACCGTCGACGCCGATCGCCGGTACTCCGACACACTCGCGGAGCGCCTGCAGTCGAGTCGGCTGGGAGTGGCCAACGTCGGCATCACCGGGAACCTGCTGCTCAGCGAATTGCCCTGCTTCGGCGCGTCAGGCGTGTCCAGGTTCGACCGCGATGCGCTCGGGCAGCCGGGTGTTCGCACCGTGATCGTCGAGGAAGGCGAGAACGACATCTGGGACAGCGAAGGCAACTTCGGCGGCTGCGGCGTCACGGCCAGGGTCACCGCGGACCAGCTCATCGCCGGCTACCGGAGCATGATCAAGGCCGCGCACTCACGCGGCGTCCGGATCGTCGGAGCCACGATCACGCCGTTCAAGGCCGACTACATGCAACCGGCGGACTTCGCGCGGGCGGAGGCGATCCGCGACCAGGTCAACACCTGGATCCGGACCTCAGGCCAGTACGACGCCGTCGCCGACTTCGCTCGAGCCGTGGGAGACCCGTCCGACGAGCAGCAACTCAACCCGGCGTACGACTCCGGCGACCATCTGCACCCCAACGACGCCGGGTACGAGGCGCTGGCGGTGGTTGCGTCCGAGGCACTCTCCGGACGCAACCAGCGGTGACTACTTCCAGGCGCGGCGCTTGGAACCGGCCGGCTTGAGCGGGGCGGTGGACTCCCAGACCCGGCGCCAGCGGGCGGCGTCGGGGCCGGACTGGGACGGGGACGCGCCGGCGGCCACGCGGCGGCGCGCCTCGTACCAGGTGGTCGACTCCTCGTCGAGGAGGGCCGAGACCGCCGCGGAGATCTTCGGCGCGAACTCGCGGGCGCTCTCCCCTTCCGCCGGGCTCAGCGGATCGCCGTACCGGACCGCGACCGAGGGGCGGCCAGGCACCGGCCAGCCGCGGCCGCGCGGCATCGCGGCGAACGAGCCTTTGATGCCGACCGGGATCACCGGCACGCCGTGCTCGACGGCCAGGTACGCCGCGCCCATCCGGAACCGCTCCATCCAGCCGTCCGGCGACCGGGTGCCCTCCGGGAAGACGACCACGTTCCAGCCGTCGGCGAGCAGGTCGCCCGGGGTCGAGCTGAGCTTCCCGCCGCGGCGCTCGATCGGGAACGTGTTGAACACGATCGCCGACGCGGTCGCCCGCCACCAGGTGTCGAAGAAGTAGTCGGCGGCCGCGGCGACGGCGGTCTTGCGGCGCATCGCGTCGGGCAGCGTGCACAGCACCAGCGGGGTGTCGAGGTGTGACGAGTGGTTCGCCACGATCAGCGCCGGGCCGTGCAGCTTCAGCAGCGAGTCGAGCCCGCTGACCTGCGGGTTGACCTCCCATCGCAGCACCGAGTTGAGGGCGCCTTTCTGAAGCACCTCGCGGACCGCGATCGCCGCCGGAGTCCGGGCCCACTTGGTCGGGAAGACCGTGGTCTCCTTCGGGATCACGTACGGCTCGGCTGACCGCGGCACCTGCGGCCGCCGGCCCCACCGCCACCCGCGCGCGACCTGCTTCACGTCACGCGCGGTGTCGCGGCTGAACTTCACCAGGCTGGTCCCCATCAGCGCACGTCCGCGAGCAGGTGCGGCGGGTTGTGCAGGTACGTGATCGAGGGCGACCGGCCGACCGAGTGGCTGACCATCTCCAGCGCGTCCTGCAGCGTCGAGGCCGACCGGAAGCCCATCCGCTCGACCGTCTTGCGGTTCGCGCCGACCCAGACGATGTCACCGCAGTGGTCCAGGGCGTGGGAGATCCAGTACCACATGTAGAACGGGTGCACGCCGTGGTACGCGTAGGACGTGCGGTACAGGTGGATGTACCACGGGTCCTCGGCGTACTGCTTCTCGAACTTGGCCTCGATCGTGGCCGGGTCGGTCGACTCCGACAGCACCTCTTCGAAGAAGTCGACGTACGACGGGTGGTGCAACTGGCTGAACTCGTAGTCGACCGGGTGGTACAGGATCACCGCGCCGTCCTTGCGGACGATCGGGTTGCCCCGGTAGGAGTTGAAGTAGTAGCCCAGCCCCATGCACGCGGCCAGGATCGGGTTCATCACCGAGTTCACGTTGTACGGCCCGACGAACGGCACGCCCATGATCGCTACGTCGGACTGGCCCTGCACCTCGACCAGGTGCTGGCGGTGCACGTTGTCCAGCGTCTTGTCGTGCACCGGCTCGATCTTGCCGGCGTGGATCCCGGTCAGGCCGTAGTTCGACCGGACGTCGGTGAAGATCTTGTGCCGCAGCTTGCCCGGCGCGGCCGCGAGCGCGCGCTTGGTGCCGAGCATCGAGGCCTGGTCCTTGATCGACCACTCCCACTCGCGCTTCTGCAGGAACTCCAGCGGGCCGCCGAAGATGTCGTTGTTCAGCGACGTCTCGATCTGGAAGACCTTGACGTGCTGGGTCAGGATCTCGCCCATCCGCCAGGCCGAGTGGTGCATCTTCGAGGCCTTGTGGTCCATGAAGGACCGCGAGTGGATCATCGTGTGGCTGTTGTGGTGGTGCTTCAGCGACTTGTACGACGCCAGGCCGATCGACGTCGACTTGTGGCCGCCGTCCATCGCCACCAGGTTCACGTTCACGTAGACGAGCAGGTCGGACTCGGCCGCCCGCTTGGAGATCTCCACGTCCTCGCCGTGCTTGGTCTGACCCAGGTGGGTCAGGTTCGCGGTGTCCTCGGCGTCGAAGTTGTAGAGCTTGCCGTCGGGGAAGAAGGACCGGAACACCCGCTCGCCGACGATGTCGCGCAGCTCGTTCGGGGTGAGCCGGCGGTGCAGGGCGTTCGCCGAGATCAGCTCGACGTCGTCCACCCCGGCGGCCGCGGCCAGCTCGAGCACCGCCTCGATGATGCGCTGCCGGATGTCCGGCTTCTTCATCGGCGGCAGCGGGATCGAGATGTCGTCGAACGCGATCGTCAGGCGCATCCCGGCGAACAGCAGCTCGGGCAGCGGCTCGGACTCCAGCGGGTTGAGCAGTGCGTTCTGGATCGCCTCGTCCACGTCCCGCACCGGTGGCAGCGCCTCCGGCGGGTACACCACCCGGGTACCGAGCGGGAAGCGCTCCAGCAGGAATCCCTCACCGTTGTGGACGAGCAGGGGCGGAGTCCGGTCGTCCACCTCAAGCACAAACCCTGGCCGAGACATGTCAGAACCTCTCTCGTACGTCGTGCAGCGCTGTCACGGCCCTCATGAGGCCCTCACATCGAAAGCAACCTTGACCGTGCCGAGTCGGCCGGCCGAATGCGCGTGGTCGATCGCCTCGCGCCAGCGGTAGAGCGGGTAGCGCGCGCCGACCACGCCGTCCAGCGGAGCCTTGGCGGCCAGCTCCAGCGCGGTGTCGAAGGCGGGCCGGCCGTTCGGCTCCTCCCGCGCGGACGCGTAGGTACCGGCCAGCTCCAGCTCCCGGAACCACACCGGCGACAGGTCCGCGCCGGTCGACGGCATGCCGGACAGCACCACCCGGCCGCCGGCCTTGGTCACCCGGAGCACGGTGTCGATCGAGTCCTTGCTGCCGACCGCGTCCACGGCGATGTCGACACCGCCGAGCAGGAACTCCTTGGCCATCTCCGGCTTCAACCGGAACGCACCGGTCGAGCGTCGTACGCCGCGGAAGACCTCGTCGGGCGCGACCACATCGCTGGCGCCGAACGCCCGGGCCAGCTCACGCTGCTTGGCGTGCTTGGCGACAACCGTGATCCGGCCGGCCTGGGTGAGCTCGCGGAGGGCGAGGGTTGCGAAAAGGCCGACCGCACCTGCGCCACTCACCAAGACCGACTGGCCCGGCTCGACCTTGGACCTCAGCGCCGTGTGCACGGCGCAGGCGAGCGGCTCGACCAGCACTGCGCGCTCGTTGGTGAGTGTCTCAGGTACGGCGTACAGCTGGCTGCGGTGCGCGATCATCACGTTGCCCCAGCCACCGCCGGTGTCCTGGCAGAAGCCGGTCTGCAGACCGGGCGCCACGTGGCCGACGGTGATCCGGTCGCACCGGTTGGTGTTGCCGGAAGCGCAGCCCTGGCAGGGCTCGACCCCGCGGGCCGCACAGGTCAGGACGCTGTCCATCACCACCCGGGTGCCCTTCGGCAGGTCCTCGCAGTCGTCGAGCAGTTCGCCGACGATCTCGTGACCGGGGACGAACGGCATCGACACCATGGCGGAGAAGTACAGCTTGGTGGATCCGGTCACCATGCCGAGGTCGGAGCCGCAGATGCCGGACAGGATCGGGCGGATCCGCGCCCAGCCCTCCCGCTCGGCCTTCGGCTCGTTGATGGTGACGAGACGCAGCGGCGCGGCCGGACCGGTCAGGATGCCGGGGATGCGGCCGCCGACCGCCTTGGCCGCCAGGTACTTGGCCGGCGACCGGTACATCTCGAGTGCGAGCATCATCGAGCGTTCACCCCAGGGAGCTCGAGTCGGGACGAAGAGGACGGGGTCTTCCAGTCGACGATCTGCCAGCGCGCGGCCCGGGCGGCCCGGAACAGCGACACGTCCGGCGAGACGGCGACCGGATTGCCGACCACCGACAGCATCGGCAGGTCCGAGTGGCTGTCGGCGTAGGCGTAGGACTTGGACAGGTCGATGTTCGTACCGCGGGCGCGGTGCTTGAGCCACGCCGCCCGGGACTCACCGACCAGCGGCGGTCCGGACAGGAAGCCGGTGCAGCGGCCGCGGTCGTCGACGGCCAGTTCGGCCGCGACGATCTCGTCGAACAGCGGCTCGAGCGGCCGGGTCAGCGGCCGCACCGCGCCGGTGATCAGGATCGTCTTGTGCCCGGCCGCGCGGTGCTCGCGGATCCGCCGTACCGCGGCTCCGCTCAGCCGCTCGAGGACATGCTCGGCGAGGACCTCGTCGACGATGCGGTTCAGTTCCTCCAGATCCGCGCCCTCGTAGCGGCGGTAGATCGTGCGCAGGAAGGTACCGCGGTCCTTGCGTTCGGCCGAGATCAGCTTCGGCAGCCGGCGCAGCATCGCACCGATCTCACCGACCCGCTGGTGGCTGTCCAGCTCGGGCAGCCGCATCCACAGGTAGGTCTCGATCACGTTCGACGACAGCAGCGTGCCGTCCATGTCGAACGCGGCGATGACCTCCGCGTCCTGGGTCGGCTCGACCTTCTTGAGTACGCCGGCCGACTCGGCCAGCGCCTTGTTCCGCTTCTTCCGTACGACGTCCAGCCGGCGCAGCGAGTCCGTCACGCTCGGGCAGTGCACCTCTTGCAGGTAGTGCTGCCAATCCACGATCGAGGTGTCGCACCAGAACTTCTCCCGGTCGTCACCCTCGAGCGCGTTGTGCAGCGCCAGCACGTTGTCGTCGATGAACTGCAGCTCGGCCTGCGCGTACTCGGAGTACAGATCCATGTAGCGGCGGAGGAAGTCGAGCCGGCGCTTCTGTACGTCCAGCTCCCGCGCGTACTTGCGGACCCGTTCGCTCCGCGGCACGGTCGTGATGATCTTGTCGGCGATCTTGTGGGCCTTCTCGCCGTACCGGAGCATGCTCTCGACCGAGTCGCCGCCGGGGAACTTCCAGACCGGGAGCCGGACCGCGCCACGCTCACCGAGGTCGAACGGGTGCTTGGAGAAGTACGCGCGGACACCGGCGTACAACTGCTCGAAGGTCAGCGGATTCCGGGCGCCGGAGCTGACGTGGTAGTACTCCGGCTTGTTCAGCTCGGGCTCGGTCGCCATCACCGCGCAGATCGCGCCGACCACGTGGTCGACCGGGATGATCTCGACGACGGAGTCAGGGCTGGCCGGGAACTCCGGCAGCTCACCGCGGCCGTAGGCCAGGATCAGCGGCTCGGCCATCTTGAAGCCCTCGATCCAGCCCGGGTGCGGGCTCTGCACCGCGGACTCGATGATGGCCGGCCGGACGATCGAGGTCGGCAACTTGGCCGAGAACTCCTCGACCACGCGCTCGCCGAGGGCCTTGGTGAACGTGTAGCAGTCGGTCCAGCCGAGACTGCGGGCGCGCTCGGTGCCGGTCTCGACCAGCTTCTTCGCGACCCACTCGGTCCGGCGGCGCTCGGTGTCCGTCGCGGCGGTCAGGTGGCCGGCCCGGCGGTGCAGCTTCTCGGCGTCCTTGCGGAACTTCGCCAGCATCGGCGCGGACCGGGACTGCTCCTCGATCCGGGCCTTCATCGCCATCCCGGCCTCGGCCTCGCTCCGCCAGTCGACACTGTGCTCGACCGACGCCTCGGGGATCGCACCCCGGCGACGGCCCGCGGTGTAGGCCGTGGAGATGTGCACGTAGTGGACCGGCCGCGCCGTTTCGACGATCCGCTCGAGCAGGCTCTTCGTGCCGAGCACGTTCGTGGTGAACGCCTCGTGGATCGGCGGGTCGAAGCTGACGTCGCCGGCGCAGTGCACGACGATGTCGAGATCCTTCGGCAGTTCCGGTACGTCGGACAGGTCGCCGTCGATCACCTGGATCCGGGCACTGTTCAGCGCCTCGGCGTCGGCGTACTCGGTGCCCTCGCCGTAGAACGGCTTGAAGATGTCCTTCTTCAGCAGTTGCGCCATCCGGTCGGTGCCGTTGAGCGACCCCTTCGGGCGGATGATCGCGACCACGGTGGTCCCGGGCAGGTCGCCGATGATCCGGTGCAGCAGCGCCTCACCGACGAATCCGGTGACGCCGGTGACCAGGACCTTCTTGTCCTTGAGCTTGTCGGCCAGACTCACTGGTCGCCTCCACGCGTGAGTTCGAGTGCCTCGGTCAGGGTGAACGCACCGGCGTACAGGGCCTTGCCCACGATCACGCCCTCGACGCCGTCGGCGACCAGCGTGCTCAGCGCCACCAGGTCGTCGAGGCTGGAGACACCGCCGGAGGCGATGATCGGCTTCGCGGTGCGCGCGCACAGGTCGCGGTACAGGTCGAGGTTCGGCCCCTGGAGCATGCCGTCCTTGGTGACGTCGGTGACCACGTAGCGCTCGCAGCCGGCCGCTTCCAGCCGCTCGAGGACCTCGTACAGGTCGCCGCCTTCTTTGGTCCAGCCGCGGGCCGCCAGGGTCCGGCCGCGGACGTCGAGCCCGATCGCGACCCGGTCGCCGTACTGCTGGATGATCCGGTCGCACCACTCCGGGTCCTCGAGCGCGGCGGTGCCGATGTTGACCCGGCGAGCGCCGGTCGCCAGCGCGGCCTCGAGTGAGTCGTCGTCCCGGATCCCGCCGGACAGTTCGACCTGAACGTCGAGCTTGCCGGTCACGTCGGCGAGCAGTTCACGGTTGCTGCCCCGGCCGAACGCGGCGTCCAGGTCGACGAGGTGGATCCACTCCGCTCCGGCGTCCTGCCAGGCCATCGCGGCCGCCAGCGGATCGCCGTACGAGGTCTCACTTCCGGCCTCTCCCTGCACCAGCCGGACAGCCTGACCGTCTGCCACATCGACGGCAGGCAGCAGCACCAGGTTCTCAGACATGGCCCACACCCTAGATGGCGTTAGTTCGAGTTTCGTAACCCGCTGCCCCGCTGAGTCGTTTAATTCCGATCTGTCGCAGCCATACCAGTCTACCTACTGGTTTCATCGATCTAGGGTGGCTGAATGGTCACGCTGGAGGAGCTCGAAACGGATCCGCATCCGGCGCTGGCGGCACTGCGGCCGGTGGGTTGGGTCGATGCCCTGGACAGCTGGGTCGTCGCGAGCCGCGAGCTCGCACTGACGGTTCTGCGCGATCCCGACACCTTCACGGTCGACGATCCGCGCTTCTCCACCGCGCAGGTCGTCGGCCCGTCGATGCTCTCCAGGGATGGCGCCGCGCATGCCGCCCACCGCACGCCGTTCGAGGCCCCCTTCGGCTTGGCCGAGACCCGCCGACGGTTCACCTCAGTCGTGCAACAGACCGTCGATGAGTTGGTCGGTGCTCTTGAGCCGCGGTCTTCGGATCTGCGCCGTACCGTGGCCGGTCCGTTGTCCGTGGCGGTCGTGGCGTACTCGCTCAGCCTGCCGCCTGCCTCGGCCTCGACAGTGCTGGACTGGTACGCCGCGATCTCCGACTCGGTCACGGGCGTCTCGGCCGGACGTCCGGTGACACCGGAGGGTGCCGAGGCGTTCGGCCGGCTGCACGCACACGTTGCCGCAGGCATCGAGTCGACCGACTCCCTGATCGCGGCCGCGGCCCGCGCGGGGCTGGGGGTCGACGACGTGGTCGCGAACGCGGCGGTGCTGATGTTCGGCGGGATCGAGACCACCGAAGGCATGATCACCAACGCGCTGTGGCACCTGCTCAACCACCGGGACCAGCTCGAGGTGATCCTCGCCGACCCGTCCCTGCTGCCCAACGCGATGGAGGAGTCCCTGCGCCTCGAACCGGCTGCCGCCGTCGTCGACCGCTACGCGACGCGTGATGTGGAACTGGCCGGCGCGTCCATCCGCCGCGGGGACCTGGTCACCGTGTCCCTGGCCGGTGCCGGTCGCGACCCCGCCGTCTTCCCCTCCCCCGACGACTTCGACGTACGCCGCCCCAACGCCCGCCGCCACCTCGCCTTCGCCAGCGGCCCGCACATCTGCCTCGGGATGCACCTCACCCGGCTGGAGACCCTGGCCGCGGTCGACGCCGTACTGCGCCTGCCCGGCCTGCGACTGGCGCCGGGCTCTCCCCCACCGCGCGGTCTGGTCTTCCGGAAACCGTCCGCCCTCAACGTCCTTTGGGACGCGTGAACCGGCTCATCGTGCTCGCCCAGACACGGACCGGGAGCAGGCGGGCGATCTTCATCAGGATCGCCATCGGCACCGGGAAGACGATCTCCGCGCGGCCCTGCTCCAAGCCGTCGCAGATCGATCGGGCGGCCTCGTCCGCGTCGATGATGAAAGGCATCGGGAACGCGTTCGTCTCGGTCAGCTCGGTCCGGACGAACCCCGGACAGACGGTGACCACGTCGACGCCGGAACCGGCGACCGCGATCCGCAACGCCTCCAGCAGATTGATCTGCGCCGCCTTGGTGGCGCCGTAGGCCTCGGCTCCGGCCAGGCCGCGGTAGCCGGCCACCGACGCCATCCCGACGATCGCGCCCCGCCCGCGCTCGAGCATCGGCGGCAGCATCGCGCCGAGGACGTTGTTCAGGCCGAGCAGGTTGACCTCGATGTGGCGGGCGAAGAGATCCCGGTCCCAGGCGGTGGCATCCAACTGCTCCCAGGTACCCGCACTGAACACGACCAGGTCCGGCTCACCGATGTCGTCGGCGACCCGTCCAGCGGCCCTGTCGACCGCCTCCCGATCGGTCACATCGAGCGGTACGACGGCCATCCGCCCGCGGGCGACGGACTCCAGCCGATCGGCCCGCCTGGCCGAGATCGCCACCCGGGCGCCCCGGTCGGCCAGCTCGGCGGCCAGAGCGGCACCGATCCCACTGGATGCGCCGACCACCCAGACGGTCTTGCCGGCGAGGGCGCTCATCGCGATCCCCGGGCCAGCTGCAACTGACCGACATCGAGGTAGCCGGACGCGAAGCCGGCCTCGCTGTAGGCCAGGTACAACTCCCACATCCGGCGGAAGTTCTCGTCGAAGCCGAGCGTCCGGATCCGCGGCCACTGCTCGTCGAAGCGCCGCCGCCAGCGCCGCAACGTCTCCGCGTAGTGCAGGCCGAACCGGTCGTCGGCGACGATCCGCAGCCCAGTGGGAGCCAGGCTGTCCTCGATCGCTCGCCGG
Source organism: Kribbella sp. NPDC050281 (assembly GCF_040655855.1). Taxonomy (NCBI): domain Bacteria; kingdom Bacillati; phylum Actinomycetota; class Actinomycetes; order Propionibacteriales; family Kribbellaceae; genus Kribbella; species Kribbella sp. NPDC050281. Next base: position 881 of record NZ_JBFAKS010000039.1, on the reverse strand, counting down.
GACGGGATCAGTCCACCCGGGAAGATGTACTTCTGGATCCAGCTGAACGAGTTCCGGGTTGCGAGCATCCGGTCGTGGTCCATCAGGATCGCCTGCAGCGCGATCCTGCCGCCGGGCGCCAGCAGCCGGTCGAGCGTGCCGAAGTACGTCGGCCAGTACTCCGCACCTACCGCCTCGATCATCTCCACGCTGACGATCGCGTCGTACCTGCCCTGCAGGGCCCGGTAGTCCTGCAGGCGCAGCTCGACCCGGTCACCGAGACCGGCCCCGGCCGCCCGGCGTTGCGCGAGTTCGAGCTGTTCGCCCGACAGCGTCACACCGGTGACGTGTGCGCCGCGGCGAGCGGCGGCGATCGCGAGAGCGCCCCAGCCCGTCCCGATCTCGAGCAGCCGGGTGCCCTGGGTCACCCCAGCCAGGTCGAGGATCCGGTCGATCTTGCGCCGTTGCGCGTCCTCGAGACTCTGCGCGTCGTACGGCGGTGATCCGCCGAAGACCGCGCAGCTGTAGCTCATGGTCGGGTCGAGGAAGCCGGCGAAGAGGTCGTTGCTCAGGTCGTAGTGCGCCTGGACGTTGCTGCGCGCGCCGGACAGGGTGTTGCGCAGCCGGCCAGGGATCCGCTGGTCCACCAGCCGTCGCAGACTGGTCAGCGGGCCGGGCAGCAAGGTTGTCACCCGGGCGCCGCGTCGCATGATGCGACTGCCGTGCCCGATGATCTCCCCTCCACGCTCAGCCTCCGGCACAAGGCCACGGCAGCAGGCTCGTCCATGGTTGAAGCCAAACATTAAAGATGAGACGGCGCGGTATTTCGAGCGGGTATGGCGCCGGATGATCCTTACGGATCTGCCCTCGGACATCTGACCAAATAGTCGCGAATAGCTTAG
>NZ_JBFAKS010000038.1:0-102641 GCF_040655855.1 Kribbella sp. NPDC050281 | reverse complement strand
AGGCTCCGGTGCTCTACCGGAGCCTGGCCGCACCTGTACTGAAGGCACCCTTCATCGTCCCGCTTCCCAGGCTGGGCGGTGGGGGTCGTCGTTGTGGACGACGATGTCGGCGTGGTCGGTCGGGCGGACCGTGTCGAAGTAGAACTGCTGGGACGGCATGTACCGGCTGCGATAGCGGCGCTCGACCTCGGTGGCGGATCTCGACGAGGTCTGGTCTCGGATCCGGGCGCGATCCAGCGTGTTCTCGAACGGGGCGGACACGAAGATGCGCAGGTCCCACCGGTCGATCAGCTCCGGGCGCATGAGGAAGACGCCGTCGAAGAGCAGTACGGCGTCGGCAGGCGCAGTCATGATCGGCTCGGACACTGGGGTGTCGGTGACCTTGTTGTAGACCGCTTGGTGGAACCGTCGGTCTCCGCCCGGGCCCAGCGGATCGAGCAGTACGCCGTGCAGCGCGTCGAAGTCGAAGCTGTCGTGATAGCAGCCTTCGGCGGAGTCCTCGCCGCGCCGATAGCGTTGTGATCGCGGGGTCAGGAAGTCTTCGATCGTCGCGCGGATGACCTCGCGGCCCTGCGCGCGCAGTACGACGGCCAGCTCGTCGGCCAGCGTGGTCTTGCCGGCGGCCGGCGGTCCGTCGACGGCGACGCGCGTCGGGTGCGCGTTCGCGACGGATCCGACCGCGTCGGCCAGGTGGCTGAGGAGCTCACTTCGGGTGCCATTGTCCACGTTCTGCCGCCGATCCTCCGTCATGAACTGCCGCGTCGAGCTGACCCTATGCCGGTCCGGTTGTCACCCATGAGGGATGAGGCGCGGACCGGTCAAGCCGCCGAGAATCGGCTGGGAGCGGGAGGGATCAGCATGTGGTACGTATTCATGTTCGCCGGGCTGGCGATCCTTTGCGTGGTCGTGGTTCTGATCCGGAATGCGCAGGTCAAGGCTCGCGGGAGTACCGCGGCTACGAAGAGCAACGCTCCTAGTCACGCTGAGGAAGACCGCGCTCGCAACGAGCGGAAGCGCCGTCGTGCGCAGTCGAAGGCGGACCGCCGGAAGCGCCACTGACCATCCGACGGCCCCTCCCCCGGCTCGGCACTAGCCGCGCCTCCCGACGTGTCAGACGCGGATCCAGTCGGTGCAGGTGTCTGGGCCGGTGCCGTGGTTCGTGTTCTCGCAGAGCTTCATGTAGATGGCGCCGACCGGGAACTGCGCTCTGTCGCACCCACGGTCGCCGCCGTCCCACTCGACGACGGGCTTGCGGTTGGGACCCTGCGTCCACATCGCGTAGACAGCGTTGCCGTCGACCTCTCGGTCGCAGACGCTGCCACTGGTGTGCGTATCGCTCACGGAGATGAAGTCCTTGCCCTGGTACGCGTAGTTGTAATGTGCCGAGGCCACCGGAGCCGTTGCCGTGAGCAACGCCGGTACGGCGAGCAGCGCGGTGGCACCGATGGTCAGCCGGCGGAGGTTTCCCGTGTTCATGACTCTCCCGAGACGGTTGTCGGAACTGATGTCAGCAGTCTCGTCAACCGGCCCGGTCGAGTCTTTGGCGTTGCGTGCCCAGCTCTTGTACGACGGTGCACTCCGGAGCGTGGTCGGTCAGTGTGCGGACCTGGCCGGCGTGCGTGGGGATCCCGGGGCCTTGCACACGTTCTGCGATGTGCACCGGTCCCGTTTCTTGTCGTCCCGGTCGTTGTCGCCCCGGGCCTTGTCGCTTCGGTTGTTGTCGCCACGGTTCTTGTCGTCACGGTTCTTGTCGTCAGGAGCCGCGGATGCGTCGGGGCAGGTCTTGGAGGGTTGTGCCTGTTCGGGTGTGGCGGTTTTGGGTGTGGTGGTTTGGGGGCAGGTGGGTCGGGTCAGGGTTCGGCCGACTACCTGGCGCATTGCTGGGGCCCAGCCGACTGCGGCCGTGGTCGGCTGACGCGCCGGCGTGGGTTCGGCGGATGGTGTTGGCGAGTCGGACTCCGACGGCTTCGGCTCGGACGGCTTCGGAGCGGACGGCTTCGGCTCGGACGGCTTCGGTTCCGAGGGAACGGGCTCGGATGACTGATTCGGCTTGGGCTCGGAGGGTTGGGGGTCGGTCGGCTTCGGTGCGGACGGTCGCGTCGTGTCCGGCGCGGACGGGCTGGTTGACGGCTTGGGCTCGGAGGGGCGCGTCTGCGTCGGCCGAGGGTCGGCCGGGGTCGGGCGCGTTGCCGGTCGTGGTGGTTGCGCGACAGGAGGCTCCGAGGTGGTGGGCGGTTTGGGTACGACGGGTTTCACCGGCGCGGGCGCGGCCAGCTTCGGCGGCGGAGCCGTCGTCCGTGGTGGAGCCGTCGTGCGTGGTGGAGCGGGCGCCGTGACGTCCGGCGACGGGCCGGCGGGCCAAGGCCGGAGTACTGGCGACGGACCAGCTGGCCAAGGGCGCAGAGGCGGCGGGTCGACGGGCTCGTTCGGGAGCAGTTCGCCGGTCGAGGGCAGACCGACGACTCGGCCGGACTGGTACATCCGGGCAAGCTCGAGTACGACCCGGACGTACGAGTCCGCGTTGTTGTAGCGGCGTACGGCCTGAGCGGCCCCGGCTGGGTTGCGGAGGTTCGACGAACCTGTGCAGAGGTACTGCGCAGCGCCCAGTGCGGCGTCGAACATGTTGTTCGGGTCGCCGACACCGTCGCCGTTGCCGTCCGCGTTCACGGAACGCCACGTCGACGGGATGAACTGCATCGGTCCGACCGCGCGGTCGTACACGGTGTCGCCGTCGAGCGCACCGTTGTCGCTGTCGCGGATCACCGCCACGTTGGGCCGGCCGTCCAGCGGGATCCCGCGGATTCGCCGGGTCGCCGAGCCGTCGTCGCGCAGCTGGGCGCCGCCGAACCGACCGTGGTTGGACTCCACCCGTCCGATCGCGGCGAGCAGCGTCCACGGCACTCCGCAGCCTGGATCACTGGCTGCCAACCGCGCTTCCGCCTGCTTGTACGCCCGTACGGCGACCTCGGGGATCCCGCTCTCGCCGAGCGTCTTGATCACCGGTGCACCCGACAGCACCATCTGCACAGGTTTCGCCACTCGACCGGGACCTACGGGTACCGCGGCCAACTGCTCCGGAGCGACGAACTCGGCCAGCGTCTCGTCCTCGATGAACGGATCGGCCGCTGGTGAGTCCACAAGCCCGGCGGCGGTGTCGTCGTACGAACCGGTCATTGGACTACTTGGCAGCGACGCCGCCGCCAATGCAGCGAGAGTGATCACCGCGGCGCCCGCACCCGCCAACTGCCAGCGGCCCTGAGCCGCCGGCCGACCGCGGCGATGCCGTCCGTGGCGTCGTCGTTGGCGTGCCTTGATGAGCTTGGGCACTCGCATGATCCCGATCCCTCCGCGGTCGCAGTCCAGTCCCCCAGGCCTCCCGAGGTGTTCGGGGTGGATCGCGTCGCGGATCGGTCCGACACGCTGCCCGTCCGGACTTTGTCGGAAGGGGATGGTTCGATGGGCCTCAGCCGGTGAAGGGACTCGGGATGATCCGGAAAACGCTGATCCTCGCCATCTGCCTCTGCCTGCTGCCCTTCGGTGCGCAGACCGCCGAGGGAGGTCCGCCCGGGCAACGCGACGTCATCGTCCAGCTCTTCGAGTGGAACTGGAAGTCAGTTGGGCAAGAATGCGGCCAAGTGCTCGGGCCGAAGGAGTACGGCGCGGTCCAGGTCTCCCCGCCGCAAGAGCACGTCGTACTCCCGGGCGCCGGATATCCGTGGTGGCAGGACTATCAACCAGTGAGCTACAAGCTCGACAACACACGACGTGGCACGCGCAGTGAGTTCATCGCGATGGTGAACAGTTGCCACGCGGCCGGTCTGAAGGTGTACGTCGATGCCGTGATCAACCATTTGACCGGCGGCTCGTCAGGTGGGGTGGGCAGCGCGGGATCGTCGTACAGCCACTACGACTACCCGGGCACGTACCAGACCCAGGACTTCCATCATTGCGGGCGGAACGGGAACGACGACATCGTCAACTACGGCGACCGCTACGAGGTGCAGAACTGCGAGCTCGTCGACCTGGCCGACCTGGCGACCGAGACCGACTACGTGCGCGGGCGGATCGCGGCGTACCTGAACGATCTGCTCGCGATCGGCGTCGACGGTTTCCGGCTGGATGCCTCCAAGCACATGCCGGCCGGTGACATCGCCGCGATCAAGGCCCGGCTGTCGCGTTCGGCGTACCTGTATCAAGAGGTCATCTACGGGGCGGGTGAACCGATCACGCCGGACGAGTACGTCGGCAACGGGGACGTGCTCGAGTTCCGCTACGGCAAGGATCTCGCGAAGATCTTCAACACCGAGAGGCTCGCGTACCTGCGAACGTTCGCCTCGCCGCTGCCGTCGGATCAGGCGGTGGTGTTCACCGACAACCACGACACGCAGCGCGGCGGCGGAGTTCTGACGTTCCGGGACAACGGGCGCTATGCGATGGCGAACGCGTTCATGCTGGCCTGGACGTACGGGACGCCGAAGGTGATGTCGAGCTACGAGTACAGCTCCAACGACCAGGGCCCGCCGTCGGCCGGCGATGGGCGCACGACCGACACCACCTGTTTCAGCAACGGGTGGCGGTGCGAACACGAATGGCGGGTGATCGCCAATATGGTTGCCTTCCACAACAATGTTCGGGGTACCTCGGTGACCGATTGGTGGGACAACGGCAACGACGCGATCGCGTTCGGGCGTGGCGACAAGGGCTATCTGATCCTAAACGACGAAGGCTCAGCGCTCACCGGCCGCAGCTTCCACACCAGTCTGCCGGCCGGCGTGTACTGCGACGTCTTCCACGGCGACTATTCCGCAGGCCAGTGCGCAGGACCGACGTACACAGTCGACTCAGCAGGCTGGTTCAAAGCCGACATCGCCCCCCAAGACTGCCTAGCCCTCCACTCCACCGCCAAACTCGCATGACAGGCGGCGTAAGCTGCGCTGACTTCCTGGGGATGGGTGATTCGTATGGGTTTGAAGAAGCGGTTGGCCGTTGTTGTGAGTCTTGGAGCGGCCTTGTGTGCGACGACGCAACTGGTGGCTGCGGAGGGTACACCGATCCAGCCTGTTCCGGGGTTGCCGGATGGGCCGGGGCACACCGTCGTCATGGACGTGCGGACTGGCGAGGTGCTGTCGATTGCGTCGGCCGGAGGGCTGTCCAATGCAGTTGTGAAGCAGTTTGGTGATCTGCCGGGACCCAAGACCTACACGATGGATGTTCGCACCGGGCGGTTCTTGTCGATCAGCCGGGGCTGAGTGGAGGAGTGGGATGACGTTTTCGGTTGTGGGGTTTGATTCGGGGTCGGGGTCTTGGGGGATTGCGGTTGCGTCGAAGTTTCTGGCGGTGGGGGCGGTGGTGCCTTGGGGGCGGGCCGGGGCCGGGGCGGTTGCTACGCAGGCGATGGCTGAGCTTTCGTTCGGGCCGGACGGCCTCGAGCTACTTGCTGAGGGCAACACTGCTGAGCAGGTGATCGCGCAGTTGACCGGTCGCGACGACGAGCGTGAGCACCGTCAGGTCGGAGTGGTCGACAGCCAGGGGCGGGGAGCAACGTTCACCGGCGACTCGTGCCTGGACTGGGCGGGTGGCATGGCCGGCGACGGCTTCGCGGTCCAGGGCAACATCCTCGTGGGTCCACAGGTCGTGGCGGCCATGGCCGAGACGTGGCAGAGCACCGCCGGAGACCCCTTCGAGCGGCGGTTGCTCGCCGCGCTGACAGCCGGCGACCGGGCCGGCGGTGACCGCCGCGGCCGCCAAAGCGCAGCACTGCGCGTGTGGCGCGAGGGAGCGGCGTACGGCGGTGCGCTCGACATCGCCATCGACCTCCGAGTCGACGACCACCCAACCCCAGTCGACGAACTGGCCCGCCTCCTGGACCTCCACGAGCTCTACTTCGGCAAACCCGACCCAGCAAGCCTCCTGCCCCTCGAAGGCGCCCTGGCCACCGAAGTAGCCACCCTCCTCGAAACGCTCGGCTACACCACGACTGACGCCCTCGAAACCTGGGCCAGCGTGGAGAACTACGAAGAGCGGCTAGTCCCCGGCAAGCTCGACCCAGTCGTCCTCCACCAACTCCGCCAAGCCGCGAACACCGGCCACTGACCGGCGACGAGCCGCCATCTCACATTCCAGCAAAGCCTTCCGGACATCCTCACCTCCGTACGCGGAGAGTTACCACGGATTGGCTGCCAGCAATACGTGCCCATGACGCTTCGGCAGCCGGAGCAGCCCGTTCCCAGCCGAAGAGCGTTGCCGCGGCACTAGCTAGGCTGGGCGGTGCGTAGTGGTTCGGTGACGGTAGGGGTGGGTACGGGTGTCAGGATGTTGGTAGCGGAGCGGTACAGGTTGGGCCCCTCCATCGGCCGGGGTGGGATGGGCGAGGTGTTCCGTGGCACGGATGAGCAGTTGGGGCGTCCGGTCGCGGTCAAGTTGCTGCTGCCGTCCGACAAGGACCCGCGCGCTGCCGAGCGCTTCCACCGTGAGGCGCGAGCCGCTGCGAGGCTGAACGATCCGCACGTGGTCGCGGTGTACGACTTCGGCAACCACGGCGACGGTTTCTTCCTGGCGATGGAGCTGGTCGAGGGCGGGTCCGTGGCGGACGAGCTCGCCGCGCAGGGGCCGCTGCCGAAGGACCGGGCGATCGACCTCATCGAGCAGAGCGCCGCGGGGCTGGCGGCGGCACATCAGCAGGACGTCGTACATCGTGATGTGAAGCCGAGCAACCTGTTGCTGACGACTGAGGGGACCGTCAAGGTCGCCGACTTCGGTATAGCTCACGTCCCCGAAGAAGGGGCGACCACGCTGACGGGGACAGGCCAGATCATCGGCAGCGTCCATTACCTCGCGCCGGAACGGGCGCGTGGCGAGCGGTCCGGTAAGCCGGCGGACGTCTACGCGCTGGGTTGCGTGCTCTACCAGTTGGTCACTGGTCGGCCGCCGTTCACGGCGGACCATCCGACGGCGATCCTCTACCAGCACGTCGACGCTTCACCTGGTCAGCCGAGTCTGATTCGCCCCGAACTCGGCGGCTCGTTCGAGATCGGCCTGCTCGGGATGCTCTCCAAGGATCCCGCTGACCGTCCGTCCGCCGAGGAGGTCGCGGCCGGTTATCTCCGTACGGCGTCCCTTGGTGCGGCCGCGGCCTCGCCCGCAGGGCCAGACACGACCAGCCCACTTGAGCCCCTGCAACCGCCGCCCGACAACCAGAGACGGCGGAACGCCCTGCTGATCGGACTGATCGCGGTCCTCGCGACGGCAGCCGCGGTCATGGCCGGCTTCATCCTCAACGGCAATGACACGCCGCCCCCGACGACCGATGTCGGGCCGCAACCGACCCCCAGTACGGCGAGGTCGAACCCAACCACGACCGACCCATCGCGGTCCGCAACGGAGAATCAGCAGAACCAGACCACGAAGACTCAGCCCACGCAAAGCCCTTCACCGTCACCCACCCCGTCCGAGACTCCCTCGACCACTCCGTCGGACACGCCGTCACCAACCGAGCCCACCCAGACCAAGACCACCAGCGAACCCACTGAGTCGACGCCGACATCCCCCTCGACCACACCGCCACCCGAGACCAACTCACCGAGCGCGCAGCCGACAGACACGCCACCACCTGGCGCAGAGTAGGAGGCGTAGAAATCCTTGCGGGGGGCACCGAAGATCTGTCCGCGTTTTCGGGAAGAGGACCGTGAACGAATCCGTCGTTGAGATCAACGGCCATCGGGTCGTGGCTGTGTCGCGGGTGACGACCTTGGCACGTCTCAGCGCGGGGTCGGTCTGCATCCGCTGCGGCGCCCACTTCGTGGACCGGCTGGAGATCGAGAACACCTCCTGCCCGGTCGCGGGCGACACACACGGTCACGAGCTGTTCACCAATCCCGACGACGGACTCCTGTACTGCCGGCGCTGCCCGCTGGTGGCGTACGACCTCGACGATGTCGCCACCGAACCGCAGTGCCCGATGCCCCTGCACTTCTGGCACTGACCGGGACTAACCGGGACTGGCCGCCCTCACGCGGCGGTCGGCAGTGGCTCGAGCTTCCTGCGGAGATCCCTGAGGATCCTGTTCAGCAGCCGGGAGATCTGCATCTGGCTCACACCGATGTCGTCGCCGATGTCCGACTGCGTCCACCCCTCCACGAACCGCAACTCCAGGATCCGCCGATCGCGCGGGTCCAGGTCGTCGACGACCGGACCGAGCATGTCGACGGCTTCGAGCTGATCGAAGTACCGACGGTCTCTGTCGTCGGCCACGGTCTCGCCCAACGGGGACTCCGACTCCGTGGCGGGGCGATCGAGCGACAGCACGTTGAAGCATCCTCGCGCGGCCTCGGCCCCGTTCACCTCGGTGACCTCGACGCCGATCCGGTCCGCGATCTCCGCGAGCGTGGGTTCCCGGTTGAGTTCCTGCTCGAGCAGCGGCACCGCGGCCGCGATCATGCCCTGGAGTTCCTGCATCCGGCGTGGGATGCGGACGGTCCAGGAACAGTCGCGGAAATACCGCTTGACCTCGCCGCGGATCGTCGGGATGGCGAACCCGATGAACGGCGTAGCGTGGTCGAGCCGGAAGTTGTGCACGGCCTTCAGCAGACCGAGGTACGCGACCTGTTCGAGGTCCTCGTCCTCCGCGCCGCGGCCGCGGAACCGCCGCCCGATCCCGCGGGCGATCTCGATGTTCAACTCGACGATCTCTTCGAGCAGCCGCTGCCGCTCGTTCTCGTCTGTACTGCGCTCTCTGGCTTCGAACAACGCCCAGGTTGCCGCCTCGCGGCGGGCTCTGTCCTCGGGAGTCGAACAGTCCTTGCGGACCGGGCCGACCGTGGCGGATTGGGTGGGAACCATGAACCTGACCTCGCGACGTGAGTCACGGCGTAGCCCACCTCCGGACCACGGTCATTACCTACGCAGATCCAGTACCCCATCGCATGCATGGATGAACAGGACGCGGGTACCCCATGCGCCCATGGCACGGTCGGTGGAGTGCGGCCAGAACTGCGGGCTGGGTCTCCACGACCGTGCCATCGGAGTACGACGTACGCCCAGGCGCATCAGTAGTCGCGCAGGTCGCGGCGCTCCTGGACGGTCGTGTGGGTTGTTCTGCTGCGCTGGTTCGCCAGCACGAGAGCGACCGCCAGGCCGATCGCTCCGGCGCCCATCAGCACATACCCGACCACGGTCAGGTCAACTCCACTGACCCGATCGGACACTGCGAACGCAAGCACTCCGCCGACTGCGAGCAGGAACACCGATACGCCGATCCCCATGGGATCCTCCTTACGAGCTCCCCGTTCGGACAGTTACGACAGAGAACGCGGTACCCATGCCGATCAGCACAAAACGGCGAGGTCTGCTCAGGGCTTCGGCTTCTTCGGCTTGTCCTGACCCGGCTTGTCGTCCTTCGGGCGATCAGCCGGTCCGGGGTCCGGCGGCTTCGGCTTGCTCGGATCCGACTGCGGCAACGGCACGAGCGTCGTCTGGGTGACAGTCTGGATCGCGGCCGGGCTCGGTGGTGAAGACGTCGTGGGTACGACGGGTGGTGGGGTGATACGGCTGTCGCTCGGGGACAGCTGATTCGTCGTCGGGAGCTTCACATCCCTTGTGGCGAAGACGATGCCGAGAGTTGCCGACAGCACCAACGCCAATCCTGCGACAACCCCGGCGCGCACCGGCCTCGCGGCCGTCCGGCGTACCGGCAGAACTCCGGCGTCCGCTTCGACCGGTGGCTGGACGCCGTCCGCGAGCTCGGCCGCGGTCGGTCGTTGCACCGGGTCCTTGGTGAGCATCCAGAGAAGCAGCGCTTCGACATCGCCGGCCAGTTCAGGCCGGAGTTCGCTCGGCGGCACCGGTTCGCGCTGCACGTGCTGGAACATGATCGACGCCGGCTCGTCGGCGAGGAACGGCGGATGGCCGGTGACCAACTGATACAGCACACAGCCGAGCGCGTAGACATCGGACGGCGGCTCCGCCGGACGACCCAATGCGCGTTCCGGGGCGAGGAAGTGACTCGTGCCGACGATCTGCCCGGTCGAGGTCAGAGTCGTGGTGCAGTCCTCGAGAAATCGGACGATGCCGAAGTCGGCGACCTTCACGGTCTCGTCATCGGCCAGCAACAGATTGCCTGGCTTGATATCGCGGTGGACGATGCCCAGCCGGTGAGCCTCTGCCAGCCCAGCCGCAGCCTGCCTGACCACGTGTACGGCGCGATCCGGTGCGAACAGGCCCTCGCGCCTGAGCTCGTCGCCGACCGTACGACCGCTGACCAGCTCCATCGCCAGGTAGCAGCAGCCGTCATGGTCACCGAAGTCGTACGCCGTGACGACATGTGGATGACGGATCCGCGCGGTAGCACGCGCCTCCCGCAGGAACCTCTCCGACGCCGCGAGCGTCCCCGGAACCGGCAGCATCAGCTTGACCGCCACGTCCCGCCCCAGCGCCTGATCCGTCGCCCGGTAGACCTCCCCCATCCCACCGCGACCGATCGCCCCCACGATCCGGTACCGGCCCGCAATCACTTCCCCTGCTCGCTTCACCGCCCATCGGTACCCCCGCCGAACCGACGCATGTACGCCGGACATTCCGCGTTTCGCCGCGGGTACAGGGCAGTCATACCGCTTCGCGTCGAGCAGCACCGGCCAGGCCGAGTGCAGCCAAGCTCGAGAGCCGGGTCTCGTCCTGGCACTGGGGTTCGGTGCTCGGCGCGGAGCACCACGGCCGTCTTACGATCGGGTGTCCTGGTCCAGGAGGCGGTTGACGGAGCGTTCAAGGGTGGCGCGGGTCTTGTCGTCGTCGAGGTCGGTGCCGGCGCGGTCGACGGCGTCGGTGATGGTGTGGCCGTGCTCGTACTGCTCGACGACGCGCGGATCGACGTACGACGTACGGGCGACAGTCGGGGTGTTGCCGAGGTGATCGGACACCTCCTCGAGCATCTCCTTGACCGCCGCGTTCAGGGCCTTCTTCGTCGTCGGCGGGTCCGCCTCGGCGAGGTCCACCGCGGCGTGCACGGTGGCGGTCCACGTCCGGAGATCCTTGACCGTGTAGTCCTCACCGACCAGTTCCTGAAAACGCTCGTTGATCATGCCCGCGTCGATCTCGTGGTAGCCGTCGTCGTCGCGATACATCAGTAGACGTGGATTCTTGTGCCGGCCACGTTTCAGCGACCGTACTGCGGTCACCAGCCGATCGTCGTCCAAGTCGATGGTCCGCCGCTGCCCACCCTTCGCGACGAAGTCGAACACGACCTTGCCCTCGCTGACCCGGACATCGTTGCGCAGCAACGTCGCCGCACCACGACTGCCGTGCTCCTCGGCGTACTGCGTGTTGCCGGTCCGGAAGACACCGTAGTCGAGCATTCGCAGCGCCACGGCCAGCACTCGACGCCGGTCGAGACCGCGCTTGCACAGGTCCGCGTCGACCGCCTCACGGAAGGCCGGCAGCTTGCGCGCCAACCGGCGTACGCGATCGTGCTTGTCCTCGTCCTGGGCCGAGCGCCAGTCGTCGTGGTACAGGTACTGCCGCCTGCCGGCGTCGTCCGTGCCCATCGCCTGGATGTGGCCGTTCGGGTACGGGCAGATCCACACGTCTTTCCAGGCAGGCGGGATCGCGAGCGTCCGGATGCGTTCGACCACATCGGTGTCCTTGAGAACCTTGCCCTCGGCATCCAGATAGCTGAACCCACGCCCACGCCGCCGGCGCGCGAGGCCCGGCTCGTCAGGATGGCTCCGCCGAAGTCGCATACCCCCTCAGTACCCGACTCCATGCCTTGCATATGCCGGCTTGGCCTGGGTACCGGCCTCGCCACCAACGAGGCGAGAGGACACACAGATGGCTGTGGACGTTGTCGATCTGATCATGCAGGACCACCGCGAGGTCGAGCGGCTGTTCGACGAACTGAAGGACGAGCCGGAGAAGCGACCGAACCTTCTGCCGGTACTGACGACCTTGCTGACCGCGCACAGCCGGGCCGAGGAGGCGGAGGTCTATCCGGTCGCAGCGTCGGAGGCCGGCGAGAAGGAGGAGGTGTCGCACAGTCAGCAGGAGCACATCGAGGCAGACCAACTGCTCGCCAAGCTCGCCGCGACCGATCCGGCCTCGGCCGACTTCGACAAGGTGCTGCAGAACCTGATCGACGCGGTGTCGCACCACGTCGAGGAGGAAGAGAGCAAGGTCCTTCCCGGGATGCGAGCCAATCTGTCGGACAAGCGCCGCCGCGAGCTCGGCGAGGCGTTCGTTGCCAGCCGCAAGCAACACCTCGGCGAACAGCCCGGCGATATCACCCGCGACCAACTCGCTCAACAGGCCAGCAACGCAGGCATCCCCGGCACCTCAGACCTCCCCAAGAAGAAGCTCCAGAAGAAGGTCCAGCGCGAGGCAGAGCGCTGATCCAGGCACCCGTACCTCAGGAGATGCAAGGGAGGAGCGTAAAGCGGGCGTCGCACGGATGGGGGTGGTTGGGTTCCGCCAGAGGAACAAGGTGCTCGCGCCGGATGACGTGGTGCTGACGCCGGACAAGTTCACCGGCCGGGAGTGATCGGTTACTGACGCCAAGTAGGCGTTTGAAACGGGGTATTGCGCGGCTGGGCTCTTGGCTTCATGCTGGCGGTCACTTCGGTGCTCACGGGGGGCTGTGAGGGATGGTGAGGACACGTGGGCCTGGGGGGCTTGATGGGGCGTTACGCCGGGCTACGCCGATGCGTGGCTGCGGCCTGTGTGCTGTTGTTGGTGCCATTGGCAACGACCGAGTCAGCGGCCGCCGCGCCGGTGCCGGGTGGATTCAGTGAGCAGGTGGTGTTCACCGGGCTGAGCAACCCGACGAACGTCGCGTTCTCGCCGGACGGGCGGGTGTTCGTCGCGGAGAAGAGCGGCCTGATCAAGGTGTTCGACTCGCTCGACGACCCGACGCCGTCGATCTTCGCCGACCTGCGGACCCAGGTCTACAACTACTGGGACCGCGGCCTCCTCGGGATGGCCTTGCACCCCGACTTCCCCGCCGATCCACGCATCTACGTGCTGTACACGCACGACGGCCTGATCGGCGGACCGACACCGAAATGGGGCACCGCCGGCGCCACAGACGATCCGTGCCCGTCACCACCAGGTCCGACGAGCGACGGATGTCAGGCGAGCGCCCGGTTGTCGGCCGTCACCCCGAACGGCGCCGAGCAGGTGCTCGTCGAGGACTGGTGCCAGGTGTTCCCCAGCCACTCGATCGGCTCGATCGAGTTCGGCCCCGACGGCATGATCTACGCCGGTGGCGGTGACGGCGGCAGCTTCGGGTACGCCGACTACGGCCAGGACGGCTTCCCGGCATCGGACGAAACACCCGACAACCCCTGTGGCGACGGCCAGGCACCCGTCGGTGCGAAGCTCACCTCGCCAACCGCTGAAGGCGGTGCGCTGCGCGCCCAGGACGTACGCACCAGCGGCGACCCCGCAAGCCTCGACGGCTCCATCATCCGGATCGATCCGGACACCGGCCTCGCCGCACCGGGCAACCCGGCCGCGGGCAGCTCCGATCCGAACACTCGCCGCATCGTCGCGCACGGCCTGCGCAACCCGATGCGATTCGACTTCCGCCCAGGAACCAACGAGCTCTGGATCGGCGACGTCGGCTGGACCAAGTGGGAAGAGATCGACCGCATCGTCAGCCCCACCGCGAAGGTCACGAACTTCGGCTGGCCCTGCTACGAGGGCCCGGGCCGCACGGCCGCCTACGACGCCCTCAACCTCAACATCTGCGAGAACCTGTACGCCGCCGGCACGACCGCGGTCGCCACGCCGTACTACACCTACGACCACGCCTCGCACATCGTCACAGGCGAGACCTGCAGCACCGGCAGTTCGTCGCTCTCCGGCATGTCCTTCTACGAGAACGGCAACTACCCACCGGAGTACGACGGCGCCCTGTTCTTCTCCGACTACAGCCGGCAGTGCATCTGGGCGATGCTCCGCGGCGCCAACGGCCTCCCGGACCCCGGCCGCATCGTCAACTTCGCATCGGGCTACGGGACGACCAGACTGCAGAACGGTCCAGGTGGCGACCTGTTCGCCGTCGACTACGACAACGGCCGGGTCCTGCGCTACGTATACAGCGCGACCAACAACCCGCCGACCGCGGTGATCGACGCAGATCCGTCCAGCGGACCGACACCGCTGACCGTCACCTTCGACGGGACGGCATCGAACGACGCCGACGGCGACGCCCTCACGTACGCCTGGGATCTGGACAACGACGGCCAGTACGACGACTCGACCGCGCCAACTGTGCAGCGCACCTACACCACCAGCGGCGCCGCCATCGCCCGGCTGAAGGTGACCGACAGCCACGGCGGAACCGGTACGGCGACGACCCAGATCAACGTCGCCAACACCGCACCGACGGCGTTGATCACGTCACCTGGTCCGGCGACGACCTGGAAGGTTGGCGACACCATCAGTTTCGCCGGCACTGCCACAGATCCTGAGCAGGGCACGCTTCCCGGCTCGGCGCTGACGTGGGCGCTGATCATGCATCACTGCCCGAGTGATTGCCATGCGCACCAAATCACGGCGATGACCGGAGCCAGTGGCACGTTCACCGCGCCCGATCACGAGTATCCGTCGTACCTGGAACTGCGGCTGACCGCGAAGGACTCCGGCGGGCTGACCGACGTCAAGAGCGTGCAACTGGAGCCGAAGACGGTGAAGCTCACATTCGGCACGCAGCCGTCGGGTCTGCAACTGACCTACCTGAACAAGACCGCGGCCTCCCCGTCGACCGGTACGGCGATCGTCGGCTCGAGCGGATCGTTGTCCGCGGGCCTCCTGCAGTCGTCGGCGAACAACCTCTACCGGTTCGCCTCCTGGTCGGACAACGGCGCCCGCAACCACAACTTCGTCGCCCCGGCGACGCCCGCGACGTACACGGCGACGTACGTGCCGAAGCGCAATCTCGCCCGCGGCCGGGCGGTCGCGGTGTCCAGCGTCTACGCGGCCGGCCGGGAAGGATCGAAGGCGGTCGACGGGTCCATGACGACGGCCTGGACGAGCAAGCGCAGCGACCCGCAGTGGCTGCGGGTCGACCTCGGCTCGGTCCAGGTGGTCAACCAGGTACTGCTCAACTGGTCGTCGGCGTACGCGAAGGCGTACCAGATCCAGGTGTCCGGCAACGCGCAGACCTGGAAGACCGTCTACTCGACCACCGTCGGGAACGGCGGTACCGACAACGTGGTGTTCGGGGCGATCTACGCGCGGTACGTGCGGATCAACGCCACCGCTCGCCCCGCGGTGGGCAACTATTACGCGCTGTCGGAGTTCGGCGCGTACGGCGACCGCGGGCCGATCACCGGGATCGCCGGCAAGTGCATCGACATCTACCAAGCGCGGACGGACAACGGCACGCCGACCATCCTCTACACCTGCCACAGTGCCACGAACCAGCAGTGGATGCAGTACGAGGACCGGACCGTGCGCTCGCTCGGCAAGTGCCTGGACGCGCGCGGTACGACGATCCGGTCCGCGGCGGTGCTGTGGACCTGCGACGGCAGTGCCGGTCAGAAGTGGTTGCCTCGCCCGGACGGCTCGCTGCTGAACGTTCGCTCCGGCCAGTGCCTCGACGCCACCGGTGCGTCCAGTGCCAACGGCACCAAGCTGATCATCTACACCTGCCATGTCGCCCCCAACCAGAAATGGGTGCTGCCGTAAATCAGTCGAGTCGCCGCCTGGCCGCACCTACGCTGGAGGCATGAACAGCGGCTGGGCAGACGAGGGTTTCGGCGCGGTCGCCGATGTGTTCGCAGACAACTTCACCGCCTTCCCGGAGCTCGGAGCCGCCGTCACCGTGTACGTCGGCGGCCGGCCCGTCGTCGAGCTGTGGGACGGCGAGGCGGCTCCTGGACGCCCGTGGGATCGCGATACCGTTGTCCCCGTTTTCTCTTGTGCCAAAGGGATCGTGAGCCTCTGCGTCCACCTGCTCGCGCAGGACGGACGACTCGACCTGGACGCACCGATCGGTCAGCACTGGCCGGGGTTCGTTGCGGAAGGCAAGGAGAAGATCACCTCGCGGATGGTGCTGGGGCACCGGGCCGGGATCCCGGTCCTGGACAAGACGCTGTCCTTCGACGAGATCGCCGCCTGGACTCCGGTGATCGAGGCGATCGAGGAGCAGAAGCCGCTCTGGGAACCGGGGACGTCGTACGAGTATCACGGCCATGTGTTCGGCTTCGTCCTCGGCGAGGTGGTACGGCGGATCACCGGGCAGCGACCAGGTGCGTACTTCCGCCAGGTCGCGGGAGATCCGCTCGGGCTGCGGGCGTGGATCGGGCTGCCCACCTCGGAACTGCCGGCACTGGCCCGGCTCGCGGAGGCTGAGGGCCGCCCGCCGATGCCGGGGCCGGAGCATCTCCTCACCCGGATCGTGACGATGAACGGCGCGCTCGTCTTCCCCGGTCTGGACGTCCCACACGGCTGGAACGATCCGGCGCTGCTCGGGATGGAGCTTCCCGGTGCCGGTGCGGTGGCGTCGGCGACCGGTCTCGCCGGGCTGTACGCCGCGGCCGTGACGGGCATCGACGGCCACGACCGCCTGCTCTCGGCGGAGACTGTGACGGATGCGGTGCGCGAGGTGTCGTCGGGCCAGGGATTCCTCGGTTTCGACGCCGGCGCGCGCTGGGGCTCGGGCTATCTGCTCGACTCCGCGAGCTTCCGGCCCATGCTGGGTGCACGCAGCTTCGGGAACGACGGCGCCGGCGGCCAGTTCGCCTTCGGCGACGACGAGTACGGCGTCGGATTCGCGTACGTCGCCAACCGCATGGTCGGTCACGGCGACGCGCGAGCCAACCGCCTCATCGCCGCCGTACGCGACTGCTTGGGTTAGGGAACTGAGAGACGTGCCCTAAGGCGCCTGCGAGGGTTCATGACGGTGTCAGCCGGTGTTCACCTGGTCCGACGAACGTCACGCTGACGTCTTGGTGGAGGGGAGCACGTACATGTCTCGTGTCATCGGCCGACTGGCTCTGGTGGGCACGTCGGTGCTGGTCACCGCGGCGCTGCTGGCGAGCGGAGCGCAAGCGACTCGCGGGCACGAGCCCAGGGTCACGGGTACGGCGACGCTCCCCGACATGTCGCTGTCGAAGTTCTCCAACGGCCTGCTGCCGCACACGGTCTCCAACGACCGCGGCGTCGACCTCGGCGGCATCGGAAGCGACATCTACCCGGCCGACCGTCCCGGCGAGTTCTGGACCGTCACCGACCGCGGTCCGAACGGTCAGATCAAGATCGACGACGTGAACCGGCGTACCTTCCCGGTCCCCGGCTTCGACCCGGCGATCGTCAAGGTGAAGGTGGACGGCCGCAAGCTCCGCGTCCTGTCGGCGATCCCGATCACCACCCGCCACGGCCAGGCGGTGACCGGTCTGTCCAACCAGGCGAGCCGGGACGAACTTCCGTACAACTTCAACGCCTCCACCGAACTGTCCTTCAACCCGAACGGGCTGGACACCGAGGGGATCGTCCGCGCGCACGACGGCACGTTCTGGCTGGTGGACGAGTACAGCCCGTCCCTGGTCCACGTCTCGAGCCGCGGCCAGGTGCTGGCGCGGTACGTGCCGACGGGCCTGAACCTGACC
This sequence comes from Kribbella sp. NPDC050281, assembly GCF_040655855.1. NCBI lineage: Bacteria > Bacillati > Actinomycetota > Actinomycetes > Propionibacteriales > Kribbellaceae > Kribbella > Kribbella sp. NPDC050281. The sequence continues at coordinate 85,044 of NZ_JBFAKS010000038.1, read as the reverse complement.
GGTGCCGACTACCCGGTGATCGAGGCGCTGCCGTCGATCTTCCTGACCCGCAAGATCAACCGCGGCTTCGAAGGGCTGGCTCAACTGCCGGGTGGTGATCTGGTGCTGGCGCTGCAGAGTCCGCTGCTCAACCCGAGCAAGAAGGTCGGCGAGGCTTCCCTGAACACGCGGTTGCTGCGGTTCTCCCCGCACCGGGGCAAGGTCACCGCGGAGTACGCCTACCGCTTCGACCCGGTCGGCGTCGTCGACCCGGGCGAGGACGACACGAGCCAACTGAAGATCTCCTCGGTGGTTGCCGCCGGCCCCGAAACGTTGCTGGTCCAGGAACGCACCGACAACGCGGCTCGACTGCAGCGCGTCGTACTGCGACCGTCCGCCAACATCCTGGGTACGGCGTGGGACTCGACGACCACCACGCCGTCGTACGAGGCCCTCGCTGATCCCGCGGCAGCCGGCGTACCTGTCCTGTCGAAGCAGCTCTTCCTCGACCTGAACACCGTCGCCGGTGCCCCGAAGAAGATCGAGGGCGTCGCGCTCCTGCCGCACGACACGCTCGTAGTCATCAACGACAACGACTTCGGCATGACCGACGGTGCCGAAGCTTTCGATGCCCACGGCAACCTCAATGACAGCGACATCGAAACCACCCTGGTCACTGTCAAGCTCCGTTAATCCGGCGACGGCGGTTGGGCTGATCGTGTAAACCAGGTGGATGGTTCTTCCTGCTGAAGTTGTTCCGCCGGTGCGGATCGAGGTTGGTCAGGGGCATCACCTGGCGGTGCGGCGGCGTGGAGACGGGGGTGTGCCGCTGCTGCTCATCCACGGGTTCCCATGCACGAGCCGCATCTGGTCGCACAACCTCGGTCCGCTGGCCGAGGCGGGGTTCGATGTGGTCGCGCCGGATCTGCGCGGGTACGGCGACTCCGACTTCGCGCCGGACGACTTCTACGACTTCAACGCGTTCAACACCGACCTGACCGGCCTGTTCGACCGGCTCGGCTGGGACCGCGCCGTCGTCGCCGGGCACGATCTGGGTGCGATGATCGCGATCGACCTGGCCACCCGCCACCCGGACCGGGTGGACCGCCTGGTGATCCTGGACGACTCCATGCCCGACCTCGGTGAGGGGTTCACGGCGGCGGGTCTCCCGCCGATCGACCCCAAGCCCGCCGTCTACGACTACCAGCGCCGCCAGGGCCACGAGGCCGACGCCTTGGTCGCCGAGCTGGCTACGCCCGAGCAGCGTCGGCGCTACATCGGTGAGTTCTATGGGCACCGCCTGTGGTGCCCGCCCGACGCCTTCGACGAGGACGACCTGGCCTTCCTGACCGAGCCGTACGGCGATGCGGCCCGGCTGCGGGCGTCCTTCGCCGACTACGAGGTCGCCATGGGCACTCGGCCGCTGTCGGCCCCGGAAATGATCGACCGGCCGGTCCGGCACCGCGCCCTGCTGCTGATCGGCACCGACCAGGCAACCATGCGCAACCACATCGAGGAACGGTGCGCGCTCGCCTTCCCCGAAGCAGTCGGTCCGTTCTGGGTCAAGGGCGCCGGCCACTTCATGCCCTGGGAGCGGCCAGAACTCGTCAACCGCGCCATCCGCTCCTTCTGCGGCGACCTGCTGGCAGCACTCACCCCATGAACCTGCTGGGGTGAGTGCTGCTGTGGTCAGTGGTTGTGACGGCGCTGGTCGGTGCAGACCACGGTGAGCCAGATCCAGGCGAGAGTGACTGCAAGGTCGAAGGCGATGATCGTCGGCCGGCTGCCGGCGCCTGCGCTGAGACCGGCGAACGCTCCGAAGAACAGGATGCCGGTGGCGGCGGAGAAGCGGCTGAGTGCGTGGCGTCCGACGCTGCGGAAATGCACCGCGAGCACCAGACAGGCGGCGATCAAGCCGGAGAACCCGATGCCCCCAGCAACGAAATGTCCCATGCCGCGCGAGCTGATCTCGGCGTAGTCGGCCGGCGTACCCACCGGGAAGCCGGCGGCCGGGTCCGCCTTGAAGATCGCGGCCAGCAACAGCCCCACGCCGTACGCAACGAGCAACCGCGGGCCCCAGGTGCTGCCGCGACCGGTGAGTGTACGGCGAAGTCCAACGGCGGCGCCGATCGACAGCACGCCGCTGACGACGAAGTTCAGCGTCTGGATCCAGCCCGGCCCACCGTTGGCCAGCAGACTGGCCGGGTGCCGCGTGATGTCGAACCCCTCCCGTGTGAACGCCTGCCCCAGCCACACGGCGACGTACAGCGGGCCGGCGACAATCCCGCCGGTGAGCAAGGCCCGGGTCGAGATCCGGGTGGAGGTCGAGATGGTGACGTCGTTGGTGGTCATGGTCCAGGTTCCTTCCAGCTGACTGAGGGGCTTCCTTCACCCCTGCGTCGACCGGCCTCTCCCGTTTTCGACACCCCGCCCGAAGATCTGACTGCGGCTGATCGGCCGGCGGTGTACGGATCGACAGGTAGTGCACCTGCGAGACGCCGTACACAGAACGCACCCAACGCTCAACTGCACTACCTGTCCCACCGACACCTCCTGTTCATCTGCACACCGCCACCCAACCGAGGCCGACGTGGCGCTGATGCGCAACAATGCGGAGGGACCGGGCAGTTCATGAACGACCACTGGGTCAGCGGCTCGCGCGGGTCGGGGACGCCGTCGTGTACACGGCGCGGAAGCCAGTTCGGGCTCACGTCCTTGGCCTGACCCTGTGGACACCAGTCGGTTGCCGAGGGCACCGGTAGCGCGATCGTTGCCCGCTGGCGGGTTACATTGCGCTATCGGCGACATAACCTGCCAGTGGGAGCTGATTCAGGTCCCGTCGATCAGCTTCTCGTAGGTGTCTGGGGACCAGCTGGCGGTGGTTTTGGTGTTGAGGGTGGCGCCGAGGCGTTGGTAGAAGCGGTATCCGGCTTCGTTTTCGAGGCGCAGGCCCCAGCCGATCGTGAGGCGGTCGGGGAGCGCGTGCCGGGCCAGCTCGAGCATCAGGGCCCGGCCGACGCCGGCGTCGCGGAACTGTTCGCGGACGTACAGGTCGTCGAGCGCCAACTGGTCGCCACCGACCCACAGGTAGGGCCGGCGCAGCGACGACACATAGCCGGCCACCGCCCCATCAACCTCCGCGATCAGCACGATCACCTCTGAGCGACCGAGGAAGCCGCGCCAGTCCTCAGCGCTCACGGTGACGTACGCCAACTGGTCCTGACACCCGGCCAGTTCCCGCAGCATGGTCAAGACGGTCTCGGCATCCGCGGGGATCGCGCGGCGGATCTCAGTGGACGGCATGGGCTTCTGCTCCTGCTGAAGGCTTGGCGGCCGGTACGACGGCCAACGCGAGGACTGAGGCGACGGCCGCAACGATCGCGGCGAAGGTGAAACCACGGGTGAATCCGGTCGTCACGGTGCCGGCCAGGCTGGCCGCGGCGATGCTGGACACCACCGCAACCCCGAGCGAACCCCCGAACTCATGGAAGGTGCTCAGAATCCCGGACGCGACCCCAGCCTCCCGGTAGTCGATCTGGCTGAATGTCGTGGTCGACGCGGCGACGAACGCGGCCCCGATCCCGGCGCCCCCGATCGTCGTCCCGATCACCACCATGAGTGCACCATCCCAGATCGCGGGGACAGCGATGCCGACCGCGGCGACGGCCAGCCCGATCATCGCGACCGGACGAGCACCCACCTTGCCGACCAACTGTCCGGACAGGTGCGCCCCGATGGTCGTGGCGACGGCGATCGGGAGGAACGACAGTCCGGTGCGGAGGGCGCCGTACCCCTGGTAGTGCTGAAGGTAGAACGATCCGAGGAAGAAGATCGAGATCATCAGCGCGGTCGCGACCAGGATCAGGAAGGAGCCGGCGGCAACCGGTCGGCGGGTCAGGATCCCCAGGTCCATCAGCGGCGACCGGACGACCCGCTGCAGCCAGGCGAACGCGGCGTACAGAACGACGGCACCGGCCAGGGTCAGAAGAGTGGCGGCGGACAACCAGCCCCGGTCGCCGGCGTTGATCAGCGCATAGATCGCGGTCCCCGTTCCGGCCGTGACCAGGATCGCGCCCGGCAGGTCCAACCGCCCCTGACGCTCGGCCGGCCGGTCGGCGGGCAGCATCCGGAGCAGGATCGCGAACACGACCAGACCGACCGGGACGTTGACGTAGAACACCCACTGCCAGCCCGGTCCGGCGGTCAGCAGTCCGCCGATCAGTACGCCGATCGCCGCGCCGCCGCCGCCGATCGCGGACCAGATGCCGAGCGCCCTGTTCCGCTCCTCGCCGTCGAATGTCTTGGTCACCACGGACAGCGCACTCGGTGACAGCAACGCCGCGCCGACGCCCTGCGCGATCCGGCCGCCGATCAGTAGTTCAGCACTGTTGGCCAGTCCGCTGGTCAGCGAGGCCGCGGTGAACACCAGCAGTCCGGTGAGCACCACGACGCGGGATCCGAACAGATCGGAGGCCCGGCCACCGAGCAGCATCAGGCCGCCGAACATCAGTGTGTAGGCGCTGACCACCCAGGTCAGCGTGCTGCGATCCAGACCGAGGTCGGTGCCGATGTGCGGCAGCGCGATCGCCACCACGGTCACATCCAGGATCAGCATGAACTGCGCGACGGCGAGCAGTCCAAGCATGCGCCACCGACGCGGGTCCGCTCCGGTTTCTTCCATGGTTCTCATCCTCACCAGTCAAGTCGAACACCACTGTTCGAGTTATTGCAGGTACCATAACTCGTACAGCAGTGTTCGACAAGGGAGTTCCGATGCCGGTGAAGCAGGCGGGTACGACGGGCAAGCGGGCGGACGCGCAGCGCAACATCGCGGCGATCCTGGACGCAGCCACGGAGTGTCTGGGCCGCGATCCGGCGGCCAGTACGAGTGAGATCGCCAAGGCGGCCGGTGTCGGGCGGGTCACCCTCTACGGCCATTTCCCGTCCCGAGCCGAGCTGCTCGACGCGGTGTTCGTGCACGCGATCGAGGGCGGCGAGGAGGCACTCGGCCAGGTCGACCTGAGCGGAGACCCGCGCGAGGCGCTGTCCCGGTTGATCGAGTCCAGCTGGCACCTGGTCGACCGGTACCGCTCACTCCTGATCGCTGCACAGAACACACTCCCGCCGGGCCGGGTGCGCGAGCTGCACGCCGACCCGATGGCGCGGGTCGAGAAGCTGATCGAGCGCGGCCGGAAGCAGGGCGCCTTCCGGAAGGACCTGCCGACGTCCTGGCTCGTCGGCGTCATGCACAACGTGATGCACGGCGCGGCCGACGAGATCAACGCCGGCCGTGTCACCCCCGACAAGGCCGCCGCCTACATCACCACGACCATCCTGGCCGCCTTCACCCCACCCGGCGACCGCGTCCCGAACTGACCAATTGGGTACATCCTGGGCATGCTGAAGATTGCCGAGCTGGCGGAGTTGCAGCAGCGGCGCAGTGAGAAATGGTCGGGCCACGCGCCGGGAGTGATCTCGGCGACGGTGGCGGAGATGGACTTCGACCTCGCCGAGCCGATCGCGCGGGTGCTGCACGAGGCAGTGGACCGCAGCGACCTCGGGTACGCCTTCGAGGTGCCGAAGTCGTTGCGGGAGGCCTTCACCGGCTTCGCCGACCGCCGGCTCGGATGGACCGTGGATCCGGACCGGATCACGCTGGTGCCGGATGTGATGGCCGGACTGATCGAGCTCTGTCTGGCCCTCGCACCGGGTGGGTCGGTCGGCTTCGCGACCGCCGCGTACCCGCCGTTCCTCAGCCAGATCCCACGGACCGGCCTTCGCACCGTGCTGATCCCACTGCGAGAGGACGGCTGGTTCGACCTCGATCACCTCCGCGAGGCGCTGGCCGACGGGCTCGAAGTACTGGTCCTCGCCAATCCGCACAATCCGACCGGCCGGGTGGTCCCGCACGAGGAGCTCGCGGCCATCGCAGAGCTCTGCGCGGCGTACGGCGCCTGGGTTCTGGCGGATGAAATCCATGCGCCGTTGGTGTTGCCCGGCGCGACACATGTGCCGTGGCTCGAGGTGTCCGACGCGGCCCGCGAGTACGGGATCGTGCTGACGTCCGCCTCGAAGGCGTTCAACCTGGCAGCGCTGAAGGCGGCGATGGCCGTGACCGCGTCCGACCGCGCGCAGAGCGTGGTCGATCGCCTGCCCTATACCGCTGAGCAGGCCGGACTGCTCGGAGTCGTTGCCGCCGAGGTCGCGTTCTCCGAGTGCGACGACTGGCTCGACGCCGTACTGCGGCAGCTCGACGACAACCGCGCGTACCTGCGCGAGCACCTGCCCGACGGCATGACCTGGACCCCGCCAGAGGCGACGTACCTGGCCTGGCTCGACTGCCGTGCACTCGGGCTGGACGAGGAGCCGAGCGAGTTCTTCCTCCGCCATGCGAAGGTTGCCCTCGGCCCGGGACGCGACTACGACCCGGGCGCCACCGGCTTCGTCCGCCTCAACTTCGGCACCGGCCCCGAGCTGCTGGAGACGCTCGTCGACCGGATGCGGTCCGCCTGCTGACTACTCCAGCCAGGTGGTCTCGAACGTCGGGTTGGCGTGGATGTGAACGGCCTCGTAGCCGCCCGGCCCGGTGCGGAACTTGTGCGGCGTGTTCGCCGGTACGACGAGGATCTGGCCGGCCTTGCCGACGATCTGCTCCTCGCCCACGGTGAAGGTCGCCGTACCCCGCCGGATGATGAACGTCTCGGCGTACGGATGCAGGTGCAGCCGCGGGCCGGCACCCTCCTGAGTGGTGGCTTCCAGGATCAGAGAGACACCGGCGCCACCAGGCAACTCGGTGTAGTTCTCGGTCCACTCCTCGCCGTCGTCCCGCCCGTCCGCGCGGTCGATCACCACGGCGCCGGTGTTCGCGATATCGGTCATGAGCACCCTCCCTCGGTCTGCTGCCAACCTAACCTCGCACCGGGTCCTTTCAATCCCCTTTCCGGCGTCCGAGGGGTCAGCTTTCCGGCGTCCGAGGGGTCAGCCGACCTGCTCGACCGAGGCGGCGTGGCGCTCGGCGAGGTTGTGGTAGACGGCGGCGTTGTGGTCGACGAACAGCTTGGCGGTGCCGTCCAGCGGGATGATCTTCTTCGCCGGGCTGCCGAGCGCCACCGATTCCGGTGGGATGACCGCACCCGGCGTCACGGTCGAGCCGGCCGCGACCAGCGTGCGCTCGCCGACGACCGCGCCGTCGAGCACGATCGCGCCGTTCCCGACCAGCGCCTGCTCGCCGATCGTGCAGTCGTGCACCAGACACAGATGACCGACGGTCGCGTTCGGCCCGATCTCGCAGCCGTTGCTGCCGGAGTGGATCACGGTGTTGTCCTGGATGTTCGCCCCGGCCCGGATGGTGATCGTGCCCAGGTCGGCCCGGATCACCGCGCCGTACCAGATCGACACGCCCGCCTCGACCACGACGTCGCCCACCAGGGTGGCGGTCGGCGCGATCCACGCCTCCGGATGCACGCTCGGGCTCTTTCCCTCAAATGAGAACAACGGCATACGCCGCACCCTACTTGCGCCAGTGGTAGCGACGTTCGGGACGGCCGGTCGTGCCGTAGCGGAGGGCGACCTCGACCTGGCCGCGGGTGCAGAAGAACTCGAGATAGCGGCGGGCGCTGACGCGGGAGATGCCGACCTTCTCGGCACACTCGGCGGCCGACAGGTTCTGCGCGGCGGCGCGGAGGGCCGTCGCCACCAGGGCCGCGGTCTCCTGGCTCAGACCCTTGGGCAACCGATTGACCGTCGGCCGCACCGGTCCGAGGACCCGGTCGACGTCGGCCTGGCTCGTCACCTGATCGGGCACACTCGCCCGCCGTCGCGCGTACTCCTCCAGCCGCGACCGCAGATCCTCGAAACCGAAGGGTTTCAGCAGGTAGTTGACCACTCCTTGACGCACCGCACCTCGGACGGCGTCGGCCTCGCGGGCCGCGGTGATGACCAGAATGTCGCAGTCCGGCTGCGCGGCTCGCATCCGCGCGATGAGGTCGAGGCCGAAGATGTCGGGCAGGTAGAGGTCGAGCAGCACGAGGTCAGGCTGGAGTTGTCCGATCGCGTCCAGCGCCTGCTCCCCGGAGTTCGCCGTACCGACGACCTCGAACCCGGACACCCGGTCCACGAAGCCGCGGTGGATGCGGGCGACCATGAAGTCGTCGTCGACGACCAGGACGGAGATCATCGGGCTCCTTCGGGCAGGCGCTGGACGGACATCCGCGCGATGAACGCGGCGCCGCCGTCCTCGGTGTTCGTGACCGCGACCTCGCCACCACGTCGCCGGCAGACCAGCCGTGTCATCGCCAGACCGATCCCGCGCTCACCGCCGGCCGCTGCCTTGGTGGTGAAGCCGTGCGCGAACACCTCCTGCGCCAGCTCGGGCGCCACCCCGGGACCGGAGTCGCGAACCACGATCTCGACGCTGGCGGCGTCCTGCCGCAGCTCGACCTCGACCCACGCGGGCGACAGCGGCGTACCCGACTGGGCGGCGGCGTCGATCGCGTTGTCGACCAGGTTGCCGATCACGGTAGCCACATCGGCCGACAGTTCCGGGTCGAGCCGGAGCAGCGTGGTGCGTTCGGACACGCGGAGCTCGACACGACGTTCGGCCGCGACGGAGGACTTCGCCATCAGCAGGGCGGCGACCGCGGTGTCCTGGACCCGCCGGGTCACGGTCAGGTCGAGCGACTCACGATAACGGTTGAGCGCGCCGACGTACGTGACGACCTCGTCGTACTCCCCGATCTGGATCAGCCCCGAGATCGTGTGCAACTGGTTCGCGAACTCGTGGGTCTGGGCCCGCAGCAACTCGGCGGAGCTGCGGAACGAGCCGAGCTCACGCTCCAGCTGAGCCAACTCGGTCCGGTCGCGCAGCGTGGTGACCGAACCGAGCGAGTGCCCGTCCTTGGTGACGCTCATCCGGTTCATCACCAGCACCCGCCCACGTCGTACGACGACCGCGTCGCGGGCCTCGTCACCGGAGTGCTCCCCAGCGAGCACCTCCCGGAGCCGGCCCTCGATCCCCAGCTCACGCAGGCTCCTGCCGACCGCGTTGTCCGGCAGGTCGAGCAGCCGCCGGCCGACGTCGTTCACCAGGGTCACCCGCAGGTGCGGATCCAGCGCGACGACGCCCTCGGCGAGTCCGTAGAGCATTGCCTCGCGGTGCTCGGCCAGCCCGGCGATCTCCCGCGGTTCGAGTCCGAGCGTCTGCCGCTTGATCCGGCGAGCGAGCAGCCAGGAGCCGAGCAGCCCGAGCACACACGCGATGCCCAGATAGGTGGCCAGGTACGACGATGCGCCACGGAGCCGCTGCCAGATCGACGGAGCCCGCTCACCGACCATCACCGTGCCGATCTGATCACCGAGCGTCCCGTCCGGCTCGTTGTCCGCGTTCGTTCCCTGGCTCAGCACCGGGACCTGCGAGACCAGCTCGGTCCCGTCGTCGACACCCAGTTCGCCGGACCAGCCGCGGCCTCTCGCGACGCCGGGATCACCGAGCGTCAGCGTGCTGCCGAGCGCGGACGGGTTGGTCGCGGCGATGACACGGCCCTTCGCGTCGGCGATGGTGATCGAGGTGACGCCGGACTGGGTCAGCGTGGTTTGGAGCAGAGGTGCCAGGACCTCGGCCGGCGCCGGGTGCCGGATGCCGAACCGCAGCGTCTGGTTGCCGGAGAGCTGCTCGGCCAGGGCGGTCACTCTGCGTCCCTCGACCCGGTTGAAGGTGGCCGCGGACTGGGCGAGCGAAACCGCGGCGACGGCGACCAGCACCACCACCACGATCGCCAGCTGCAGTACCAGCAGCTGACCGGCCAGGGTCGGCCGCTTGCCCAGTCTCAATGCCATGCCGCATGATCACCGCTCGAGCGCCGGCTTTGCCACCTCTCGGCCGGATTCGGCGTGTGACCACAATGAACTCAACCTCCGCTGCTGACACAAGGCAGACGGCACTCCGCGGGGAAGGTCACGATCATCGCCTGAACCCCTTGGACGTGAAAGGACTCCGCCGATGAGGTCTCCCCGGTTACTGGTACCGACCGCGGCAGCGATGCTCGCCCTGTTCACCGCGACCGCCTGCGGTGCTACCGCGGACAAGGAGGACAGCGCCGACGCCGGCAACGGCAAACCGGCCACCGGTCTGCGCCTGATGGTGCCGAACACGGCCGGGGGCGGGTACGACACCACCGCCCGGGTGGCGGCGAAGGTGATGGACGACGCGAAGATCGCCACCGGCGTCCAGGTCTTCAACCTGCCCGGCGCCGGCGGCACGGTCGGCCTGCAGCGGACCGTGAACGAGAAGGGCAACGGCAAGCTCGCGATGCAGATGGGCCTCGGCGTGGTCGGGGCGACGTACACCTCGAAGTCGAAGGCGACGCTGACCCAGACCACCCCGTTGGCCAAGCTGATCGAGGAGGCCGGCGCGATCGTCGTACCGAAGGACTCGCCGTACAAGTCGATCGGGGACCTGGTCACCGCGTGGAAAGCGAACCCGAAGGGTCTCGCGGTCGGCGGCGGCTCGTCCCCCGGTGGTCCCGACCACCTGCTGCCGATGCAGCTCGCGCAGACCGTCGGGATCGACCCGAAGGACGTCAACTTCGTCTCGTACGACGGCGGCGGCGAACTGCTGCCGGCTCTGCTGGGCAACAAGATCGCCTTCGGCGCCAGCGGATTCGGCGAGTTCCTCGATCAGGTGAAGAGCGGCCAGGTCCGTGTCCTCGCGGTGACGAGTGAGCAGCCGATCGAGGCGCTGAAGGACGTGCCGACGCTGAAGTCGTCCGGCATCGACCTGGTCTTCACCAACTGGCGTGGGATCGTGGCACCGCCGGAGATCAGTGCCGAGGACAAGCAGGTCTGGGTCGACGCGCTGACCAAGATGCACGACTCCCCCGAGTGGAAGGCCGAACTGACCAAGCGCGGCTGGACCGACGCCTTCGTCACCGGTGACGCGTTCGCCACCTTCCTGACCGACCAGGACAAGGCGGTCGCGGACATCCTCACCAAACTGGGGCTGGCGGCATGACCACCGCCGAGCCTCCTGTAGAGACTCGGCGGGATCGGGCGCAGTACGCCGTGTGTGGGTTCCTGGCTGTCGTCGGTGTTCTGGTGATCATCGACGCGGCCCGGCTCCGGCACATTGCCAACAGCAACGACCCGATCGGGCCCAAGCCGGTCCCGATCGTGCTCGGCGTACTTCTCCTGGTGGTCGCCGCTCTGTACGCCGTCGACGTTGCGCGCGGTGGCACCGGTGCGGCCGAGGAGGGCGAGGACGTCGACCCGACGTCGCCGATCGACTGGCGGACGGTCCTGCTGCTGGTCGGCGCCTTCGTGGTCAACCTCGTGCTGATCGAGCCGCTGGGCTGGGTGATCAGTGGCGGGCTGCTGTTCTGGGGTTCGGCGTTCGCGCTGGGCAGCCGGCACCACCTCCGCAACCTGGTCATCGCCGGGGGTTTGTCGCTGGCAACGTTCTACGCGTTCGCGATCGGCCTCGGTGTGAACCTGCCGGCCGGCGTACTGCAAGGGATCCTGTGATGGACAACCTGAACAATCTGCTGACCGGGTTCGGCGATGTGCTGACGCCGATGAACCTGCTGCTCGCGCTGCTGGGAGTGACGGTCGGCACCGCTGTCGGCGTACTGCCCGGCATCGGTCCGGCAATGACGGTCGCACTGCTGCTGCCGATCACCTACGGCCTCGAGCCGGTCCAGGCGTTCATCATGTTCGCCGGCATCTTCTACGGCGGCATGTACGGCGGTTCGACCACGAGCATCCTGCTGAACACCCCCGGCGAGTCGTCCTCGGTGGTGACGGCGATCGAAGGCAACAAGATGGCCCGGGCCGGACGCGCGGCCCAGGCGCTCGCGACCGCGGCGATCGGGTCGTTCGTGGCCGGGACGATCGGTACGGCGCTGCTGGTCCTGGTCGCACCGCAGGTGGTCAAGTTCGCGATCAGCCTCGGGGCTCCGGACTATCTGGCGATCATGCTGCTCGCGTTCGCCGGTGCCACCGTGGTGCTCGGCGCGTCCCGGATCCGCGGGATCGCCGCGTTGCTGCTCGGCCTGGTGATCGGGCTGGTCGGCATCGACAAGGTGACCGGGCAGGAGCGGCTGACCTTCGGCCTGCCGCAGCTTGCCGACGGCATCGATGTCGTTGTCGTTGCCGTCGGCATCTTCGCGGTCGGCGAGGCGCTCTGGGTGGCCGCTCACCTGCGCCGGAACCCGGGCACGGTGATTCCGGTCGGACGGCCGTGGATGGGTCGATCGGACTGGCGTCGTTCGTGGAAACCTTGGCTGCGCGGCACGGCGTACGGGTTCCCGATCGGTGCGTTGCCGGCCGGTGGGGCGGAGATCCCGACGTTCCTGTCGTACGCGACGGAGAAGAAGTTGTCCAAGCACCCGGAGGAGTTCGGGCACGGTGCGATCGAGGGCGTGGCGGGACCCGAGGCTGCCAACAATGCATCTGCCGCAGGGACGCTCGTCCCGATGCTGGCTCTTGGGCTCCCGACCAACGCGACGGCCGCGGTGATGCTGGCGGCGTTCACGTCGTACGGGATCCAGCCCGGTCCGTTGCTGTTCCAGCGGGAGTCATCGCTGGTGTGGGCGTTGATCGCGAGCCTGTTCATCGGCAACCTGATGCTGCTCCTGCTCAACCTCCCGCTGGCGCCGGCCTGGGCGAAACTCCTGCAGATCCCGCGGCCCTACCTGTACGCCGGGATCATCTTCTTCGCCTCGATGGGTGCGTACGCCGTGAACGCGCAACCGCTCGACCTGCTGCTCCTGCTGTTGCTGGGCCTGCTCGGCTTCACCATGCGCCGCTTCGGCCTCCCGGTCCTGCCGCTGATCATCGGCGTCATCCTCGGCCCGATCGCCGAACGCCAGGCCCGGATGTCCCTCCAACTCTCCAACGGCGACCCCTCCGGCCTGATCGGCGGCCCGGTCTCCTACGTCATCTACGCCGTCATCCTCACCCTCCTCGGCTGGCCCCTGCTGGCAAAGCTCCGCTCCCGCAAAATACGACAAGACGTGTCAGCTATTCAGTAGCACGGTGGAGGACATGATCACCGTGACCCCCGACCACGCCTGGCTGGGCGTCGTCTCCGCCGAGCACACCCGCCGCGCCACCGACCACGGCTTCATCCAGCTCAACCACGGCAAGCGGTACAACCTGAACCGGCTGCGGCCCGGAGACGGCTTCGTCATCTACTCGCCGACCGAGCGGTACGGCGAGAAGCGGCCGCTCCGGGCCTTCACCGCCCTCGGCATCGTCGCCGACTCCGAGCCCTACCAGGCCGAGCCGATGTCGATGGGTGCTCACGGTGTCGTTCGGCCGTGGCGGCAGGCGGTCGACTTCGAGGTGGTCGAGCGTACCGCCCTCGCCGATGTCACCGGTGAGTTGACGCTCACCCGGCAGCCCAACTGGGGCTACCAGCTTCGCCGGGGGCTGGTCCCGCTCGCGGTCGAGGACTTCGAGGTGTTGCGGTCGGTCATGGTTTGTTGATCGAGGCGTGTCAATTTCTCGTCGGGGACTTCGACGTACAGGTGAGAACACGAACTCACCGAGGCGAAGGGCGATCCGATGAGCGCGACAGGGACTGCGGCGAAGTCCAGGACATTCCGGCGGCTGCTGGCGAACACGCTGGTGGCGAACGTGACGACCACCTTCCTGTCGTTCGCGCTGGCGTTCTGGGTCTACCTGGAGACCAAGTCCGTGCTGGCCGCGTCCATCGTGTCCGGCGTGTCCATGCTGATCGGCGCCATCTCCGGCACGATCTTCGGCGCAGTCGTCGACACCCACCGCAAGAAGACGGCGATGGCGCTGTCGAGTGCTATCACCGGAGTCGCGTTCGCGGCAGCCGGCGTGGTGTACGTCGTCGCCGGCGAGCGGACCAGCAACTGGCACGGACCGTGGTTCTGGGCGTTCACCGGACTGATCCTCGTCGGCAGTATCGCCGGCCAACTCCGCAGCATCGCCCTTTCGACGACCGTGACACTCCTGGTTCCCGCGGACCGCCGGGACAAGGCGAACGGCCTGGTCGGGACGGTCAACGGCGTGGCCCACCTGCTGACCAGCATTCTCAGCGGACTCTCCGTCGGCCTGCTCGGCATGGGCGGAACGGTCGCCATCGCCGTCGTCTTCACCGCCGTCGTCCTGGTCGACCTGCTGGTCTCGATCCACATCGACGAGCCGCGGCCCGAGGGGCACCACCAGGCGCGCTTCGATCTCCGCGCCACCTGGCAGACGCTGCGCGGCGTACCCGGCCTGCTCCCGCTGGTGCTGTTCAGCAGCTTCAACAACCTCGTCATGGGCGTGTTCATGGCGCTGATGGACCCGTACGGCCTGAACCTGTTCTCGGTGGAGTCCTGGGGCGTCATACTCGGCATCACCAGCATCGGCTTCATCGCCGGCGGCGCGCTGGTCGCCCGCTTCGGCCTGGGCCGTCAGCCGCTGCGAATCCTGCTGGTGGCGAACGTCGCCATCGCGATCATCGGCATGGGTACGGCGGTCCGCGAGTGGCAGTCGCTGCTGGTCCTGGGGATGTTCGGGTTCATGCTGGTGGTCCCGATCGCCGAAGCGGCCGAGCAGACGATCCTCCAGCGGCTGGTCCCGTTCCAGCAGCAGGGCCGGGTGTTCGGCGTCGCGCAGAGCATCGAGACCGCGTCCACCCCGATCGCCGCCTTCATCATCGGCCCGGCCGCGCAGTTCCTGCTGATCCCCTACATGGAGTCGGCGCCGGGCCGGTCCACCTTCGGCTGGCTGCTGGGCGACGGTCAGGCCCGCGGCATGGCCTTGGCCTTCGTGGTCGCGAGCCTGCTGATGCTGATCGTCGTACTGCTGGCCTTCCTCAGCACCGCCTACCAGCGCCTCAACATCCGGTACGCCGCCGAGCCCGTGCCGGCCTAGTCAGCCGTGCGAGCGCAGGAGCGGCAGGTACACCTGGTCGACGATCTCGACCAGGACCGCGTTCGGCACGGACGTCGCGCCGTTCAACGAGTACTCGTTCCGCAGCAGGTCGACCGCGACCGTGGCGACTCGGGGGGTGAGCGCGGAGGGGTCGACCTCGTCGCGGCTCACCGCCCGGGCCAGGACCTTCAGCCAGACGGCAACACCCGCGCGCGAAGCCTGCTCGCGGAGGTCGCGTATCCGCTCGGGCTCGCCCTGGATGCCCGCGACCAACTCCCGCAGGATCTGCCCCACCGGCGTTGACATCCGGTCGTTGGCCCGCTGGAGGAGGGCCAACGCGTCCGAGCGGACCGAGCCGGTGTCCGGCGCATCCTCGGGGTCGGTCGGCAACATCCGCAGATAGGCGGCGACGCAGAGCGCCCCACGGCTCGGCCAGCGCCGGTAGATGACGTTCTTCGCGGTCCCAGCGCGGGCGGCGACGGCATCCATGGTCAGGCTGCGGAACCCGACCGCGTGCAACTCCTCGATCGTCGCCTGCAGGATCGCCTCGTCCAGCGCCGCGCCCCGGCGGCGGGTCGGCCTTGCGCTTGTCACCCAACCTCCCCTGAGAGATACCCAGAGTATCCCATGACATTCGGCACGTTCCCGCTCATTTCTGTTCGTTTAAGCTACTGACAGTATCTTACTCGGGATGGAGATGACGATGCAGAAGAAGGCAGTCCTGATCGGGTTGCTGTGGGACCTCGGCCTGCCGGCCGCGGTCTTCTACGGCGCCCGCGCGCTGGGGTACGACGTACTCCCGGCCTTGGTGGCCGGTGGAGTGGCGGCTGTGATCCGCGTCGGCTTCGTGGCCGTCGTACGGCGACGGCTCGACGGGCTCGCGGCCCTGGTGGGTGGCACGTTCGCGGTGCTGGTGATCGTGTCGCTGCTGACCGGGGATCCGCGGATCCTGCTGGCGAAGGAGTCGGTCCTGTCCGGCGCGGCCGGTCTGCTCCTGGTCGGTTCGTGCCTGCTCGGCAAGCCGTTGGTCTACACGCTGGGGCGGAAGTTCAACACCGGCAAGCCGGAAGTGCTGGCGCAGTGGGACGAGCGGTGGCGGACCGAGCCGGCGTTCCGCGGGCACTCCATGAAGCTCACCGCGGTGTTCGGCGGTGTGCTGCTGGCCGACGCGATCGTCCGGCTGGTGCTCATCTACTCGCTGCCGGTCGACCTGATGGCGAACCTGTCGCCGGTGCTGCATGTCGCGGCCCTGGCGGTCCTGGTCGGCTTGGCGCTGTGGTACCGGAGCCGTCGGCAACGAGCGATGGAGCAGGCGAATGCGCGGTAAGGGGATCAACTACGACACCGGCGCCCAGTTGGCCGGTGGGTGCACCCGGCAGACGCCGTGGCGCCTCGATGGCGACTAAATCCGCGACGAGGACGAGCAGTCGACGTACTTCCGCGAACTCGTCACGGTCTTCGAAGAGGAGGGCGTCGACACGGCGTTCTGGTTCACGTTCGCCGGTTACAACTTTCCGCACCACCCGGAACCGCGCCAAGACCTGGACATGGCGTCGTACGGCGTCATCCGTCTGAATCCCGACCACACCTGGTCGCGCAAAGCCGTCTTCCACACCCTCAGCACCACCTACTTCACGATGGGAGGAAGATCCCGCGAGTAGGCGACAGACGGGGAATGTGCGGATGGACAGGTAGTGCACCTGCGAGACGCCGTACACACGTCGCAGGCACCGCTCAGGTGCACTACCAACCGCCCGGTACCTCCTGTCCATCTGCACGCCGCCGGATAGGTTCGGGGTATGGGTCGGCGGGTTGTTGGGGATGCGGTGGGGGTTGATGCTGCGCGGCGGATTGCGTTGGGGGCGCAGGGGTTTGCGGGGCGGCGGTCTGCTGGGCGGGGCGACGTACGACAGGTGCGGAAGGCTGTTGGGCTGGCCGGGGTGCTGCAGGTCGACTCGGTGAATGTGTTGTGCCGGTCGCACTATCTGCCGGTGTTCGCACGCGCCGGGGACTACGCACGTACGACGCTCGATCGGATGAGCTGGGGTGAGCCGCGGGAGCTGTTCGAGTACTTCTGGGGACACAAGGCGGCGCTACTCCCGTTGAGCGACTATCCGTTGCTGAAGTACCGGATGCGGGCGGCGGAGCGGCAGGTCTGGGACGCCAAGCTCGACCCGGACGTGACCGCGCCGTGGTCCGTGGTCGTCGGGATGCAGCGGTTGACCGCCGATCGACCCGGGTTCGTCGACGAAGTACTCGCACGGGTGACCGACCAAGGCCCGATCTCCGCCGGCGAGGCGAGCCCGGACGGCGTACGCCGGAAGCGGTCCGAGCCGGACCCCGATCCGAGCACCGGCCGGATGTGGAACTGGCAGGACGCGAAGATCGCCATCGAGTACCTGTTCTGCACCGGCCGCGTGGCGATCGCCGGACGGCGGAACTTCGAGCGCCTCTACGACCTGACCGAACGCGTCCTGCCCGCCGACGTCCTCGCCAGCCCTGCGCTGGACCCCGCCGACGCCCGCCGGGAACTGGTCCGGGTCGCCGCCCGCGGCCTAGGTATCGCCACCACCCGCGACCTCTGCGGCGCCGGTACCGGCCACTACCCGTTGCCCACAGCAACCGCTCGCGAAGTCATCGGCGATCTCGTCGACTCCGGCGAACTGATCCCCGTCCAGGTCGAAGGAATCACCCAACAGAGCTACCGCTGGCACGAGTCCACCGACCGTCCCGTCGACGCCCGCGCCCTCCTCTCACCCTTCGACCCCCTGATCTGGAACCGCGACCGCACCCACCACCTGTTCGACTTCTTCTACCGCATCAGCATCTACACCCCCGCCTCCCAACGCACCCACGGCTACTACGTCCTCCCCTTCCTCCTGGGCGACCGCCTGGTGGCCCGAGTAGACCTGAAATCCGACCGCCCCACCTCCACCCTCGTGGTCCCCACCCTCACCCCCGAACCCAACGCCCCAGACTTCACCGAGGCCCTGGCAGACGAGGTCCGCCTCCTGGCCCACTGGCTCGACCTGCAGCACATCCAGGTGACCGCCAACTCCCCCGCCGCCGTACCGCTCACCCAAGCCCTCAGCAGTTGAGGGTGGATGGCGGCTTTTGTCACCGCTGGCGGTTGATGGGCGCCATCCGCGAAACAACCCGCCAGCGGTCAGCTGACGGACTTCACCTTGGTGACCAGTACGCCGGCCAGGACGGTGACGAAGGAGGCCAGGAGGTAGAGCACCGGGTAACCGCCCAGGTGTTTGACGATGGGGGCGGCGATGGCGGGGGCGAGGACCTGAGGGAGGGAGTTGGCGATGTTGATGACGCCTAGGTCCTTGGCGCGGTCGCGGGCGTTGGGGAGTACTTCGGTGAGCAGCGCGAAGTCGACCGAGAGGTAGACGCCGAAGCCGGCACCCAGGACCACAGCACCGAGGATCGCGCCGGGCCAGGTCGGCCAAACGGCGAGGATGACGCCCGCCACCGCCATCACCACACCGGACCACGTCACGAAGATCTTGCGGCGGGCGGTCCGGTCGGACCAGCGTCCGAAGCTGATCGCCGTCGTGAGGACGCAGACGCTGTAGATCGCGGTCAGGATCAGTACGCCGGTGTCCGCGTCCGAGATCCCCACCTCGTCCTGCAGGTAGTAGAAGAGATACAACGTGCCCAGCGCGTTCCCGACGTTGAACAGGAACCGCGTCAACCACGCCCACCCGAAGTCCGGATACCGACGAGGGCTGATCCAGAACCCCCGCAGGAACGCCCCCACCACCAGCGGCGAACGCTGCAGCAACCGCACATCACCACTGCGCAACAGATAAGGCACAACCGACAGAAACAGAAAGACGGCACAAGCCACATACCCCAGCGCGAACCCACCGAACGCAGCCGCCAGCGCAGTACCGACCAGCGCCCCGAGCACCTGTGAGATCGCGACCCACCCACCAACAACCCCACGCTGCGCGACCGGGACCCGATCCGGAACGGTCGCAGTGATTGCCGCAAGCAACGCATTCCCGAACAGCTGCACCAGGCACCACCCGAGCAGCATCAATCCAACAGCCCGCGAGTCCGCCAAGATCAGCAACCCGGCAGCCCCACCGACAGCCCCGGCCAGCACCCACGGCACTCGCCGCCCATGCCGCGACATCGTCCGGTCGGAGATCGCCCCGAACGCCGGATTGGCGACCACCGACACCGCGGCCCCGACGCCGGTCACCAACCCGAACACGAACTCCTTGTTGCCCGGAGCAACCGCCTCGGACTGCTGCGCCAGCAGCACCTGGATCGGCCCGAGCCACGCGGCGAACACTCCCACGTTCGCCAGTACGACGGCCGACGTCCACCCGGCCCGGACCCGCACGGTCGGCTCCGCCAGCGCGGCGGGCACGACCCCGGGCTCGGGAATCATCCGCGGCCGATCACGTCACGGAACCAGTGGTACGACGCCTTGGGCGTCCGCTCCAGCGTCTCGAAGTCGACGTGCACCAACCCGAACCGCTGCGAGTACCCGGCAGCCCACTCGAAGTTGTCCAGCAACGACCATTGGAAGTACCCGCGGACGTCGATCCCGTCGTCGATCGCCTCCTTCAACGCCCTCAGATACCCGTCGAGGTAGTCGATCCGCCGCTGATCGCTCACCACCCCGTCGACCGGTTCGTCGTTGATCGCGCACCCGTTCTCGGTGATGTAGAGGGGCGGCAGCCGATCGCCGTACCGGTCCTTGAAGGTCCGCAGGATCTCGCCGAACGCCGCCGGAACCACCGGCCACCCGAAGTCCGTGGTCGGGTACCCAGTCAGCTGCCGCGGCTCGAACGGCAACCCGGGCGGCAGCAGGATCCCATCGGTCGCCGCCGTATCAGCCTGCCCCGTCGCGGCGCCAACAGACACCGGCGAATAGTGATTGATCCCGAACCAGTCCAACGGCGTCGAGATCACGGCCAGATCCTCCGCAACCGGCCCCGGCATCGCCGCCTCGAACCCCGCCGGATAGGCACCGAGCAGCACAGGATCGGCGAACAGCCAGTTGATCAGATTGTCGTAGAGACCGGCCGCCTCCTTGTCCTCGACACTTTCGCTGGCCGGCCAGGTCGGAGCGTGGTTGCTGGCGATCCCGATGTACGACGCGCCGCCCGCCCGCAATGCCTGTACGGCGCGACCATGCGCGAGCAACTGGTGATGCGCGACCGGGAGTGCGTCGAAGAGCAGTTGCTTCCCGGGCGCGTGCGCACCGAGGGAGTAGCCCATCAACGTGAGCACCATCGGCTCGTTGATGGTGATCCACATCGGCACCCGGTCCGCGAACCGCTCGGCCAGCAGCAACGCGTATTCCGCGAAGCGATCACAGATGTCGCGGGACAGCCACCCACCCGCATCCTCGAGCGGCTGCGGCGTGTCCCAGTGGAAGAGCGTCGGCGCCGGCTGGATCCCCGCCCCCAGGAGTGTGTCGATCAGCCGGTCGTAGAAGTCCATCCCGCTGGCCACGGCCGGCCCGGTCCCCGACGGCTGGATCCGCGACCAGGAAAACGAGAACCGATAGGTGTCCACCCCGAGCTCCCGCATCAGCGCGACGTCCTCGGCGTACCGGTGGTAGTGGTCGCAAGCGACCGCGCCGGTGTCGCCGTTCAGGATCCGGCCCGGCTCCGCGCAGAAGGTGTCCCAGGTGGAGGGGCCGCGGCCGCCCTCGGCCACGGCTCCCTCGATCTGGTACGCCGATGTCGAGACCCCCCAGCGGAAGCCGGGTCCGAAAGACAGGTCAGCTGTCACTCGCATCATCCTCATCGGGTGTGGCGTCCTGCGGGCGCGGCGGCTCGTCCTGCCGCACGATGACCGCCGTACCGTAGGCGGCGACCTCGCTCATCGTGTTCGCGATCTCGTTGCAGTCGAACCGCATCGCGAGGATCGCGTTGGCGCCCATCTGCTGCGCCATCTGGCACATCCGCATCACCGCGACATGCCGCGACTCGGCCAGCATCTGGGTGTACTCCGGCACCTCGCCACCACCGAGCGACCGGAAGCCGGCGGCGAAGTTCGACCCGAAGTCGCGACTGCGCACGGTCAGCCCGAAGACCTCGCCGAACACCTTGTCCGCGGTGTATCCGGGCAGGTCGTTCATGGTCGAGACGAGCACCGGGTACGGCGATCCCTGCGGCGCGACGTGCGGCGCGTTCTGCTGAGCCGGCTGGTAGTTGCCAGGAGCTTGTCCGTACCCGGGCTGCTGCCCGTAGCCCTGCGGCGGCGGGCCCTGCTGATATCCCTGCTGCTGCGGCGGGGCGTACCCGGGCGGCGGACCCTGCGGGTAGCCCTGCTGCGGCGGGTATGGCTGGTTCGGAGGAAAGTTCTGGTTCATGCCCTCATCCTGACAGGCCTGGAGTTGTCATTGTCTGAAGACCTGCAGCTCGTAGAGCGAGTACCCGTACGACGTCCCGCGCTGCGTCCCGGTCACCCGCACATATCGCCCAGGAACCGCCCCGAACCGAACCACGTCCTCCCCGCCGTCACCGCTTGCCGTCGCATAAACCTGCTGCCAGGTCGTCCCGTCCCGTGACACCTCGATCCGGTACGCCTTCCCGTACGCCGCCTCCCACCGCAGCACCACCCGGCCGACCGGCTGCTCGTTGCCGAGGTCAACCTTCAGCCACTGCGGATCGGACCAGTTGCTCGCCCAGCGCGTGGTCAGCTTCCCGTCGACCGCCTGCGCCGGCGGCGAGTTGAACAACCCGGACTCGTGACTGCTGGCGGTTGCCACCTTCCCCAGCGCCAGGTTGCTGACGTCGTCACCCCGCCGCGCCGGGAACTCGACCACCTGCTGGTAGGTCGGCCTGTTCACCCAGGCAATGCGGTCCTGGGTGATGCCGCCCATCGGGTTGTGCGCGATCTGATCGGCACAGAACTGGTCACCCGCCGAGCAGTCCGCAGTGGCCGGATAGGTCGTGGCGGCCGGGACCTTCGTTGCTGCCAGCAAAGAGTCCGCCAGCACCTGGCGGCAGGCAGCGAGCAATCCACCACCGCAGAACGTCACCGGTTGCGGCGTCTGCACCGGATCGCCGAGTACCTTGCGCAGGTCGCGCTGCACGAAGCCCCACCATCCGCTCTGGAACGCGGATCCCTGCGCACTCGGGCGCTCGTCGATCTTCAGGTTCGCGACCAGAGCGCCGTACAGGTCGGGGCCGAGGTGCTTGAACTCCGCCGGGACCAGCAGCGGCCACCACGCGTCCAGGATCCGGATCGCGTCGGCGTGGTCGTAGGTCTTCGACGAGGCGTTGGGCGTCTTGCGGTGACTGCCGGCCGCCTCCCACGCCGCGAGCTTGGCGACCGCGTCGGCGACCGCCGGATCCGTGATCGGCGCGCTCTTCAGGACCCGGATCAGGTACGGCAGCACCTGGTCACCGCGGAGGTCGACGGTGGCCGCGTCCTCCATCGCCTCGACCAGCTTGCCACGGGTGAACTTCTGCCCGTTGTCGATGACGGCCTTGATCCGGTCGTCGAGCGGCTGGCTCCGATAGACGGAGTTGTACCCGAACTGCCCGTCCGACGCGGAGAACCCGGGCGCCTGCTTGTTGTTCCAGCTGGTCAGGTAGTCCTGGTTGACCACCTGCGGGTGCTGCGCGGCCGGGGTGTAGGTCGCCCGGTTGGTGGCCGGATTCCAGCCCTGCCACTCGTACGAGCTCCACGTCGGCAGGTTCGGATCGCCACCGGCCGCGCGGACCGGGTTGTCACCGGAGTTGAAGTACGCGATCGACGACTTGTCGGTGTAGAACCAGTTGAACGTGTAGCCGATGTTGCTCGCGGCACTCTGGAAGTCGGCCGCCGAATGGATCCGGTCCGGGTCATTCAGCTGCATGAACCCGAGCGCGGAGCCCGCCTCGTTGCCGTACGTCGACCGGTTCTTGGTGAACACGACCGGCCGTCCGCCGACCGTGCCGCGGTGCGTGACGATCCCGAACTTGGTGCGCAGGGCAACCAGCGTGTACGACCCGGCCGGTTCGGACGAGCCGAGGCTGGAGTACCACTCGTTGTGCCGCTCGAGCCGTTCGATCGGTTGGCACTGACCGCGGAACTCGTAGTACTGCGAGTCCTTCGTCGGCGTCCCGCCACCCGGCTCACACAGCGGTACGGCGAACGTGTCGGTGATGTCCTGTCCCGCGGAAGTAGCGCTCCAGGAGTAGTCGGGTCCGCGACCGATCAGCGTGTAGAAGTTCAAGCCGGCGAACGCGATGCCGCGTGAGCTGACCCCCGGTCCCTGCAGCTCCTGACGCATGAGCAGCTGCGGAGCGAAGTACCCGGTCTGTGGACCGTAGACGGCGACCGGATTGCCGCTCGCGGTGTGTGCTCCGGAGACGAGCAGAGCGTTCGACATGCCCTTCTTGCCAAAGCCTTCGGGGAACAGGCCACCGTCGAAGATTCCGCGCAGTGCCTCCGAACCCGCGGGGGCCGGTTTCGCCGCCTTCCCCGAAGCGACGGTCTGGTTGATCACCTCGGGCTCGGGCGTGACCGAGCCGCGGTCCGGCAGGGCGCGACCGGCGGGGTTCGGACCCGTCTCGCCGTACGGGAAGGTCGTCCCGTTGTGCACCGTCGTACTGGCTTCCGGGTCGTTCTGCGAGCGGAACGACTCCCAGACCTTGGTGCCTTCGGCAACGCCGTACTTCGCCTGCGCCTCGAGCAAAGCCAACGCGGAGTTGACCTCCTGGCCGCCGCCGGTGCCGAAGATGCCCGCCACGACGGCCGCGGTGGCGACCACGTCGGTCACCTTCCACGGCTGGGTCGGCCAGTCGAGGCCGAGCGCGACATACTCACCGGGGTAGGCGATTCCGACGGTGTTGATGTAGTTGTTCACCCCGTCGACCCAGGCCTGGATGTCCTGCTGCATCTTCACGCCGTCGGCGCCGTACAGTTCGTCGGCGTCGTCGTACTGCCGCTGCAGATCCACCTCCGTGTACGGCGCGGTCCGCCAGAACTCCTGCTCGAAGGCGCGATTCGCCGCCGCGCCACCCGCGAACGGGGTGAGCTGACCGCGGCCGAGATGCCGGAACACGTCCATCACGAACAGCCGGTCCTGCGCGCCGGCGTACCCGGAGCCGAACATCACGCCCTGGCGAGTGGTCCCGGTGATGTGCGGGACGCCGCGCGACTTGTCCCGCACGATCGTGACGTCCGACCGCGGGTGGATCGTGCTCGCCACGTCGTTCGGCTGCACCCCGAACGAGGCGTCGTCGTAGTACGGCGCGAGGCCGTCGTCGGTCATGCCTTGCGAGTTCCAGACCAGGTCCTGGTACGGCTTCAGCGAATCACTGAAGTGGGGCGGACGGACGCCCAATCCCTTGAAAAGAAGGAGATCCGTGAAGGTGGCGTTGCCGTTCTGACCGGGCGGAAGGATGTCGCGACATTGCCCGACGCAATAGTCGGTGGGTGTGGCGGCCACTGCTTCGGGCTTGGCCTGACTCGGCGACGGTAGGGCAGCCAGCACGGCGGTGACGGCGACTGCGGCGGTGATCGTACGAAGGTGGGTTCGGCGTGCGGGGCGGGGCACAAGAAGCCTCCTCTGCTCAGTAAAACTGAGAATGACTCACCAGTAGGTTTCGGGTCAAGATCTTGCGCTCGGGGTCTCGCCAATTGCTGTGCGTGACCACTAGGCTCAGCCGCACCATGAGCATCCATGACCGGTATCGGTTGAGTGTGGTGATCAACGCCAAGGGGACGTACACCCCGCTGGGGGTGTCGCGCAGTTCCGATGGGGTGGCGGCGGCCGTCGCACAGGCACTTCCTGAATTCTTCGTGATGGACGAGCTCGGCGATCGGGCCAGCGAGGCCATCGCGCAGTTCACCGGTGCGCAGGCCGGTGCCGTCGTGCACTGCACCGCGGCCGGCATCACGCTCGCGGTCGCGGCCACGATGACCGGCGGCGACCCGCGCCGGATCGCAGCGTTGCCTGACACAACGGATCTGCACCACCGCGTCGTGCTGCCCGCCTGTCACGTCGTCAACTACGGTCACACCAACCTGCAGGGCATCCGGCTGGCCGGTGCGCACGTGGACCTCGCCGGGGACGAAACCCGTTGTGCCATTGGGGATCTGGAGGAGGAGCTAGACGGACCGGATGTTGCCTGCCTGTTCCTCGTCTCGTCCCGGCTGACCGAAGGCGAGCCGATCGACCTGGTCGCCGCAGTACGTGCCGCGCATCGTCGCGGCGTACCCGCGATCATCGACGGCGCCGCGCAGTTCCCGCGGATCGCGGACCTGTTGTCCACCGGTGCGGACCTGGTCCTGGTGAGCGGGCAGAAGTACCTCGGCTCCCCCACGGCCGGGCTCGTCGCCGGGACCTGGTCGCTCGTCCAGGCCGTACGCGCCCAGGAGCGAGGCATCGGCCGGGGGATGAAGCCGACCAAGGAGGCCGTCATCGGTGTCTTGGCCGCACTCGAGGAGTGGCAGGCGTTCGACCGGATGAAGTGGGAGGCGGACGAGCTGGCGAAGGTGGTCGCGTTCGCCGATGCCGCCGGCAAGATTCCCGGTGTCGTGGCCGAGGTCGTGCCGGATCCGACCGGCCTGCAGGTGTCGCGAGCCCTGCTCAAGGTCCCGGACGCCAAGCGTCTGGCGACCGAACTCGAGGCCGGGTCACCGTCGATCTACGTGATGACCGATCGCGTCGACACCAATGAGTTGATGCTCGAGCTCGTCCCGCTGGACGACACCGAGATCGCCGCCGTACTGGCCCGGCTCTGGGCGATCCTGACATAGCAGAGGCCCTGATTCCCTGGTGTCACAGGGAATCAGGGCCTCGTGTCGATCAGTGCTGGTACGACTTGCCGTCGGTACGACGGGGTCCGTTGCTGCGACGCGGTCCGCTGCCGCCGCGGCTGTCGTGGCCACGACCCGGCCGGCTGCTGCCGAACCGCTTGCCACCCTTGCCGCCGCCCTTGCCGAACCGCTGCGGCTTCGGGGCGGGCAGCTTCACCGGGTACCCGGACGGCTTGTTGCCGCCGGTCAGCTCGGTGACCAACTGGTCGCCCGGACGCGCGCGCACCGGCTCGGCGTCGACACCGGCGGACTCGGCCAACCGGACCATGCCGCGCCGCTGGTGCGGCAGCACCAGCGTGACGACCGCGCCCTTGCCACCGGCGCGTGCCGTCCGGCCGGCCCGGTGCAGGTAGTCCTTGTGGTCCGCCGCCGGATCCGCCTGGACGATCAGGCCGACGTCGTCGACGTGGATGCCGCGGGCCGCGACATCCGTTGCCACAAGCACCGGTACCGAACCGTCCTTGAACTGGTCCAGCGTCCGGTTCCGGGCACCCTGGGTCAGACCGCCGTGCAGCGCCGCGGCCATCACGCCGCGGTCACGCAGTTGCGTCGCGACGCGATCGGCACCCAGCTTGGTCCGGACGAACACGATGGTCCGGCCGTCACGGCTGGCCAGCTCGGCCGTCAGCGACTGCTTGTGCCCCGGCTCGATCACCAGCAGGTGGTGCTCCATCGTGGTGACCGTGGCCTGGCCGGACTCGGTCGAGTGCTGCACCGGGTCCTTCAGGTAGGTCTTCACGATCTTGTCGACGTCGTTGTCCAGCGTCGCCGAGAACAGCAGCCGCTGCCCGTCGGCCGGAGTCATGTCCAGCAGCGTGGTCACCGCCGGCATGAAGCCCATGTCGCACATGTGGTCGGCCTCGTCGAGTACGGCGATCTCCACCGCACCGAGGTCCGCCGCACCCTGCTCGCACAGATCGATCAGCCGGCCCGGCGTCGCGATCAGCAGGTCGACACCACGGCGCAGCGCGTCGATCTGCTTCGGGTACGGCAGGCCGCCGGCGATCAGCTTCAGCGACACGTTCATCACGTGCGCGAGCGGCTCGAGCGCGTCGTGCACCTGCATCGCGAGCTCACGCGTCGGGACCAGGATCATCCCGCGCGGCCGCCGCGACTCGGTCCGGCCACCGGCCAGCCGCGTCAGCGTCGGCAGACCGAAGCCGAGGGTCTTGCCAGAACCGGTCTGGCCGCGGCCGAGCACGTCCTTGCCGGCCAGCGCGTCCGGGATGGTCGCGGCCTGGATCGGGAACGGCGTGGTGATGCCGTCCCGCGCCAGCCGCTGGATCAGCCGCGGCGCGAGCCCGAGCTCGGCAAACTGGTTGTCCGGAGCAACGGTCCCGAGGTCCACCGGCGCCTCGTCCCGCTTGGTGTACTGCTTGTCGTCCCGCCGGTACGTCGGCCGCTCAGTGCGATCGTTCCGCTCGAAACGCGGCCGCTCATCCCGCTGGAACGACGGACGCTCGTTGCGCGCTCGCTCGTCCCGCTGCTGATACGAGGGGCGCTCGTCACGCTTGTACGACGGACGCTCGTCTCGCTGCTGGTACGACGGACGCTCGTCCCGCTGCTGGTACGACGGACGCTCGTCCCGCTTGTACGTCGGGCGGTCGTCGCGGCGGTACTGCGGGCGGTCGTCCTCGCGGCGCGGCTGGTTGGCGCGCTCGGCGCGGTAGCCCTTCACCGGGGCGCGGTCATAGCTGCGCACACCGCGGTCGGAGTACTGGGTGGGTCCGCCCCGGCGCTCACCGCGGGCGGTGTCGTCCCGGACCTCACCGGCCGCCGGGGAAGCGGTCGCGGCCTCGGCGGCCATCCGCTCGCCGTACGACTGGGTCTGGAACTTCTTGTGCCGCGGCTTCTTGATCCGGCCGTCGGCGGTGGTGCCGGCGGCAGGCTCGTGCTGGTCCTGGTGGTGCTGGGTCACGCAATCTCTCTCTCAACGTCACGGACGAAACCCGACCGGTACCCGCGCGCAAAGGCCGGCCAGGAGAAACTGGCCGGTCTGGACGAACTGGCAGGAGATAGGCATCGACCTGCGGGTGCTATCGCGTTGCACCCTCGTCGCCGGGAACCTTCAGCGGGATGCTGAAACCGACGGGTCGGAGCGCCTGGGAAATGCTCTGGTGACGCGACGCGCGCACCGACACCCCACAAGTGTACCCGAACCCTGGCCGAGGCTTGACCACTGTGGGGGGCGGACCGCCAGGCCATCACAATCGAGCCGGCCAGAACCCGCCGAGCGGGGCTGAAGCGCCCGCGGCACAATTGTGATGGCCTGGCGGTCCGCCACCCCTCCAGTTCAAGTGCAGTTGAGTTTTTGGCCCGCCGCCCTAGGGTGGCGATATGGCGCAGGAGAACGTCCCCAGCAAGGAGCACTGGCTCTCCATCGGGGAGATCGCACATCGGTCCGGAGTAGCGGCGTCGGCATTGCGGTTCTACGAGGACCAGGGCCTGATCACCTCGCGGCGGACGGCCGGCAACCAGCGGCAGTACCAGCGGAGCACCTTGCGGCGGATCGCCTTCGTGCAGGCGGCCCAGCGGGTCGGGCTGGCACTGTCCGAGATCAAGGGTGCACTCGACTCGCTGCCCGAGGACCGGACCCCGACCCGCTCGGACTGGAGCCGATTGTCCAAGACGTGGCGCGGCCGGCTCGACGAGCGGATCTCCGAGCTCGAGCGGCTGCGCGACGACCTGGACAGCTGCATCGGCTGCGGATGCCTCAGCCTGCAGCGGTGCAACCTCTACAACAAGGCCGATCGGCTGGCCGAACGCGGCCCCGGCGCCCGCATCCTGAACGTCGGCATCCCCGGCGAATGACCCGCACGGGTTGACCCCTAGGCAGGGGTCAGGCCATAGGTGGGGCGTTATGGATGACATAGAACCGGCTGGGCGAGTCGCGGGTTAACCCCCGAGTTTGGGGCGATCCGGTGCGGAATGTCCGGAGTCTTGGCAGCATCCGGAGGTAGCGAACAGTAATCCGCTGGTCGCTATCCGCCACAGATTTTCGGAGTGAGGCCCTCCCATGTCGCATCGCCGTGTCTTGAGTTCGTTAGCGGGGCTCGCCGCCGCCGCGCTCGCCGTCCCCGCCTTCGCCGCCGCGTCCCCCACTGCGTCGGCCCCCGCCACCAACCCGTCCGCCTCCACCTCCGCGACCCGGGCGGCGTACGTCGGTTCGCCGCAGGACGAGGCCGCCACCAAGGCCTTCTACGACGCGGTGATGAAGTCGGCCCGCGCCAAGATGGCCCAGCAGGCCAAGTCCGGCCAGAAGGTGGCCGCGGTCACCGTCACATACGCCGTCGACGCGCCGACCTTCCAGTCGCAGATCAACTCGAGCACGCAGATCTGGAACTCCTCGGTCAGCAACGTCCACCTGGTCGAGGGCAGCAACTACGACTTCTACTACACCGAGGGCAACGACCCACGCGGCTCGTACGCGTCCACCGACGGGCACGGCAGCGGCTACGTGTTCCTCGACTACGCCCAGGCGCAGGAGTACGACCCGACCCGGATCACCGCCCACGAAACCGGCCACGTGCTCGGCCTGCCGGACCACTACACCGGCCCCTGCTCCGAACTGATGTCCGGCGGCGGCCCCGGCCCGTCCTGCACCAACCCCTACCCGGACGCCACCGAGCGGTCCAGGGTGAACTCGCTGTGGGCCAACGGCAAGACCAGCCTGCCCACCGCAGCCTTCCACGTCGCCAAGTGATCAACCTCGAGTGATCCGGTTCTCCGGCTCGACCGTCCGGCAGGGGGCGGCCGGGCCGGAGTCATTCCGGTCTGCCCGGGCAGCCCGCCCCGATGCCCGGGCAGACCGCCTCGTCGTTCAGCGGGCGGGACCCGTCGTACCGCGGACCACCAACTCGGGGCGGAAGAGGAACTCGGTGTGGGGCGTGGCGTGGCCGCGGACCTCTTCCAGCAGGGACTGGACGGCCGCGAGGCCCATGGCCTGGACCGGCTGGCGAATGGTCGTCATCGGAGGATCGGTGAACTCCATCATCGGGGCGTCGTCGTAGCCGACCACCGAGATGTCGCCAGGGACCGAGAGACCGCGCTGACGGGCCGCCCGGATCACGCCGAGGGCCATCATGTCGGAGCCGCAGATGACCGCGCTGACGCCGGCGTCGACGAGCTGCTGAGCCGCCGCGGCGCCACCCTCGACACCGAACATGCTCAACGCGACCATCAGGTCCAGCTCGTCGTCGGACAGCCCGAGCTGGGCCTTCATCGCCGTCCGGTAGCCGGCCAGCTTGCGCTGCACCACGATGAACCGCTCCGGCCCGGACGCGAACCCGATCCGACGGTGGCCGAGGGCAACCAAATGGGTGACCGCCAGCTCCATCGCTGCGTTCTCGTCGGACGAGACGAACGGCGCCTCCACCCCGGGCAGCCAGCCGTTCACGAACACCACCGGCAGCCGCCGCTCGACCAGCGACTGGTACCGCGCATGGTCCGCGCCGGTGTCCGCGTGCAGACCGGAGACGAAGATGATCCCGGAGACGCCGCGCTCCAGCAGCATCTCGACGTACTCCTCCTCCGTCGCGCCGGACGGGGACTGTGTGCACAGCACCGGAGTGAAGCCGCGCTGGGACAGCGCCGACTCGATCACCTGGGCGAACGCCGGGAAGATCGGGTTGATCAACTCCGGCATCACCAGCCCGATCAGACCGGCCGACCGGCGCCGCAACCGGCTCGGCCGCTCGAACCCGAGGACGTCGAGTGCGGTCAGCACCGACTGTTTGGTGTCCTCCGCGACCCCCGGTTTGCCGTTCAGTACCCGCGAGACCGTCGCCTCACTGACCCCCGCCTTGGCCGCGATGTCCGCCAGCCGGGCCCTGCCGTTCACGCTGCTGCTCACGCCCGGCACTGTACCCAGCCCGGCGCTGATCTTGCAGCAAGATCCTGCAAGAACTTGCAGGATGCGTGGGAGTGTCCACTACGTGAACAGTACGGACACTTCACACGCCGTACACCTTGTCAGGACGAGCGGGGCGGGCGAGGATAAGCGAACCCCCGCCCGGGGGCCTTTACTCGGATCGTCCGGCACGTTCCTGCCGGTGAAGGGAAGTAATCGTCATGGCCACTGTGTCTTTCAAGTCGGCAACCCGGATCTACCCGGGTGGTGACACCCCCGCCGTCGACAAGCTCAACCTCGAGATCGAGGACGGCGAGTTCATGGTTCTCGTCGGCCCGTCGGGGTGCGGCAAGTCCACCTCGCTCCGGATGCTCGCCGGCCTCGAAGAGGTCAACGAGGGCTCCATCTACATCGGCGACCGCGACGTCACGCACCGTCCGCCGAAGGAGCGGGACATCGCGATGGTGTTCCAGAACTACGCGCTCTACCCGCACATGTCGGTCGCGGACAACATGGGCTTCGCCCTGAAGATGCAGGGTGTCTCCAAGGAGGACCGCGCCAAGCGCGTGATGGAGGCGGCCAAGCTGCTCGGCCTCGAGGAGTACCTCGAGCGCAAGCCGAAGGCTCTGTCCGGTGGTCAGCGTCAGCGTGTCGCGATGGGCCGCGCGATCGTCCGTAACCCGCAGGTCTTCCTGATGGACGAGCCGCTGTCCAACCTCGACGCCAAGCTGCGCGTGCAGACCCGTACCCAGATCGCCGAGCTGCAGCAGCGCCTCGGGGTCACGACCGTGTACGTCACGCACGACCAGGTCGAGGCCATGACGATGGGCGACCGGGTGGCCGTCCTCAAGGACGGTCTGCTCCAGCAGGTCGACACCCCGCTGAACCTGTACGACCACCCGAAGAACAAGTTCGTCGCGGGCTTCATCGGCTCACCGGCGATGAACCTGATCACCGCCGACATCACCGACGGCGGCGCGAAGCTGGGCGACTACGTCATCCCGATCGAGCGCGGCATCCTGTCCAAGGCCGGCAGCGACAAGACCCTGACCGTGGGCGTTCGCCCGGAGGCCTTCAAGGTCGCCGACCAGGGCCTGCCGGTTCACGTGGCCGTGGTCGAGGAGCTCGGCGCCGATGCGTACCTGTACGGCACCGCAGAGCACAACAACGAGCACCAGCAGATCGTCGCCCGGATCGACGCCCGGATGCCGGTCGAGAAGGGCTCGACCATCCACCTCGCGGCGGTGCCGGACAAGCTGCACCTGTTCTCCACCTCCACCGACGAGCGGCTGACCGCCTGATCCTCGGCTCTACATCACACGCCGGCCCCGGGTGGCTCTGCCAACCGGGGCCGGTGTCTTGTCCAGACGGTCGGCCGGGTCCATGTTGGTCTGCTTGAGCAGGTAGTGCGGGCGCTGCTTGGTCTCGTAGTAGATCCGGCCGATGTACTCGCCGATCACCCCGAGCATCACCATCTGCAGCCCGCCAAGACCGGTGATCGCCGCGATCAGCGTGACGTACCCCGGCATCTTCACCCCGTTCACGGCGGCCACCACGATCACCCAGACCGCGTAGGCGGCCGCGATCGCGGTGAGCACACCACCGACGTAGATCGCCAGTCGCAGGGGCTTGTTGTTGAACGACAGCAGCCCGTCCAGCCCGTACTCGAGCAGCCGCCGGAACGTCCACCGGCTCTTCCGGTCGGTCTGCTTCACGTTCTCGTACTCGAACAGGATCGACTCGAACCCGATCCAGGCGAACAGCCCTTTCGAGAACCGGTTGTACTCGCCCAGCTCCAGCAGCCCGTCCACCGCGCGCCGGGACAGCAGGCGGAAGTCGCCCACCCCGTCCATCAGCTCGACGTCGGCCCAGCGGTTGATCAGCCAGTAGTACGTCCGGGCGAACAGCGTCCGCGTGGCCGGGTCGCCGACCCGGGTCCGCCGCGCGATCACCTGGTCGAAGCCACGCTCGTAGTGCTCCAGCATCCGGCCGACAAGCTCCGGCGGGTGCTGCAGGTCCGCGTCCATGATCACCACGGCGTCGCCGCTGGCGTAGCGCAGGCCAGCCAGCATCGCGGACTCCTTGCCGAAGTTCCGGCTGAAGGACAGGTAGCGCACCGACTCGTCGGTGGCGGCCAGCTCGACGAGCGCGTCCAGCGTCCCGTCCGCGCTGCCGTCGTCGACGTACACGATCTCGTACGAACGCCCGGTGGCGGTCAGTTCCCGGCTGAGGGCCTGGTGGAACTTGGCGATCACCTCGGCCTCGTTGAAGCAGGGTACGACCAGACTCAGTCGCATCGTCGTCCTCATCGATCCCACCTGTCCGCGCCGATGCGATTTTTGTCTAGACCTGAACTAGGCGTTAGCTTTGCACGCCGGGGCGGACGAACAAAGGGGCGGGCTGTGGGATCGGAGCAAGGCGCGGCGGTACAGGACCGACCTGCCCAGGCGGGCAGAGCGGCGCTGGTGGCCGGGCTGGTGGTGGCGGCGGTGTTCGCCGCCTCCGGAGTCATCCGCGGTACCTTTCCCTTCGGTTCACTGTCCCGCAGCACCAATGATCTTGGCACGCAGTACATCCCGTTCTTCGCCCATCTCTGGGACGTCCTGCACGGCCGCGCACAGGGCGACCTGTTCTTCAACTGGCAGAGCGGCTTCGGCGTCGGCTTCCTCGGCGACTACGGCGTCGTCCTGGGCAGCCCCCTGTCGCTGCTGGTGGGGCTGTTCCCCCGCGACCAGATCGATCTGGCCGTCTACGTCATCACCGTCCTCAAGCTGAGCCTCGCCGCCGCCGCGATGGCGGTGCTACTGATCAAGATGCATCGAGGACCCCGTTGGGTTGCAGCACTTCTCGGAGCTTCGTACGGAGTCTGTGGCTGGGCGATCGACGACGGAGCATACGTGCCGATGTGGCTGGACGGCCTGATCGCCCTGCCGCTGTTCTTCCTGGTCGCAGAATGGTCACTGCGAAGGACCAACCGCCTGCTCAGTGTCCTGGTGGTGGGCGTCTTCTGGGTCTCCAACTTCTACACCGCCTACATGGCCACGATCGCCGGCGGAATCTACCTGATCGCACGGTTGCTGACCAGCGACCTGCACTGGGTGGACCGGCTGCGCGTCGTCGTCCGGCACGGAATCTCGTTCGTTCTCGGGATCGCCCTGTCGGCGCCCATCCTGCTCCCGGTCCTGATGGCCAACGGCGACGCAACGCCGTCGCCGCCCGGGATCTTCACGCCGAACGAGCTGAGCGAGTTCCTGTCCCGCCTGCTCCCGCTGTCCGAGGGCGTCGGCCGCACGGCCAGCCTGTACGTCGGAACGGTCGCGCTGCTGCTCGCCTGCACACTGCCGTTCAACCGAGCGGTGCCGATCCGGACCAAGCTGGTCTGGGTGGTGACCACCGTCCTCGTCACGCTGTCGTTCCGGTGGGCGCCGACGCAGTCGATGTGGCACGGCTTCGACACGCCGAACGGCAGCCAGTACCGCGAGGCGTTCGTCCTGTGCGGCCTGATCGTGGTCCTGGGCTGGTTGTCGGTCGCGTACCGCCTGCCCGGGCCGATCGCGCTGCTCGGCGGCGGCGCTCTGGTGGCCGTGATCGCGGTGTTGTCGGACGGGAGCCCCTACCTGACCGAGTACGCCGTGAGCCTGCTGATCATCTCGGGCGCCGTCACCATGGTCGCGCTCACCATCATCTGGGCGGTACGACGCTCGCCCTCGCTGAAACGGTCGAAGTGGCCGGTGGCAGTGGCGTTCGCGCTCGTGCTGGGCGTCGTCGCGGTGGAGACGACCTGGTCCGCGGTGGTGACGGACGAGCAGCGCAAGGAGATCCTCAGCGCGTCGCTGCGCCCCTGGGACGACCGGCAGACCCGGCGGCTCGACGCGCTGGAGGCGGCCGGCGACTGGCCGTCGTACCGGACGGATCCGGGGACCACCCTGACGCCGAACGACCCGGTGTTGCTCGGTGGGCAGGGGCCGGGTCTCTACAGCAGCCTGCTGCCGCACTCGTTGAACGAGACACTGACCGACATCGGCTTCGGCTGGACCGGCTACGGCAGGGCGAACCGCGACCTGGACAACCCGGTGGTCGACGCGATCTTCTCGGTCGGGGCCCGGATGCACCTGAACGGCGGCGACCCGGAGTTCACCCGCGCCACCGTACCGCCGCTCGTCACGGTCCGGCCCCAGCTCGGCGTGACCCAGGCGCCGAACGTCTTCGTCGCCCAGGAACGGCTGCTCGGAACCCAGGTCTACCAGGTGCCGGAGTACAAGGGCAGCCGGATGCCCGGCGGCGGAAACGTCATGCTCGTCGGGCAGTGCCGCCCGGGCTCCAAGCTCTTCCTGAACCTGCCGCACACGGTCGGACAGGTGCGGCAGACCGGTGACGCCAAATGGACGGAGCTGCTCGCGAGCCGCCGACCAGGCGTGACGACGAACAGCGGGGTGGTCGGCCTCGGCACTACGCCGGCCTCCGGTGCCGTGTCCGTGGAGGTCAAGTACCTCGGGAACGCGCAGCGTGGCCTCGCACCGCGGGGCGCGATCGGCTGCCTGGACGAGCCCGCGCTGGCGATTGCGGTCGAGGCGTTGCGCTCGACCGGGGCGACCAACGTCCAGGCCGGCGGTCATTCGATCAGCGCGACCCTCCCGGCGGGCAGCCAGGGGTACGCCGTGGTCGCCGTACCGAAGCTGCCCGGCTGGAGCTGCTCCGCCGGAGACGGCGCAGCCAAGACTCCACGGGACTTCGGCGGCGTGATCGCCGTACCACTCGGCGACTCGGCCGACCGGATCGACTGCAGCTACACGCCGCCCGGTCTGTGGCGCGGCCTGGCAATGGCCGCCGTAGCCGTTGCGGTCGCTGTCGGGGTGGCGCTGTTCGGGCGGATGCGGCGGCTCAGGAGTTGATGTCGCGGCGGTGGAACACCGCGGCGCCGAAGACCACCAGGATGACCGCGAGGATGCCCAGGTACCAGGCACCGCGTTCGAACGTCAGCGTCTTCAGAACGCTGTTGCACAGGTAGCCGCCGTCGCTGGTCGACGAACACTGGTTGACGTAGTACGTCGTGTCGTGGCGGATGAACGCGTCGAAGTTCAGCTTCACCAGCCACGGCTGGACCTTGTTCAGCAGGTTGCCGAAGATCGCCTCGACCAGGACCAGGTACCCCATCGCGAGACCGATCGCGGCGGCGGTGTGCCGCAGCAGCAGGCCGACCACGCCGCCAATAGCCGCGCCCAGCGCGGTCAGTACGACGGCTCGCCCGGCGGTCGCCAGCAGATCACCCCAGACCTTGCCGGTCGTGGTCGCGGTGCTGCCGAGCTGGTCGACGATCAGGTAGGTGCCGACCACGAGGACTCCGAGGACGACGACCGCCACCGGCACGAATCCGATAGCGGCCGCCAGCAGCTTGCTGCCGTAGACCTGTAGCCGGCGTGGTTCGAACGTGAGCCAGTTGCCGATGGCACCAGTGCTGAACTCGGCGGCGACGAAGCTCGCGCCCAGCAGGAACGCAGCGAACAGCAGGAGGTACGACACTCCGTGCAGCAGCTCGGGCATCAGCTCGGCGAACACCGTCGGCGGCCTGCCGAACTCCTCCGGCTTCGGTTCGGGGTAGCTGCACATGTCCTCGCGCTTGGGCTTCGGATCGGGCTGCTTCTCCCACTGCTCGTTGCACGCGGCCTCGTTCGCCACGTGACCGTCCACCCACTGCTGATGGGCGATCTCGTACTGCGACTGGGCCGCGCGCTGCTCTTCCGCCGAGGACGGCCGCGCCTCGAGCCAGGTCGCGAACAACAGGAGCAGGGTGATCAGCAGGAGGCCGATCACGCCGACGACGGTCATCCGCCGGGCGACCAGCCGGCGCAACTCGACAGTGGTGAGACGGACCATCAGATCTTCTCCTCCGCGGTCAGCTCGAGGAAGACGGACTCGAGGTCCGCGCGGACGGGGACGAGTTCGGACACGTACAGCTCCTGATGCGCCAGCCGGCGCGTGATCTCGGCCGGTTGCCCGGCGCCGTCCACCAGCAGATAGTTGCCATCGGCCCGCACCGTCATTCCAGCCGCGGCAAGGATCCGGGTCGCCACCTCGTGGTTGTCCACGGCAACCTTGACCGTGGTCGTCGTACCGCCGCCGATCACCTCCGCGACGGTGCCGGAGGCCAGTAGCCGGCCGTGGCCGATGATCGACACGGTGTCGGCGACCTGCTCGACCTCGGCGAGGATGTGACTGCTCACCAGCACCGTCCGGCCCTGGTTGCCGAGTCCGCGCATGGTCTCGCGGATCTCCCGGATGCCGGCCGGGTCGAGCCCGTTCGTCGGCTCGTCGAAGATCAGCAGATCGGGCTCCTTGAGCAGCGTGGCCGCGATCGCCAGCCGCTGCTTCATACCCAGCGAGTACGAGCGGAACCGGTCGTCGCCGCGCTCCGCGAGCGACGTCTGCTCGAGCACCTCGCCGACCCGCCGGCGGGGTACGCCGATCGCCTCGGCGAGCAGTTGCAGGTTCTTCTCACCGGTGAACGCCGGGAAGAACTTGGGCGACTCGACGATCGCACCGACCCGGCCGACCACCTCCGGCAACTGGGCCGGCACGCGCCGGCCGAACACCGTCATCGTCCCGGCGTCAGAGCGGATCAGGCCGAGCAGCATCCGGATCGACGTGGTCTTGCCCGAACCGTTCGGCCCGAGGAAGCCGTGCACTCCCCCGGCCGGCACGTCCAGGTCGAGCCCCTGGACCGCAACGACCTTGCGACCCAGCCGGGTCCGGTAGGTCTTGCGCAGACCGCGCGTACTGATCGCCAGTTCCGGCATCGTGCCCCTCTCGTCTCGTGGCAGACGCACAGCGTGACAGGTTTGTTGCCGGACCGCTCGATGTGATACCCCCCACCCGTATCGGCCGAGAACTTGCGCTCGATACCCCAAGGGGGTAACTTCATGCCTGTCGACATACCCCCGAGGGGTAGCCGCGGACCGCTGGAGGAACCTGAGATGACCACCGACGCCGACGCTCATGTGCACGGATACACCGCCGAGAAGAGCAGCCACCTGAAGCGGCTGCGGCGGATCGAGGGCCAGATCCGCGGCCTGCAGCGGATGGTCGAGGAGGACAAGTACTGCATCGACATCCTCACCCAGGTGTCGGCCGCGACGAAGGCACTGCAGTCCTTCTCCCTCGAGTTGCTCGACGAGCACCTGTCCCACTGCGTGGTCGAGGCCGCGCAGAAGGGTGGCGCCGAGGCCGAGGAGAAGGTCCGCGAGGCCTCCGACGCGATCGCCCGCCTGGTCCGCAGCTGACACACCTGAACGCATTCGAGCTAGGAGCACCGCTATGACCACCACGATCTACTCCGTCTCCGGGATGACCTGCGGCCACTGCACCGCGGCGGTCACCGAGGAGCTCAGCAAGCTGGCCGGCGTGCAAGAGGTCAGCATCGACCTCGTCGCGGGCGGCACCTCCGCGGTGCACGTGACGAGTGAGTCCGCGCTCGACGAGGCCGCCGTTCGCGAGGCCGTCGACGAGGCGGGTTACGAACTGGCGGCGTCGTGAGCCGGGCCGTCGCGCTCCGGCTCGGCGCGTTCGCCGGTGCGCTGGCGCTCGCCTTCGGGGCGGCGTACGCGATCGGCTCCGCGGTCGACCCGATCGCGGCGGCCGACACGCCCGCGGCTCCGGCTCACGGAGAGGAAATGGGCGGTATGGAGCAGACCTCAGGCCACGGCGCGGGACACGATGCCCCCGGGCAGCTGCCCGGGCTGGCGGTGTCCGACGCCGGCTACACCTTCGCGCCGGCGACGACGTTCTACCGGTCCGGCGCGAAGACCCAACTGCGCTTCACGATCCAGGGACCGGACGGAAAGCCGGTGACGCAGTACACGAAGACCCACGAGAAGGACTTGCACCTGATCGTGGTCCGGCGTGACCTGTCCGGCTTCCACCACGTGCACCCGACCATGGACGCGAGCGGGACGTGGAGCATCCCGTTCACCTTCACCGCCGGCGGCACCTGGCGGCTGTACGCCGACTTCCAGCCGGCCGGACTGGACCGCGGCCTGACGCTCGGCACCGACGTCAACGTCTCCGGTCTCTACGTCCCGGTCCCGCTGAGCGAGCCGGCGAGCATCTACAGCTTCGACGGGTACGACGTGACGCTGTCAGGCACTCCGGTCGCGGGGAAGGAATCCGAGCTGACGTTCCGGGTCAGCCGGGGCGGCAAGCCGGTCACCGATCTGCAGCCATACCTGGGCGCCTTCGGGCACCTGGTCTCCCTGCGCAGCGGCGACCTCGCCTACCTGCACAATCACCCGGCACAACACGCCGAGCCGGGGACGAGGGGCGGCCCGGAGATCACCTTCGGCACCACCTTCCCGACTGTCGCGACGTACAGCCTGTTCCTGGACTTCCAGCACGCGGGCGCCGTGCACACCGCCGAGTTCACCGTGAAGGTAGGCCCGAACGGGACCACGATCGTGCCGCCGACGCCGGTGCCGACCACCACGACAACCACGACCGCCCCGGGGCACGAAGAGACCCCGCACGGCCACTGAGGAGGCTTGCCATGAGTGATTCCGTCGAACTCATCATCGGTGGCATGACGTGCGCCTCCTGTGCCGCCCGGGTGGAGAAGAAGCTGAACCGGATGGACGGCGTCACCGCGACCGTCAACTACGCCACCGAGAAGGCGAAGGTGACGTACCCGGCCGGCATCACCACCGACGACCTGGTCGCCACCGTGGAGAAGACCGGCTACACCGCGACGCTGCCGGCGCCTGCGGTTGCTGACGGCAACGAGAACGAGCCGGACGACCTGAAGCCGCTGCGCGAGCGGCTGATCGCCAGCATCGTGCTGGCGGTGCCGGTGATCGCGTTCGGGATGATCCCGGCGCTGCAGTTCGACTACTGGCAATGGGCGTCGCTGACGCTGGCCTTCCCGGTGGCGACGTGGGCGGCCTGGCCGTTCCACAAAGCCGCCTGGACGAACCTGCGGCACGGCGCCACCACGATGGACACGCTGATCTCGCTGGGCGTGGTCAGTGCGTTCCTCTGGTCGCTGTACGCGCTGTTCCTTGGCTCCGCCGGTGAGCCGGGGATGACGATGCCGTTCACACTGATCCCGTCCCGCGGCACCGGCGCGGAGGAGATCTATCTCGAGGTCGTCACCGCCGTGACCACGTTCATCCTGGCCGGACGGTACTTCGAGGCTCGTGCCAAGCGCCGGTCCGGCGCGGCCCTGAAAGCGCTGCTGGAGCTCGGCGCGAAGGACGTCGCCGTACTGCGGAACGGGGCCGAGGTGCGGATCCCGGCCGACCAGCTGGCCGTGGGTGACGAGTTCGTCGTCCGGCCCGGCGAGAAGATCGCCACGGACGGCGTGATCGTGACCGGCAGCAGCGCGGTCGACGCGTCGATGCTGACCGGAGAGTCCGTCCCGGTCGAGGTCGGCCCCGGCGACGCGGTCGTCGGCGCCACCGTGAACGCCGGCGGTCGCCTGATCGTCCGGGCCACCCGGGTCGGCGCCGACACCCAGCTGGCGCAGATGGCGCGACTGGTCGAGGACGCGCAGAACGGGAAGGCCGAGGTCCAGCGGCTGGCGGACAAGGTGTCCGGGTTCTTCGTGCCGATCGTGATCGGGCTCTCGCTGACGACGATGGGCTTCTGGCTCGGCAACGGTTCCCCGGTCGAGGTGGCGTTCACCGCCGCGGTCGCCGTACTGATCATCGCCTGCCCATGTGCGCTCGGGCTGGCCACGCCGACCGCGTTGATGGTCGGCACCGGCCGCGGTGCGCAGCTCGGCATCCTGATCAAGGGTCCGGAGGTCCTGGAGTCCACACGTCGCGTCGACACTGTGGTCCTGGACAAGACCGGCACCGTGACCACGGGCCGGATGGAGCTGATCGACGTACTGCTGGCTCCCGGGCAGGAGCGGGCCGACGTACTGCGTCTGGCCGGCGCGCTGGAGCACTCCAGCGAGCACCCGATCGCGCAGGCCATCGCCCGCGGTGCGCAGGCCGAGCTCGGTCAGTTGCCCGAGGTCGAGGACTTCGGGAACGTCGAAGGCCTTGGAGTCCAGGGCATCGTCGACGGGCATGCGGTCCTGGTCGGACGCACGCGGCTGCTGGAGGAGTGGAGCCAGTACCTGCCCGACGACCTCGCGCATGCGAAGGACCACGCCGAGGCCGAAGGCAGTACGGCGGTCGCGGTCGGATGGGACGGGGAGGCGCGAGCGGTCCTGGTGGTCGCTGACACGGTGAAGCCGACGTCGGCAGAGGCGATCGGCCAACTGAAGGCGCTGGGACTGCGGCCGGTGCTGCTGACCGGCGACAACGAGGCAGTGGCACAGAAGGTCGCGGCCGAGGTCGGCATCGACGAGGTGATCGCCGAAGTACTGCCGGCCGGCAAGGTCGACGCGGTGAAGTTGCTGCAGGGCGAGGGCCGGGTCGTCGCGATGATCGGTGACGGCGTCAACGACGCCGCTGCCCTGGCCCAGGCCGACCTCGGCCTGAGCATGGGCACCGGCACCGACGTGGCGATCGAGGCCAGCGACCTGACCCTGGTCCGCGGCGACCTGCGAGCGGCGGCGGACGCCATCCGCCTGTCCCGCAGCACGTTGCGCACCATCAAGGGCAACCTGTTCTGGGCCTTCGCCTACAACGTGGCCGCGCTTCCGCTAGCCGCCGCCGGCCTGCTGAACCCGATGCTGGCCGGCGCCGCAATGGCCTTCAGCTCAGTCTTCGTCGT
Source organism: Kribbella sp. NPDC050281 (assembly GCF_040655855.1). Classification (NCBI taxonomy): domain Bacteria; kingdom Bacillati; phylum Actinomycetota; class Actinomycetes; order Propionibacteriales; family Kribbellaceae; genus Kribbella; species Kribbella sp. NPDC050281. Next base: position 43,823 of record NZ_JBFAKS010000038.1, on the reverse strand, counting down.
CTCAAACAGCCTCCGCCTACGCCGATTCCGCCCCCTCACTTGAGGCACCGCTGGACCTGTGGCCGTACGACGACATCGTGAGATGTTGCCGTACGGCCACATACCCAATTGTTGACGTACGGCAACATTTGCGAATGTGGACGTACGATCACATCTTGGAGGCGGGAGCCATGCAGCTCCACACAGTCAACGACGTAGGCGCCGCAGTACGCGATGCCCGAGTCAAACGTCGCCTCACTCAAGCCGAGCCTGCCCGGCAAGCGGGAGTGTCACGCGAATGGCTGGTGCGACTCGAGCACGGACACCCACGCCTGGAGATGCAACTGGTGCTCGACACGCTCGAGGCCGTGGGTCTGGCACTCACCGCGTCTGAGAGCGAGCCCGACGACACGTCCCATGGGACTACCTGGGATGACGTCTTGGCCGGTCTGGCAGGTACCACGCCCACACCTGATGAGACCGGTCCGGCAACTACCTGATCCAGGCTGTGCTGTCGGTTGGGAGCCTGCCGGCGTCGAGTGGGGTGCTGGTTAGCAGCACCTCCTCGTGCGGCGGCAGGTCGACCGGGGCGGCCGTCAGGTTGGTGATGCAGGTCAGGTTCTCCCGCTGGAATGTCAGCACACCGGATGGCGAGTCGAGCCAGCTGAGCGTCCCGTCGCCGAGGTAGGTGCGGCGGAGTGCGAGGCCGGTTCGGTAGAGGGTGAGCATCGAGTTCTGGTCGTCGTGCTGGGACTCGACGGTGAGGTTCTTCCAGTCGGCGGGTTGCGGAAGCCACGGCGTACCGGTTCCGAAGCCGAACGGGGGCTCCTTGCCCGACCACGGTAGGGGCACTCGGCAACCATCCCGGCCGCGGTCGGTGCCGCCGGAGCGGGCGAAGATCGGGTCCTGGAGCAGCTCGTCAGGCAGGTTCTCGACCTCCGGCAGACCGAGCTCCTCGCCCTGGTAGACGTACACCGCACCCGGCAGCGCCATCGCGAGCAGGGCCGCGGCGCGGGCGCGCCGTTCGCCGAGGACGAGGTCGGTACGCATGCCGTGCTTGCGGTCCTGATGGGAGAACGACGTGTCCGGGCGCCCGTACTTCGTCACCGGCCGGGTGACGTCGTGGTTGGACAGCACCCAGGTCGGCGGGGCTCCGATCGGGACATGCGTGGCCAGCGTGAGGTCGATCGACGCCTTGAGCTCGTCGGCCTGCCACGGGCGGGACAGGAAGTCGAAGTTGAACGCCGTGTGCATCTCGTCCGGGCGCAGGTACAGCGCGAACCGTTCCTGATCCGGCATCCACATCTCGCCGACCAGGAACCGGCCGTCGTACGCATCGGTGACCTGCCGCCAGCCGCGGTACACGTCGTGCACCTCGTCGTGGTCGGTGTACGACTCCTCGACACTGTCCAGGTCCTTGAACAGTACGGCGGCACTGTCGATCCGGATCCCGTCGACGCCGCGGTCCAGCCAGAACCGCAGGATCGCGTGGAACTCCTCGACCACCTCGGCGTTGCGCCAGTTGAAGTCCGGCTGCTCCGGGGCGAACAGGTGCAGGTACCACTCACCGTCCTCGACCTGGGTCCAGGCGGGGCCGTTGAAGATCGACTGCCAGTCGTTGGGCGGCAGCTCACCGCGTCCCGGGCGGAACAGGAACCGCTCCCGCTCGGGCGACCCCGGACCGGCCTGCAACGCCTGGACGAACCAGTCCTGCTGATCGGACGCGTGGTTCGGGACGATGTCGATGATGGTCCGGATGTTCAGCGCGTGCGCCTCCGCGATGTACGCCTCGGCCTCCTCGAGCGTGCCGAAGGCCGGGTCGATCGCGCGGTAGTCGGCGACGTCGTACCCGCCGTCGGCCATCGGGGACGGGTACCACGGATTCAGCCAGATCGCGTCCACGCCGAGCTCGGCCAGGTACGGCAGCCGCTCGCGCAGACCGGCCAGGTCGCCGATCCCGTCACCGTTGCCGTCGGCGAAACTGCGCAGGTACACCTGGTAGATCGCCGCGTCGCGCCACCACTCGTCAGCCATCGAATCCCCTTATCCTTTGAGACTTCCGGCGGTTGGACCCGCCCTCGCCATCCCGCCCCGAGCGGAGCGAGGGGCGGGATATTGTTCCTATCCTTTGAGACTTCCGGCAGTGAGGCCGGCCATAATGCTTCTTTGGAAAACGAAGAACACCAGGATCGTCGGCAGGCTGCCGATCACCAGCGATGCGATCAGCACGTTCTGCGGCATCTGCGCGGACAGCGAGGCGATGCCGACACTGATCGACATCTTGTCCGTCTCCGGCAGCACCAGCAGCGGCCAGACGAAGTCCTTCCACACCGTCACGACGGACAGGATCGACACCACACCGAGGATCGGCCGCGACACCGGCAGCACGATCGACCACAGGATCCGCAGCGGCGAGGCACCATCGATCTCCGCCGCCTCCAGCAGTTCGCGCGGGATCGAGTCGAAGAACCGCTTCAGCAGGAACACGAAGAAGCCGTTCGCTGCCGCCGGCAACCAGATCGCCCAGGGGGTGTTGAGCAGATCCAGGTGGAAGATCGGCAGATCCTTGGCCACCAGGTACGTCGGCAGCAGCAGGACCATCGGCGGAATCATCAGCGTCGCCAGCATCGCGCCGAGGATCAGCTTGCCGAAGAACGGCCGGAGCTTCGACAGGGCGTACGCCGCAGTGACGTCGACGGCGAGCGTGAACAGCCACGCGCCACCGGCGTACAGGGCGGTGTTCTTCAGGAAGACGCCCAGTTGCAGCTGTTCCCAGGCGTCGGCGTACACCCCGAGGTCGAACGACTTCGGGAAGAAGCTGGGTGGGATCTGGGCCAACTCGTCCGGCGACTTGAGCGCGCCGGTCACCATCCAGTACAGCGGGAACACGAAGGCGCCGGTGAAGCCGACCACGACGACCGTCAGGATCGTCCAGTACATCAGCCGGCCGCGCGGGGTCCGCAGCGCGAGCGGCGACACCAAGGTCCTCATCGAGCCTCCTCCTCGCGGGACACGCGCAGGTAGATCGTGGAGAACACCAGCAGGACGAGCATCAGCATCAAGCCGAGCGCACCGCCGCCACCGAAGTCGCCGAAGTTGAAGGCGTACTGGTACATCAGGTAGGCAACCGTGACGGTCGCGTTCTCCGGACCGCCGCCGGTCAGCAGGTACGGCTCGATGAACACCTGCATGGTCGCGACGACCTGCAGCAGCAACATCACCAGCAGGATCAGCTTGGTCTGCGGGATCGTCACGTGCCACACCCGCCGGAACAGGCCGGCGCCGTCGAGCTCGGCCGACTCGTACAGGTCGCCCGGGATGCTCTGCAGCGCGGCGAGGTAGATCAGCGTGCCGGTGCCGAGGTTCATCCAGGTGGACACCAGTACCAGGCTCACGAGCGCCGTACTGGTGGAGTCCAGCCAGCTCAGCGGCGGCAGGTGGAAGACGTCGAGGATCTGGTTGAACAGGCCGGAGCCCGGGTCGTAGAACCACTTGAACAGGAGGACGGCGACGGCCGGCGGCAGCATCACCGGGAGGTAGACGACGAACCGCAGGTAGGCCTTCGCGTGCCGGAGTTCGTTGAGTACGACGGCCAGCACGAACGGTACGGCGTACCCGATCACGAGGGCGAGACCGCTGAATGCGGCGGTGTTGAGCCACGCGGACCGGAACGCCGGATCCTCGATCACGGTCCGGAAGTTGTCGAACCCGACCCACTTCCCCGGGTCGACGAAGTTGTTCTCCTGGAAGCTGAGAACCACCTCGCGCACCATCGGATACCAAGAAAACAAGGCGAAACAGATCAACGCCCCGCACAAGAACCCGTAGGCGGTCAGATTCCGCCCCACCGCCCGCCGGATCGCACCCTGGGCATCCTCGTCAGGTCGCGGGTCCGCCGCCCCCATCAGCTGAGGGCGGCGCACCCGCTCGTCGGTAACAGCCATCAGGTGTTCTTGGCCAGGATCTTGTTGGCCTTGCCCTCCGCATCGGAGAGCAGCTTGTCTATGTCGGCGTCCTTTCGGGTCAGGACGGCGGACATCGCCACGTCCAGGACGGCGTACAGCTCCTGCGCCTTCGGCGGCTCGAGCTTGTTGGTGATGGTCGACTGCGCCGCGACGTACGGCGAGAAGTGGTCGACCGGGACCGTCGCGTACTGCTTGCGCAGGTCAACGATCTGCTTGCCTGGCGCGGAGTCGCCGTACAGGTCCGGGATCGGCAGCCCGACCGGACGTCCCTGCTCCTTGGCCCGCGCGTAGTTGAACTGCCCTTGACCCGGCGTCAGCTCGTGGAAGTTCAGCCACAGCAGGCCGGCCTTGATCTTCTCCGGCGTGGCCTTGGGGTTGAACATGTAGCCGTCGCCACCACTCAGCGACGCCTTGCCCTCGGACTCCGGTACGGCGGTGACGCCGTAGTCCTCGAACTTGCCCTGGAAGTCGTTGTTCACGCCCTGCACGACATCCGGCGCACCGATCATCATGCCGAGCTTGCCGGAACCCATCATCCGCATCAGGTCCTCCCACTGGAGGAGCTGCTTGCTGCCCATCGAGTTGTCGTTCCAGCGCATCTGCTTGAGGTTCTCCAGCACCGCCTTGCCTTCGGCGCTGTTGAACGCGGCGGTCTTGCCGTCGTCGCTGACCATCGAGCCGCCCCGTGCGTACAGCGAAGCGGCGAAGTGCCAGCCGCCGGTGTTGCCGGCGGAGTACTCACCGAAGCCGACGTACCCGGGGCCGATCGCGGCGATCTTCTTCGCCGCCTCCTGCACCTCGCCCCACGTCTTCGGCGGGCTGTCCGGGTTCAGGCCGGCCTGGGTGAACAGCTTGCGGTTGTAGACCAGGCCCATGTTGTAGTTGTTGCGCGGCAGCCCGTAGGTCTTGTCGCCGTCCTTGAACACGCCCATCACGTCCGGCCGCAGGTCCTTGACCGCCTTGACGTCACCGACGTACTGGCTGATGTCGGCGGCCTGCTTGGCCTTGATGATCTTCTGGACGTCGGTGTAGTAGACGTAGAACACATCCTCCTGACTGCCGCCGGCCAGCTTCGCCTGGAAGGTGTCCGGGTTGATGCAGGGGAACGCGTCCTTGCTCTGGATGGTGATGTTCGGGTGCTGTTGCTGGAACGCGGCCACGTCGGCGTCCCAGCCTTCCCGCTCCTTCGGATTGCTCTTCGGCGGCTGGCAGCCGACCGTGATGGTCACCGGGCCGTCGCTGCTCGCTGACGCCTGAGCACTCGGTTCGTCGTCCCCCGACCCGCAGGACGCGGCCACCAGCCCGAGTCCCGCGACCAGCAGCAGGCTGAGCCCGCGCCGCGTTGTCCTCATCGATCCACCCTCTCCCTCGATCTTGCGGACACCGTAGGCAACTCGACACCACTGCGCAATACTCAAATAGAAGATTGCAAAAACATGACTTCAGATGGGAAGGTGGCTCGCGCAGGGCAGACGACAGCAGCCGCCGACCGGTGACCGGTCAGCGGCTGCAGAGAGGGTGGTGGGTCAGATCCTGGCGCGTGCGGTGGAGGCCCGGACGACCAGTTCCGGCTCGAACAGCAATTCGTCGGCAGGTACGGCGGCCCGTTCGATCAAGGCGACCAGCATGTCGACGGCGGCCCGGCCCATCGCGTCGATCGGCTGCCGGACCGTGGTCAGCGGCGGGTCGGTGCAGTTCATCATCGCGGAGTCGTCGTACCCGATCACGGAGACCTCGTCGGGCACGGACAGGCCGGCCCGGCGGACCGCGCGGATCGCGCCGAGCGCCAGGATGTCGCTGGCGCAGACGATGCCCGTGACCCCTTTGTTGACCAGCCGGGTCGCGGCCGCGTGCCCACCCTCGAGCGAGAACATGGTGTGCTCGACCAGCTCCGGATCCGCCTCGTCCGCTGCCATGAACGCGTCCAGCTTGCGCCGCGACGGGATGTGGTCGCGCGGCCCGAGCACCATGCCGATCCGGCGGTGGCCGAGGGCGCGGAGGTGACCGATCGCCATCTCGGCGGCGACGAAGTCGTCCGAGGACACCTGCGGGAAGCCGAGGTGATCGACCGCCGCGTTGACCAGGACGGTCGGCAGCTTGCGCTCCTGGATCAGCTCGTAGTGCGCGTGTGGTGCGTCGGCCTGGGCATAGAAGCCGCCGGCGAACACCACCCCGGACACCTGCTGCTGCAACAGCAGGTCGACGTAGTCGGCCTCGGACACGCCGCCGACCGTGCGGGTGCAGAGCAAGGACGTGAAACCTTGCTGCGCCAGCGCGCCACCGACGACCTCGGCGAACGCCGGGAAGATCGGGTTCTGCAACTCCGGCAGCACCAGCCCGACGAGCCGGGCCCGGTCGCCGCGCAGCTGCGTGGGACGCTCGTACCCCAGGACATCGAGGGCGGTGAGCACCGCTTCCCGGGTCGCCTCGGACACACCCGGCTTCCCGTTCAGGACCCGGCTCACGGTGGCTTCACTGACGCCGACCTTCTTGGCCACCTCTGCAAGTCGTCGTGTCATAACGCAAACTCTACGCCTGATCACGCAAGTTCTTGCAATAGCTTGCGTACCTCGCTGAACTCTCGGGATTCCTGACAGACTTGGAGCCGTGCCCCGATTCGTCGCCACCCGCCCGGACACCGGTCTTCTGTCGCTTCCGTGGGACGTGCCCCTGGAGGACTGGCCCGAGGACCAGCTGGTCGCGCTGCCGCGCGGTATCTCGCGGCACGTGGTCCGGTTCGTCCGGGTCAACGGCAGCGTGTACGCGATCAAGGAAGTGATGGAGCACCTCGCGCTGCACGAGTACCGGCTGCTGCGCGACCTGGAACGGCTGGAGTCGCCCTCGGTCGAGCCCGTCGGCGTGATCACCGACCGGCTGGACCGCAACGGTGAGCCGATCGACTCGATCCTGATCACCCGGCATCTGCAGTTCTCGCTGCCGTACCGCGCTCTGTTCTCCAGCACTCTGCGGCCGGACACGGTGAACCGGCTGATCGACGCCCTGGTGGCGCTGATCGTCCGGCTGCACCTGCTCGGGTTCTTCTGGGGCGACTGCTCGCTGTCCAACACGTTGTTCCGCCGCGACGCCGGCGCTTTCGCGGCGTACCTGGTGGACGCCGAGACCGGCGAGCTGCACCAGGACATCTCCGACGGCCAGCGGGCGCACGATCTCTACACCGCGGAGATCAACCTCTTCGGCGAACTGCTCGACCTGCAGGAGGGCGGGCTGCTCGACCCGGACATCGACCCGCAGGAGACCGTCGAGTCGATCCAGAAGCGGTACGAGGCGCTGTGGGCCGAGCTGACCGCGCCGGAGGAGTTCACCACCGACGAGATGCACCGGCTGGACTCGCGGATCCGGCGGCTGAACGAGCTCGGCTTCGACGTCGCCGAGATCGACATCATCACCGACTGGGACGGCAGCCAGGTCCGGATCCAGCCGAAGGTCGTCGACGCCGGGCACCACTCGCGCCGGCTGCTGCGGCTCACCGGCCTGGATGTCGAGGAGAACCAGGCCCGCCGGCTGCTGAACGATCTGGACGCGTTCTCAGCCGCGACCGACCAGCAGAACGAGGACGAGGAGATCGTCGCGCACCAATGGCTGACCACGGTGTTCGAGCCGGTGGTCCGCTCGGTCCCGCGCGACCTGAAACGCAAGCTCGAGCCGGCCGAGGTGTTCCACGAGGTGCTCGAGCACCGCTGGTTCTTGTCCGAGCAGGCCGGCCACGAGATCGACACGATGGAAGCCGCGCGCTCCTACGTGGAGGATGTGCTGGCGGCCAAGCCGGACGAGAAGCTTGCGCTGCCCACCCCGACCTTGTCCGAACCGGAGTGATCAGCGCGGCGGCATCCGCAGGGCGCCGTCCAGCCGGATGACCTCGCCGTTGAGCATCTGGTTGTCGATGATGTGACCGACCAGAGCGGCGTACTCGGCCGGGCGGCCGAGCCGGGACGGGTGCGGGACCTGCTGCTCGAGGACCGTACGGGTCTCCTCCGGGAGGCCGGCCAGCATCGGTGTCTCCATGGTGCCCGGGGCAATGGTGACGACCCGGATCCCCTTGTCCGCAAGGTCTCTGGCCGCGGTCAGGGTGAGGCCGACGATGCCGCCCTTGCTGGCCGCGTACGCCGCCTGCCCGACCTGGCCGTCGTACGCCGCGATGGACGCGGTCATCACCACGACACCCCGGTCGCCGTCGTCGCCGGGCGGTTGCGCGATCATCCGCTCGGCGGCCAGCCGGAGCACGTTGAAGGTGCCGATCAGGTTCACCTCGACCACCTGACGGAATGTTGCCAGCGGCAACGGACCCTTCCGGCCGACGACCCGGCCGGGCGTCGCGATACCGGCGCAGGTGACGACCACCCGCAGCGTGCCGAGCCCGGCGGCCGCGTCCAGCGCTGCCGTCACAGCCGCCTCGTCGGTGACGTCGGCCGGCGCGAACACCACCCGGTCGCCCAGCTCGTCGGCGATCGCCTTGCCCGCGGAGGACGCCAGGTCAACGATCACCACCCCGGCTCCGTCGGCGGCCAGCCGCCGTACCGTCGCCTCACCGAGACCGGAACCGCCACCGGTGACCAGTGCGACGTCGGACGGGCCAAACTTCATCGAACACTCCTCAGGAGATCTCGGCTGATCACCAGCCGCTGGATCTGGTTGGTTCCTTCGAAGATCTGGGTGACCTTGGCCTCGCGCATGTACCGCTCGGCCGGGAACTCGCGCGTGTAACCGTACCCACCGAGCACCTGGACCGCGTCGGTGGTGACCTTCATCGCGGCGTCGGTGCAGATCAGCTTGGCGATCGCGGCCTGCTGGGTAAACGGGCGGCCGAGATCGCGGCGCCGCGCGGCCTGCAGGTACGTCGCCCGCGCGGACTCGACCGCGGCGGCCATGTCGGCGAGCAGGAACTGAACGCCCTGGAAGTCCGCGATCGCCTGACCGAACTGCTGCCGCTCCAGCGCGTACGCCGCGGCGACGTCGAGCGCGGCCTGGGCCAGACCGACCGCACACGCCGCGATGCCGAGCCGGCCGGAGTCGAGCGCGGACAGGGCGATCCGCATCCCCTCACCCTCGGCTCCGATCAGGTTGGCAGCCGGGATCCGGACCTGGTCGTAGTTGACCAGCGTGGTGGTCGACCCGGTCAGGCCCATCTTGCGCTCGGGCGCGCCGAAACTGAGGCCCTCGGCGGACGCCGGCACGTGGAAGGCGGAGATGCCGCGCTTCGGGTCTTGCGACGTACGGGCGAAGGTGGTGTAGAAGTCGGCGTGCGAGCCGTGGCTGATCCACGCCTTGGTGCCGGTCAGAACGTAGGAGTCGCCGTCGCGGACCGCGCGCGTGGTCATCCCGCTGATGTCGGAGCCGGCCTGCGGCTCGGACAGCGCGTACGCCCCGAGCATTTCGCCGCCGACCATGTCCGGCAGCAACCGGGCCCGCTGCTCCTCGGTCCCGAAGGTGGCCAGCCCGTAGCTGGTCATCGTGTGCACGGAGACGCCGACGCCGACCGACATCCAGGCGGCGGCGATCTCCTCGAGCATCTGCAGGTACACCTCGTACGGCTGCTCGGCGCCGCCGTACTGCTCCGGGTAGGGCAGGCCGAGCAGGCCGGCCTTGCCGAGTGTGCGGAACGCATCCCGCGGGAAGGTCTCGCTCTCCTCGGCCTGAGCGGCGTACGGCGCGAGTTCGTGCGCGCACAGGTCACGGACCAGGGCGAGCAGATCGGTGGATTCCTCGGTCGGCAGGAGACGATCGACAGCCATCAGACACCCCTCTCAACGGCTGACGAAATGATACTCGCAACGATACTGAAGCACCTAACTCCGTATCGTTCTATGCTGTCTCGATATGACAACAGTCGTTCCGGGGCGCCGTACCCGCAGGCAGTCCGAACTGCTCGACCGGCTCCTGACCCTGTTCCTCGAGCAGGGCTTCAGCCGGTTCACCCTGGACGACCTGGCCGCCGAGCTGCGCTGCAGCAAGACGACCCTGTACGCGCTCGCGCCGAGCAAGGAGCAGCTCGCCGTCGAGGTGGTGAAGCACTACTTCAAGAATGCCACCGCCCAGGTCGAATCCGCGGTCGCCCGGCAGACCCGGCACGACCGGCGGATCGCGGCGTACCTGAACGCGGTCGCGGACGCGCTCCGGCCGGCCAGCCGGACCTTCCTGGACGACGTCGCGACGTTCGCGCCGGCCCGGTCGGTGTACGAGCGGAACACCCGGATCGCGGCCGACCGGGTCCGGTCGCTGATCGAGGACGGGATCAACAACAAGTCGTTCCGGCAGGTCGACATCGCGTTCGCGGCCGAGATGGTCGCGCACACCATGCAGGCCATCCAGCGCGGCGACATCGCCCGTCGGACCGGTCTCAACGACGCCGAGGCCTACCGCGAGCTCGCGTCGTTCGTTCTGCACTCGCTGCGCTTGGATTGAGCTTGTAACTTTGCCCGATGGAACTCAGGCTGGGCCCGCTGCTGCGGTACGTCGACGAGACCCGGGCCACCGTCTGGGTGGAGACCAGCGGTCCGGCCGAGGTCGAGGTGCTCGGCCACAAGGCCCGGACCTGGTCGGTCCACGGCCACCACTACGCGCTGGTCCGGATCGAGGGCCTCGCGCCGGACTCCACGACGCCGTACGACGTGAAGCTCGACGGCGCGACGGTGTGGCCGCTTTCCTACAGCCCGTACGGCCCGAGCGTGATCCGGACGCCACTTGCGGACGGGAGCTTCCGGCTGACGTTCGGGTCGTGCCGCCGGTCCGCGCCGTTCGACGAGACGGGGTTCAAGGAGTTCGGCCCGGACGCGTTGGTCGCGCTGGCCGAGTCGGTCGCAGCCGGTGACGGTGATCAACCGGACGCGGTCCTGCTCCTCGGTGACCAGGTGTACGCCGACGACCCGTCCGACGCCGTACTGCGTCGACTGCACGAGGCCCATGGTGGGCGGCCGGGGTCCGAGGTCGCCGACGAGATCGGGAACTTCGAGGAGTACACCTGGCTGTACGACGACTCCTGGACCACGCCGGCCGTGCGATGGCTGTTCTCCACGATTCCCCTGTGCATGCTGCTCGACGACCACGACCTGCGCGACGACTGGAACACCTCGCTGACCTGGCGTCGCTGGGTGACCGCGCAGCCGTGGTGGCACGACCGGGTCGTCGGCGCGTATGCGTCGTACTGGGTCTATCAGCACCTCGGCAACCTCTCGCCCGAGCAGCTCGACCAGGACGCGACGTACCGTGCGATGCTCACGATCGAGGACGACGACGAACGTACGGCGTACCTGGACAGCTTCGCGTGGACCGCGGACGAGGACCCGGCGTCGTGCCGCTGGAGCTTCTATCGCGACTTCGGCGACGTCCGGCTGCTCGCGATCGACTCACGGTGCTCCCGGCACCTGGATCCGGACGAGCGAGCGATGGTCGACACCCATGAGTGGGAGTGGGTACGACGGCACACGGTCGGGGCGACACGTCCGATCCAGCATCTGCTGCTGGCCTCCACGCTGCCGTTCCTGCTCGCGCCCGGACTGCATCACCTGGAGGGATGGGACGAGGCGATCTCGTCCGGCGCCTGGGGAAAGCGCGGCGCCCGGGTCGGCGAGAGGATCCGGCAGGGCATGGATCTGGAGCACTGGGCGTCGTTCCGGAAGTCGCTCGACGATGTGACCACACTGCTGACCGAGGTGGTCGGTGGCGAGGATCCGCCGGCGTCGATCCTGATGCTGTCCGGCGACGTGCACTGCAGCTATCTGGCCGAGGCCCGGCTGACGACCGTCGAGCATCCGGGTACGGCGATCCGCCAGCTCACCATGTCGCCGTTCCGGAACCCGGTGCCGCAGCACATCAGATGGGCGAACCACATCCTCGGCACCCGGTGGATGACCGCGCTGCTGCACCGGCTCGCGCGGTCGGCCGGCGTACGGGATGTGGCGGCGAACTGGCGGTTGTCGCACGGGCCGTGGTTCGAGAACGGGGCGATGACGGTGACGCTGTCCGGCGAGGAGTGGGCGGTCGACGTCGACCACGCGATGTTGCGTGGTGATCTGCAGGTGTTGCGACGCACGGTGACCTGCAGCGGCCTAGACTCATCCAAGCGTTTGACGTCCTGAACCTGCCAATGGCCTCATCAGAACCGCACGCCCCGGAAGGCTGATGACATGCGATCTTCCACTCTCCGGCGCAGCGCCGCCGCGCTCGCCGTTGCCGCACTCACTCTGACCGCGCTCCCCGCCAAGGCCGATCCGGTGAAGCCGCCCCGACTGTCCGCCGCGGCGATCACCTCTGCCCTGAACGAGGACGTCGCGATCCCGGGCACCACCTGGATGACCCGGCCGGACGGAACCGTCGAGGTGTCCTACGACTCGACCGTCACCGGCTCCAAGCTGACCTCGCTGACGGGCGTGACCAAGAAGCTCGGGGAGGGCGTCGTACTGACGAAGCTGCCCGGCAAGCTGACCACACGGATCAGCGGCGGGAGCGCGATCTACGGCGGCAATGTGAAGTGTTCGGCCGGCTTCAACGTCTCCCGGCGGGGCGTCTACTACCTGCTCACCGCCGGTCACTGCGGCGCCGAGGCCGCGACCTGGTACAACAACTCGGCCAAGACCTCCCGGCTCGGCCAGCGGCACCACTTCAGCTTCCCGGGGAACGATTACTCGCTGATCGTCTACCGGACCGACATCTCACGGCCCGGCGGCAGCGTGAACCTGTACAACGGCCGGTCGCAGGACATCAGCCGGGCGGTCAATCCGAACCTCGGCAAGTACGTGTACCGCGCCGGCGGAACCACCGGTCTGCAGCACGGAACGGTCACCGGGCTCAACGTCACGGTGAACTACCCCGAGGGCCGGGTGACCGGGATGATCCGGTCCAGCGTCTGCTCGGAGCCGGGTGACTCGGGCGGTCCACTGTTCTACCGGCAGTACGCCTACGGATTGCTGTCCGGCGGCAGCGGCGACTGCAGTTCGGGCGGCGTCAGCTACTTCCAGCCAGTCGTCGAGGCCCTCACCCGGTACGGCGTCGCCGTGTACTGAACGGAGGATTACCCTCACGCTCCGAATTCGGACGAATACCCACGGACAGATCTGGGTACTACTGCTCACGGTTTTAAGTCAAGGACGCACCCGCCCCGAGCGCGTCCTCATCGTGAGGAGGCTGAAACCGTGAAATTCTCTCCGCTTCGCCGTACCACCGCGATCCTGGCCGCCGCCGGGCTCGCCGCTGCCGGGCTGCTGGCCACCCAGGCCAACGCCGCCCCGATCAACCCGTCGGCACTGTCGGCGACCGCCATCACCGCCACGCTGAGCAAGGACGCGTCCATCCCGGGCACGGCCTGGCAGACCAACCCGGACGGCCGGATCATCGTCTCGTACGACGACACGGTCACCGGCGCCAAGCTGTCCTCGCTCACCGGGGTCACCAAGCAGTTCGGCGACCGGGTCACGCTGGAGAAGATCTCCGGCAAGCTGACCAAGTACATCGCCGGCGGTGACGCGATCTACGGCGGGCAGTACCGCTGCTCGCTCGGCTTCAACGTCCGCAGCGGCAGCACGTACTACTTCCTGACCGCCGGTCACTGCGGCAACATCGCGTCCAGCTGGTACGCGAACTCGAGCAAGACCACGCTGCTCGGCACCACCTACGGGTCGAGCTTCCCCGGCAACGACTACGCGATCGTCCGGTACAGCACGTCGTACACGAACCACCCCGGAACGGTGGATCTGTACAACGGTACGAGTCAGGACATCACCACCGCGGGCAACGCGTCCGTCGGCCAGGCCGTCAAGCGCAGCGGTAGCACCACCGGTGTGCACAGCGGCTCGGTCACCGGCACGAACGCCACGGTGAACTACGCCGAAGGCACCGTCAGCGGCCTCATCCGCACCAACGTGTGCGCTGAGGGCGGCGACTCCGGCGGCGCGCTGTTCGCCGGTTCCAAGGCCCTCGGCCTCACCTCCGGCGGCTCCGGCAACTGCAGCAGCGGCGGGACGACGTACTTCCAGCCCGTGACCGAAGCGCTCTCCCGCTACGGCGTGAGCGTCTACTGACCCCTGCAACAGCAATGCCCCGGACCACCCGGTCCGGGGCGTTGTGCTGTCACGCGCGGCGGCGGGAGATTTCGTAGAGGGCGACGCCGGTGGCGATGCCGGCGTTGAGGGACTCGGTGGCCGACGTCATCGGGATCGAGACGATCAGGTCGCAGTTCTCGCGGACCAGCCGGGCCAGGCCCTTGCCTTCGGAGCCGACGACCAGGACCAGCGGCTCGGTCGCGACGTCCAGGTCGGGGAGCTCGACGGCGCCACCCATGTCGAGGCCGACGACCATCAGGCCGGCGTCCTTGTACGACTTCAGCGCGCGGTTGAGGTTGGTCGCCCGCGCGACCGGGATCCGCGCCGCGGCACCGGCCGACGTCTTCCACGCCGACGCCGACACCGACGCCGCCCGACGCTCCGGGACCAGTACGCCGTGAGCACCGAAAGCCGCCGCGGATCGGGTGATCGCGCCCAGGTTGCGCGGGTCGGTCACCCCGTCCAGCGCGACCACGAGCGGCACCTCGCCGGCGGCGTACGCCCGGTCGAGCAGGTCGTCGGGATGCGCGTACTCGTACGGCGGGATCTGCAGCGCTACACCCTGGTGGGCGCCGCCGGCGGTGACCCGGTCGAGCTCGGCCCGCGGCACCTCGAGCACCGAGACGCCGTACTCGACCGCGAGCAGCAGTGCCTCGCGCAGCCGTGCGTCCCGTTCGGTGCCTTCGGCAACATGTAGCGCCGCGGCCGGTACGCCGGCCCGCAGCGCCTCGACCACCGGGTTGCGCCCGTAGACCCACTCGACGGTGGAGTCGCTGTCCTTGCGGGCCGGGCGGCGGTTGCGCTCGCGCTCGTTGGCACGCTCCTTCGCCTTCGCCCGCTTGTGTGCCGGGTGCTTGGTCCGGTCCACCGCCTTCGGCGTCGGGCCCTTGCCCTCCAGACCGCGGCGGACCCGGCCACCGGATCCGGCGGTCGGGTTGCCTCGCGGCTTCTTGCGGATGGCGCCCTTGCGCTGGCTACTTCCGGGCACGTCAGCTTCCTTCGTCGGTTGTAGTCGGTGCCGCCAGCGACCAGCGTGGTCCCTGCGGCGTGTCCTCGACGACGACGCCGAGCGCCTTCAGCCGGTCGCGGATCGCGTCCGACGCGGCGTAGTCCTTGCGTTCGCGGGCGGCCTGCCGCTGCTCGAGCAGCGCCTTGACCAGCCCGTCCACCACCTCGGTCAGCTCGCTGCCGACGTCGGACCGCGACGCCCACGGGTCGGCCAGCGGGTCCAGCCCGAGGACGTCGAGCATCCCGCGCACGGCCGCCAGACTCTCGCGCAGCGCGGGCGAATCGCCGTCCGCGAGCAGCTTGTTCCCGTCCCGGACGGTGTTGTGCAGGACGGCGAACGCCGCCGGCGTCCCCAGGTCGTCGTCCATCGCGGCGCCGAAGTCGGGCGGCAACTCGGCGGCCGGCTCGACCCCGCCGGTCACCTCGGTGGCCCGGGTGACGAAGCCCTCGACCCGCTGGAACCCCTTCGCGGCCTCGTCCAGCGCCTCGAACGAGAACTCCACCACCGAGCGGTAGTGCGACTGCACCAGGTAGTACCGCAGTTCGATCGGCCGCACCCGCTGGACCACGTTGCGCACGATCGCGCCGTTGCCCATCGACTTCGACATCTTCTCCCCGGCGGTGGTGACGAGCGCGTTGTGCATCCAGAACCGGGCGAACTTCCGCCCGACCGCGGTCGACTGGGCCAGCTCGTTCTCGTGGTGCGGGAACCGCAGGTCCAGCCCGCCGCCGTGGATGTCGAACTCGTCGCCGAGGTACTTGCCCGCCATCGCCGAGCACTCCAGATGCCAGCCCGGGCGGCCGCGGCCGTACGGCGCCGGCCAGGAGGCGGTCCGCGGGGTGTCCTCGGTGTAGCCCTTCCAGAGCGCGAAGTCGCGGGGGTCGCGCTTGCCGCGCGGGTCCGCGTCCTCGGCGGCCTCCATGTCGTCGATCTTCTGGTGCGACAGCTCGCCGTACGACGGCCAGGACCTGATGTCGAAGTAGACGTCGCCGGATCCGTCCGGGGCGACGTACGCGTGGCCGCGCTCGATCAGCTCGTCGATCAGCTCGAGCATCTCGGGGATGTGACCGGTGGCGCGCGGCTCGTACGTCGGCGGGCGGCAGCCGAGCACGTCGTACGACCAGTGCAGTTCGCGCTCGAACTCGTAGGCGTGCGCCCACCACGGCACACCGCGCTCGGCCGACTTGGCCAGGATCTTGTCCTCGATGTCGGTCACGTTCGCGATGACGGTGACCTCGTACCCGGACCGCTCCAGCCAGCGCCGCAGAACGTCGAAGACGACTTCCTTGTAGATGTGCCCGACGTGCGGCGCACCCTGCACCGTCAGCCCACAGTGGTAGATCCCGACCTTGCCCGGATGGACCGGCTCGAAATCCCGCACTGCTGCCGTCATGGTGTCGTACAAGCGAAGTGTCACCGGTCAAGGGTAACGGGAAGTGGCACTCCCTCTTGACAAAATACCGGCAGGAGCACTTGTCAGGAGGAATCCGTTGCCGAACCAGCCGCCGTACGGCCCGCCGCCGCAACAGCCGGGGCCGTACCAGGGCCCGCCGCCCCCGCAGTACGGACCGCCACCGGGTCCGCCCCCGCAGTACTGGGGACCACCGCAGGGTCCACCGCACGGCCGTCCGCCGATGGGCCCGCCGCCGGGGCCGGGATTCGGCTGGGGGTCGAACGGATTCCCACCGCCGCCCAAGAAGAAGAGCAAGGCGGGCTGGATCGTGCTGCCGATCGCCATCGTGGCGCTCGCCGTCGTCGGGTTCTCGGTGCTCAGCAGCCTGCTGAAGCACAACAGTGACGACTACACCCAGCCGGAGCCGACGTCGTCGACGTACGAGCCGACCGACGGGCCGACGTACATCCCGACCACCACCAAGGTCCCGACGACGAAGCCGACCCAGGCCAAGCCGACCCAGACCAGGACGACGCCACCGCCGCCGTCGGACTCCGACATCGTCACCAAGAACCGGTTCTACCGGACCGGTGTGCAGAACACGGTGAACTGCAAGGAGTCCAAGTCCCGGGCCAACAGCATGGCGAACGCGCGCAAGTACTACACGAATGTGCTCAACTGCCTGATCCGCGCGTGGCCGAGGCAGGTGAACACGGGCGGGGCTCACTTCGTCGCTCCGCACCTGATCGCCTTCACCGGCAGCGTGTCCACCCCCTGCAGCGGCAATGCGCCGAGTTCGTTCTACTGCAGGTCGAACCGGACCATCTACATGGACGCGGGCAGTGACGTGACCTGGTACCGCGGGCACAGCAACGACTCGGTGGCCACCACCTGGCTGCGGGCCGACATGACGGACACGGTGGCACACGAGTTCGGCCACCACATCCAGTCCATGACCGGCATCCTGGAGGCCGAGAGCAACCTCGAGTACGAGCTCAGCGGCGACAAGTCGCTGGAGATGAGCCGGCGCACGGAGATCCAGGCGACCTGCTTCGGCAACGTCTTCATGGGCGCGAACAAGAGCAGCTACCGGCTCACCGGCTCGCTCAAGAGGGAACTGGACTTCCTGCACTCGCACCAGGGCGACGAGTACGGGACGGTCCGGGACCATGGCAGCCGGACGATCATCCCGCGCTGGGCCAAGGCCGGTTTCACCACCCGGAGCCCGGGGTCCTGCAATACCTATGTCGCCGCCGCGAAGTACGTGAAGTAGCCGGTCGGTAAATAATCACGTCGACTACACACTGGAGGTTTGATTCTTTCCGAAGCCGGGTAGAACCTCCGCCGAGCGCTCTGTCCGCCCCTCATCGCTCTGTGGAGGTTCACCGTGAAGTCCGTCCTCACGGGTGCCGCCGTCACTCTTGGCCTGCTCCTGGCCTCGATCGGCTCCGCCCAAGCCAGTACGCCGAACACCGACGCGTCGACCGCGTCCCACCAGCCCACCCCGCAGGCCCGCCAGCACGGCATCGACAAGGCCGGCGACGCCTACATGGGCTGGCTGCAGAACACCACGACCAGCGCCGCTCCGGCGGTGATGGCCCCGGCCGCCTCGGTCGAAGGCATCGACGTCTCCAGCCACCAGGGCAACGTCAACTGGGCCTCGCAGTGGTCGGCCGGCAAACGGTTCGCCTACGTGAAGGCGACCGAAGGCAACTACTACACGAACCCGTACTTCGCCCAGCAGTACAACGGGTCCTACAACGTCGGGATGATCCGCGGCGCCTACCACTTCGCCACTCCGAACGACTCCAGCGGCGCCAACCAGGCCACCTACTTCCTGGCCCACGGCGGCGGCTGGTCCCGGGACGGCAAGACCCTGCCCGGCGCGCTCGACATCGAGTACAACCCGTACGGCGCGACCTGCTACGGACTGAGCGCGGCCGCGATGGTCAGCTGGATCCGCGACTTCCTGAACACCTACAAGGCCCGCACCGGCCGCGACCCGGTCATCTACACCAACCTCGACTGGTGGAGCCGCTGCACCGGGAACAGCACCGCCTTCAACACGACCAACCCGCTCTGGGTGGCCCGCTACGCCTCGGCGCCGGGGACCCTGCCGGGCGGCTGGCCGTTCCACACCATCTGGCAGTACAGCTCGAGCCCGATCGACCAGGACCGTTTCAACGGCGACCAGTCCCGGCTGGTGGCCCTCGCCAACGGCTGACCCGGGAAATCAGGTTGCGGCGGTCTCATAGTCTCGATCGGTGACCTACTCGCTGCCGATCGAGACTGACCGCCTGACCCTTCGCCGCTATCGCGGCACCGACTACGACGACCTGCTGAAGCTGCAGTCCAACCCCGACGTCACCCGGTTCCTGCTGTACGACCCGAAGACGCCGGAGCAGGTCAAGGAGTCCCTCGCCGGCCGGCTGGCCGACGTTCCGATGGACACCGACGGTCAAGCGCTCACCGTCGCTGTGATCCTGCGGGAGACCGGCCGGCATGTCGGCGAGGTGACGTTGTTCGTGCGGAACGCGGAGCACCGTGGCGGCGAGCTCGGCTTCGTCTTCCACCCCGAGTTCCACGGCCGCGGGTTCGCGGCGGAGTCCTCGATCGAGCTGCTCCGGCTCGGCTTCGAGGAACTCGGCATGCACCGGATCATCGGCCGGCTGGACGCCACCAACACCAGCTCGGCGAACCTGCTCAAGCGGCTCGGGATGCGCCACGAGGCGACGTTCGTGAAGAACGAGTTCCTCAAGGGCCGATGGACCGACGAGGCAGTGTTCGCGATGCTCGCCGAGGAGTGGGACAAGCGCTCGTAATTATCTGACCGCGCGACACGCGATCGCGGCACGCGTTCACCGGCTCGGGTCTACCGTCGAAGCATGACCACCACCCGTTCCGTCACCGCCCTGATCGCCGGTGTGGTCGTGCTGACCGCCGGTTCGCTACCGAGCGAGGCGGCCAAGATCGCCCCGCCGCGTCAGATCGCCTACCGCACGTGGACGTCGACCACCGACTTCCTCGCCGGTGCCCAGAACGGCACCACCGTCACCGACGGTGCCCTGACCTTCGGCACCTCGACCGGCTCCACGTCGTACGTCGATCCGTTCGGCGACGGCACCGCGAAGAGCTACGACCAGACCAGCTGGGTCTCGCCGCAGGTGAGCACCGGCTTCGGGCTGACCGAGCTGGTCGCGTCCTGGAACGCGACCACGCCGCCCGGTACCTGGATCGAGGTCTCGATGGCAGGCCAGACGAACGCCGGCACCACGACCAAGTGGTACGTGCTCGGGCGCTGGTCCGGCGGGGACGACACCGCGGCCGGTGACATCCACCGGACCTCGGTGCCGAGTCAGGGTGACGCGGACGGATCCGTTGCCGTCGACACCTTCACCGCAGCCTCGGGCCGCTGGCTGGATCGGTGGCAGCTGAAGGTGACCCTGTACCGGCTGAGTGGTACGACGCAGAGCCCGGTGGTCCGGTCGGTCGGTGCGATGGCGTCCCGTCTGCCCGACGAGAAGAAGGTTGCCGCGAGCCCCCTTGGCGGTGCCGAGGGAATCGTTCTCGACGTACCGACGTACTCGCAGGAGACGCACCTCGGGCACTATCCGCAGTGGGACGGCGGCGGCGAGGCGTGGTGCTCGGCGACATCGACGGCGATGGTGCTCGACTACTACGGTGCCGGGCCGACCGCCGCCGAGACGTCCTGGGTCGACCCCGCCAACGCGGATCCGCAGGTGGACCACTCGGCCCGGTCGGTCTTCGACTACTCCTACGACGGTGCGGGGAACTGGCCGTTCAACACGGCGTACGCCGGATCCCGCGGGGTGGACGGGTTCATCACCCGGCTGCGGTCGCTCACCGAGGCGGAGCAGTTCATCAAGGCCGGCATCCCGCTGGTCGCCTCGCTGTCGTTCAAGAAGGGCGACCTGCCCGGCGCGGGCTACGGGACCAACGGGCACCTGATGGTGATCGTCGGGTTCGACCAGGACGGCAACGTGGTCGTCAACGATCCGGCCTCGCACCTGATCCCGAGCAACGGCGAGGTGCGGACGACGTACGACCGGACCGCCTTCGAGAACGCCTGGGTGCCGCACTCGGGCGGGCTCGTGTACGTCATCCACCCGAGCGGCCTGCAGCTCCCGCCACAGGAGCCACAGGCCAACTGGTAGAGATCAGCGCGCGAAGAGCGCGCCCGTCAGGTTCGTGGTGAGGTTGCGCAGCGAGTCCGGCAGGTACTGCAGGTGCCAGCCGCGCGGACCGCGGTACCACGGGAAGCCCTCGTCCTCGTCGGCGTCCTCGTCGGTCGCGACCAGCGCGTCGATCCAGCGCTCCGATCCGCCGAGGACGACGGCGTACGGCAGTGCGCGCGAGCAGAGCTCGGCGTGCTGGTCCGTGGGCAGTTCGCTGACGTCCATCTCGAGCAGCTCGCCGCGGATCGCAGCCACCTGGCCGAGCACCCGTCCGGCCGCCGGCGCCTTGGCCGGCATGTAGCGGCCGACCACGATCAGGCCGACGCCGATGGCGGTGAGCGCCAGGCCCAGCAGGCCCCAGGTCGAGAACAGTGCGAGGAGGACAGTCGCGATCACGCCGACCACTGTGGTGGCGATACCGATCGTTGCCCACAGCGACCGGGTCCGGTCCGGACGCTCGTTGAACCAGCCACGCTTGACCACACCGTCGTACAGGGCGTCCTGGACCTGGCTGAGGTTCTCCCGCACCTGGCGGCCGAGCTCCGAGACGAGCACCGAGTCCCCGTCGCCGAAGATGGCGCGGATCAGGACGTTCTCGTAGCGCTGCAGCTCCTCCGACGGCGCGTTCGCGACCCGGCGCAGCTCCCAGTCCGGTCGCGCGTACTCGGTCTCGTGCTCCAGCTCGATGATCGTGATGTGCCCGCGGACGGCCAGGTCGATGATCGTCGCGGTCACGTCGACCGGATCGATCCGCTCGTCGATCAGCGTGCCCACCTCGCCGGGCCGCAGGTCGGACGGCGGGGTGAAGTCGATCCGGGTGTCGTTGCCGAGGCTGAACAGCGAGGCCGGTACGACGCGGCGCGGGTCGACCTGGTCGCGGCCGCGGACCCGGTAGAGCAGCAACAGTCCGATCAGGCCGAGCAACAGCACGGCAAGCGCGGTGATCAACTGCGCGGTGTCGGTGGAGAACGCGCGCTTCAGGGTCTTGCGGTACTCGACGATCGAGTTCGCGGCGATCTCGCCCTCGGGGAAACCGATCGTCATCCGGACCGTGTTGCCCGGCGGCAGGCTCTGCTGCTGGAACGTCGGCCCGGACGTCTCACCGATCTGCGCCAGCGTGCACGGCGTGTTGCTGTCGATCGCCCCTGCGAAGCACGAGACGTGCGAGACCTCCGGAGTACTGAAGACGATGTTGGCCTGCTGGACGGTCAGGTTGATCCCGGTCAGCGGGGCGAACCGCACCTCGGTGCCGTTCAGCGTCTGGGCGACCGCGCCCTTGACCGTGTAGGTGAAGTCCAGCTCGGTGTTGCCACTGATGTCGGCGACCGCCATCGAGGTGACGTCACCGTCCGTGCTCAGCTCGGCCTGCTTGTCCTCGCCGCCGGACTTGACCTGCAGGTCCTGGATCTCCTGCACATGGTCGACGTCGTCGGGCAGATGGTCACGGGTGACGACGAACCGGGTGAACGTCCCGGTCACGTTGCTGAGCTTCCAGGTCTCGGAAACCCGTAGCAGGCCGTCACGTTCGACCCGGATCTGGCTGTCGAAGTTGGTCACGACCGGGTCGGCCGCACCGTTTGAACCGGTCGCACCGGCGGGGAGGCCTGTGAGGGCGGTAAGACCAAGGGCACACAGGGAGAGCCCGAGCAGACGAAGACGCATTGCTCAATCACACCGTATCGGAGGGGTCAGTGTTGACCTGGGCACCATATCGTGACGCACGTTCAACGGTGGTTGAGCCTGGGCTCCGCTACCGTCTGCCGCGTGTCAGGCAACCAATGGGGACCTCCACAGCAGCCCGGGTACTACGGTCCGCCGCCGACCGGCCCGCAGTACGGCTGGGGACCGATGCCGCCACAGCCACCGAAGAAGTCGCGCGGCGTGGCCGTCCTGGTCCTCGGCCTGCTCGCTGCCGCAGGCGCGGCCGCGGTCATCATCGCGCTCAAGATCGCCCAGGGTGACGACGACGATGTGGCCGTGACACGGCCAGTTGCCACCAGCGCTCCGACGTACTCGACCCCTTCGGTGCCGGTGGCAACGACCACCTCGTTGCCGCCGCCACCCACCACTCAGCCGCCGACGGCCCAGCCGACGCGGACGACCACTGCGCCGAAGGAGGTCAGCCCGCTGCAGTTCATCGCCACCCATCGGCTCTACAAGACCGGTACGCAGCGGTCGGTGAACTGCAAGGAGTCCCGCTCCGGGCTCGGTAACGGGTCGAAGGCAACGGCTTACTACCGCGCGGTCAAGGTCTGCCTGGATCGCGCGTGGCCGCGGCAGGTCCAGGCGTCCGGCAGCCGGTTCCGGACGCCCGGACTGATCTCCTGGGTGGGCAGCGCGAACTCCCCGTGCGGCAACTCCGACCGAAGTCTGTCGTTCTACTGCTCGTCGAACCACACGATCTACATGGATGTTGCCGACGACATCCAGTACTGGCGGCAGAACCAGCAGTTCACCCGGGCGCTGGCCATGCACACGGTGGCCCACGAGTACTCGCACGCGGTCCAGCAGATGACCGGCATCCTTCCGGCGTACTACAAGGTCCGCTACCAGATGCCGAACCAGGCGGCACAGCTCGAGGTCAACCGGCGGATGGAGTTGCAGGCGTCCTGCCTGGGCAACACGTTCCTCGGCGCCAACCGGGGCAGCTACCCGATCTCGGGCGGGCTCTACCGGCAGTGGCTCTACATCGTGAACAACAGCGGTGACAACACCTCACTACCCCGTGACCACGGGAGCCGGAAGAGCCACGGCGCCTGGAGCCGGTCGGCGTTCACCAGCCGGAACCTCAGCAAGTGCAACACCTACACGGCGTCGGCGGCCAGAGTGAGTTGAGCCGGGGCTCGGCTAGCGTCGGGCGGGTGTCTGGCAACCAGTGGGGCCCACCGCCGCCCGGGCAGTATCCGCCACCTCCTCCTCCGCCCGGACAGTTCGCTGGGTACGGCGGTCCGCCGCCACCACAGTTCGGGTGGGGCGCACCACCCGGTGGGCCGATGCCGCCGCGGAAGAAGGGCAGCGGCGCGAAGGTGCTGCTCGCGATCCTGGGTGTCGTCGTACTCGGTGGGATCGGTCTGGTGGGTGTGTCGAACGCCCTGAAGCACAACGACTCTCCCTACAGCAGTCCGTCGATTCCGACGTCGACCGACGGCCCGACGTACGAGCCGTCCGAGGAGCCTTCGCCGGCGCCTGCCACTGCCACTGCCACCAGCCGGCCGACAGCGACCCGGGCCACGGCCAAGCCGACGACCACGCGTCCGACCGCGCCGCGGACGACCAGTACGCCGAAGCCCAAGCCCGGACCGACCGATGCCGACCTGGTGCTGCGCAACAAGCTGTACAAGGCCGGGGGCATGAAGTCGGTGAACTGCAAGGAGAGCCGGTCGCGTCCGTCCACTGCATCCGGTGCGCGGGCGAATTACTCCACTCTGCTCAAGTGCCTGAACAAGGCCTGGCCGTCGATCGTCGCGAAGGCCGGTGGCCGGTTCCGGTCACCGCACGTGCTGTCGTTCAGCGGGACCATCCAGACGCCGTGCGGGAGCTACAGCGACACCGGTCCGCCGTTCTACTGCGGCAGCACCGAGACCATCTACATGAACCTCAATGAGGACATCGGCAACTACAACCGCCACCCGGAGGCCTATCAGAAGGTGTGGGCACGGATGTGGATGCTGCACCAGTTCGCCCATGAGTACGGGCACCACGTGCAGAACATGACCGGCATCCTCGCGGCCAACAGCCGGATCCGGTACGAGGCGCCGACCCAGGCAGCCGAACTCGAGGGCAGCCGGCGGCTGGAGCTGCAGGCGTCGTGCTTCGGCGACATCTTCATCGGGTCCAACCGGCGTACCTACCCGGTCACCGGCGAGTCGCTGTTCCAGTGGAAGTGGCTGATCCTGCACTGGACGGACTACAACAACGACCACGGCGACGGGGTGAACCACCGATACTGGGCCACCCGCGGCTTCAACAGCCGCAACCCGAACGTCTGCAACACGTTCGCCGCCTCGGCCGGGAAGGTTCGGTAGACCGGAATGCCCGCCCGACACCGGTCTGATGCGCGGTGAGAGCCCGGGGTGACTAGCCTGGGTGAGCCCGGATCACGCAAAGTATGTCCGGGATGTGCATCGTTGTCCGGGGGGAACCGACCGGGCGCGGCTTCGGCACCCCGAAACAGCGCCGGATGCATCACGTTGACGGCAACACCCAGCAAGGTCGTGAGGAGTATCGATGTCGGACAACTGGAACCCACCCCCGGGACATGACCCGGCAGACCGCGAACCGGCTGAGGGCGATCAGCCGACCGGTCCGCCGCGGCGGCCGACCGGGGACGGTCGGCCAGGCCAGTGGTGGACCGAAGAGGACATCGAGGCCAAGCGCGAGTTCCAGGACCCGTCCGGCGGCGAACGCCCGCAGAACAACTGGTTCGGCGAAGGCTGGGCCAACCGCCGCCCGGTAGATCCCGACCAGCCCTCCACCGGGCAAACCAACCCGGACCAGTCGAGGCCCGCCCAACAACGGCCATCGCAGCCCGGTCCTCGGCAATCCGGTCCCGCGCAGGGTGGTCCGCCGCAGGGTGGTCCCGCGCAAGGTGGTCCGAGGCAGTCCGGTCCTGGTCAGTCCGGTCCTGTGCAGGGTGGTCCGAGACAGTCCGCTCCTGGTCAGCAGGGTCCGGGGCAGTCCACATCCGGCCAGCCCGGTCCCGCACGCCCCGGTCCAGGACAGGCCGGTCCTACTGCAAGCGGTCCCGGTCAGTCCGGTCCCGCACAGACCGCTCCGGCACAGGGTGGTCCAGGACAGACCGGTCCCGCGCAGTCAGGTCCCGCGCAAGGTGGTCCCACGCAGTACCGTCCTGCCCAGTCAGGTCCCACGCAGTACCGCCCTGCCCAGTCGGGTCCTGCCCAGTCCGGTCCCGTGCAGCATGGTCCGGCGCAGTCCCGTCCAGCGCAGTCCGGGCCGTCCGGCCCCGGCCAAAGTCAGCCGCCGCAGCAGGGTGGACCGTACTCGCAGGGGTCTTATCTGTGGGGCCCACCCGAGCTCGGCAAGCCACAGCAGGAGGGCTCGTCAGCCTGGAGCCCAACACCACCGAGCGCCCAGCAAGGCGCCCGCTCCGGCGGTGCCCGCCACGCCGCCACACCAGGCGGCCAGACCGGCCCGATGGGTCAACCCGTCCAGCAGGCACCGACCTGGCAGTACCCTCCCGTCCCGATCCCCCAGCCACCCGGCTCCGGCCGCGGTCACCGGGCGAAGCGGAGCTCCCGCACTCTCCTGATCGGCCTGGTCGTCCTCGCCGTACTAGTCGTCGGCTCCGGCATCACCCTCCTGGTCCGCAACGCCGGCGACGACACCCCGCAGGCAACCAACACCCCGTCGACGGCAACGTCGGAGTCCCCTTCAGAGTCCCCTTCGGACTCGCCGTCCCCGAGCCCCACGCCGACGAAGCAGGTCCCGTCGCGCGACGACCAGCTCGTCACCGCGAACAAGCTCTACAAGATCGGTCCGATCGCCACCGCGAGCTGCGCCGAGCCGCCGTTCTCGCCGGCCAACTTCGCCGCCGCGCGGGCCTACTACAACCGCCTGCTGCCCTGCCTCAACCGCACCTGGTCGCTGGCGATGAAGAAGGCCGGCATTCGGTTCGTCCCGCCGAAGGCGGTCGTCTACGCCGGCCAGGTCCCCAGCCCGTGTGGCGTTCAGCGCAGCGTCCGGGCGGCGTACTGCGCGACGAACCTGACCATCTACATCCCGTACGCCGTGGACAACAGGAACTTCAAGTCCAACGCCGTCTACTCCCGCGCGCTGCGGCTGAACACGTTCGCGCACGAGTACGGCCACCACGTGCAGTACCTGACCGGCATCCTGGTCGCGTCGATGGCCCGGGCCCAGAAGATGACCCCGGCCCAGAAGCTGCTCGAGAGCCGGCGGCGCGAGCTCCAGGCGACCTGCCTCGGCGGTGCGTACCTGGGGGCGAACGCCCCGGTCATCCCGATGAACGGTCCGCTGCTGGTGAACTGGAAGTTCCTGATCGCCCACACCGGTGACGACTACTCGCGGCCGCGCGTGCACACCCACGGCAACCGGGTGAGCAACTACCGGTGGCTCGTTGCCGGGTACAACCGCAAGTCCCCCAACTACTGCAACACCTACACTGCCGTGCCCGCCCGGGTGGCCTAGAACAGCCGGCGCCCGGCGGACACCGAACCGCCGAACGCCATCACGAAGTTGCTGAGCGATTCGCCGACGTCGGACAGGTTCCAGTTCTCCGGACCGGAGTACCAGCCGATGCCTGCGTCCGCCTCGGCGTCGTCGTCTGTCGCTGCGATCTCGAGTGCCCACTTCTCGGTCAGCCCGAGGACAGCGGCGTACGGGAGGCATCGGGAGGCGAACTCGAGCCGGTGGCTCTGCGGCAGGTCTGCCGACGTCTCGTTGGCCAAGTACTGCTGCAGGCCCGCCACCCGGCCGAGTACGGCGGCGCCGCGGGCAGTGCGGGCCGGTGCGACCTGGCCGACGAGTGCGAGCGCCAGTCCGGCCAGCATCACCGCGAAGCCGACCAGACCGAACTTGCTGACGATGGCGAGCACGATGGTCAGTACGACGCCCGCACCCAGCAGGACCAGACCCGCAGTGGTCCAGCGGTTCCGTACGGCGTCCGGCCGGCTGCTGAACCAGCCCTGGGTGACGACATCGGCGTACAGCTGCTCGCGTACGAGGTTCAGCCGGGGTCGCAGCGACGGGCCGAGCGCGGAGACGACCGCGGTGGCGCCGTCGGCGAACACCGCGTCGAGCAGGGCCTTCTCGTACGGCAGCAGCTCGGGACCGCCCTGGTTGAGACGGCGCAGCTCCCAGTCCAGCTTGCCGAAGTGCGTCTCCCGCGGCAGCTCGACGATGGTGAGGTAGTTGCGGACAGCAAGGTCCAGCAGCGTCGCGGTGATGTCGACGACGTCGGCTGTCTCGTCCACCACCGTGCCGACCTGCCCCGGACGGATCCCGTCCGGCGCGGCGAACTGCGGACCGTCGGGGCCGTCCAGCACCGGCCGCTCCGGCGCGCCTCCGGCGACCTTGCCGGCGTCACGCCCGCGGAGGAACCAGAGTGCCGCTGCACCGAGCAGTCCGATGCCCAGCACGATCACTGCGAGGCCGACCGTGCTGGAGTCGGCGGTCAACGCGTGGCCGAGCGTCCAGCGGGTCTTGAACTCCGCGTTCGGCTGCACCGTTGCCTGGTCGCTCAGTCCGGTCAGGAAGGTCAGCCGTCCACCGGCCGGTACGCCGTTCTGCTCGATCTGCAAGGCGGCTGACTCGGCCAGCTGCGACGACGTACACGGCATGCTCGATCCGACGCGTCCGGCGAAGCAGGTCACCCAGGTCGCGAACGGCACGTTGACGGTGACGCTCGCCTTCGGGACCGCCGTACCGAAGCCCTGCAGGATCGGCCAGCTCACCTCGCGGCCCTCGGTGGAGTCGGCCACCACGTTGTCCACCGTGTAGCTGTAGACGACCTTCGACTGGCCGGACACGTTCACGGTGAGCCGGCGGCCGTCATCGGTGCCGTCGTTCTGGAAGCCCTGGGCCGGCTGGCCGTTCACCGTCGCCGACACGTCGCTCAGGCCGTACGTGCGGTCCCGCTCGGCGTCCGCGCGGACCCGCGTAGCCAGCGTCCGACTGAACGTGCTGCCACCGGCGGCCAGGTCGACCGTCTCCTTGACCTGCAGCTTGCCGTCCTTCGTCAGCGTCGCCTCGGCCGAGTACGCCGTGATCCGGTCGTCCGCGGCCTGCGCAGGCAATGTGCTCAGGGCAACGATCGGGACGGCCAGAGACAGCAGCAGGGCAGCCGGCAGGAGGCGGCGCTTCAGTGACATGGGTCGAGGGTAGTCTCGTGCCGGTTCGTCCAGTGCAGGGGCAGGAGGGCAGGATCCGTGAGCAGCCAGTACGGCTACGGCGGTCGTCCACAGGACCGGCCGGTGGGTCCGCCGCCCGGCGTTCTGCCACCTCCACAAGCGGCGCCACAGTTCCAGCAGCAACCGCCGTACCAGGGCCAGTGGGGTCAGCAGCAGCCGTACTACGGCGGCGGTCCGGGCCAGTTCAACGGGTTCCACCCACCGCCACGCCGGTCCGGTGCACTCCGGCTGATCCTGTTCGGCGTGTTCGTCGTGGCGGTCCTCGGTGTCTCTCTGACCGTGATCAGCATGATCATGTCCGGCGGCAACAGCGACGACAACACCGCCGGTCCCGGTGTGACCGGCCCGTCGATCGTGCCGACCGCGACCAGCCACCCGCAGCAGGGCAGCGCCGAGGACTTCCTGCTCCACGCCGACATCTACGAAACCGGCGCGCTGCCGGAGCAGAGCTGTAAGGCCGCCGACCTCGGTGACGGAAGTCTTGCCGCGCAGAAGGTGTACTACGAGAAGCTGTTCGGCTGCCTGAACGAGGCCTGGCGGCCGATCTTCAAGGAGATCGGGCAGGACAAGCCGGACCCGGGCCTGGTGGTGTTCGACAAGCCGGTGACCACGCCGTGCGGCCGGTTCGAACCGCTGTCCGGCCGGGTGCTGGCGTTCTACTGCTACGGCAACCAGGTGATGTACACCGACGTCGCGCAGATGAACAAGGCGTTCGGCCCGACCGAGGATCTGGCGTACCTGATGACCATCGCGCACGAGTACGGTCACCACGTGCAAGGTGTCAGCGGGCTGTTCTACGCGCGAGCGGTCTACCTGCAGGACCACCCGGACCAGAAGCTCGAGTCGTCACGCCGCAACGAGTTGCAGGCGTCCTGCTTCGCCGGTGTGTTCAGCAAGGCGGTCGAGGAGTCGTATCCGCTGACCGGCCGGCTGGCCGAGTTCAAGCGCCAGTCCAGCAGCAGTTTCGGCGAGTCGTCGGACACCCCGGAGGACGAGCGGACCCACGGCCTGGCGACCAGTCAGGGCTTCTGGATCCAGAACGGTTTCAACATCGGTGAGAACAAGGCCTGCAACACCTTCGCGGTATCGGCGGATCTGGTGAAGTGACCGATCGGCTGATTGGGGGCCGCTACGTACTGGGGAGCCGCTCGGCACGGGTGGCATGGGATCGGTCTGGCGTGCGCACGACCAGCAGCTGGACCGTGTGGTCGCACTGAAGCGTGCTCACCCCGGTGTGGACGACTCGGACGGCCGGAGGCTGCGGCGTGAGGCGCGGACTGGTGCCCGGATCCACGATTCGCACGTGGTGACGATCTTCGACGTGGTGAGCGACGGCGACGAGCACTGGCTGGTGCTGGAGTACCTGCCGTCCCGCAGTCTGGACGAGCTGATCGCAGACCGTTGAGCTCGGACATGTCTACGAGTTGGCTGCGCGCAATGGCTCCCAGTGCAGGAATCGGTCCCGGACAATGCCCGCCGCGTCAGGCAGGTCGTCGGTGTAGTTGTAGAGGCCACTCGTGTGGTTGAGGAGCTGGCGGAGCGTGATCCCGTCGCCTGCAGGCAGTACGCCGGGCAGCCAGCGGTCGACCTTGTCGTCCAGGCTCAGCCCTCGCCGATCAGCTGCCGTACGACGGTCGCGGTGAAGGTCTTGGTGACGCTGCCGATGCGGAACGATCCCGCCGGGTCCACCGGATACCGAGTGCCGAGTTCTGCCACCCCGCTCGCGCCACTCCAGAGTCCGTCGGCGTCGCGGTACTGCATCAGCACCCAGCTGCGCCCGCGTCGACCAGCGAGCCGAGGACTCCCTGCAGACGTTGCTCCCGAGGCCGCATCCCCCACTACTACACGAAGGCAATCACATGCAGCAGACCGACCAGGGACGCCGCACCGACGATCTCGCCGGCGGCGATACGTTCGCGGAGTGAGTCGATCCGGATCCACTCGACACGCTCCGCCTCGTTGATGTCCTCGGGCTCGCCGATGTACTCGGCACCCTGCGACACGAACAGCAGATGCTCGGCGTCCGTCGTACCGACAGATGGCTGCAGAGACACCAGCGGTACGACGTTGCGCGGCCGCCAACCGGTCTCTTCCTCGACCTCACGGGCGGCCGTGACGGCTGGATCCTCGTCCGGGTCGACGTACCCGCCCGGCAACTCCCACACCCAGCGATCGATGACGAAGCGGTGCCGCCACATCATCAGTACGTGCTCTCGGGCGTCATCGAGAACGACCACGATCGCCGCCTTGGGCATCCGCAACACGTACTGCTCGAACCGCAGCCCGTCCGGTAGCTCAACCGACGCGATACTCAACCGCAGTCGACGCGTGTCGTCGACAACCCGCTCGCCGAGAACCTTCCAGACCGTCGACCCATCCTGACCTGTCACATCGCGACAGTATCCGACCCGTCCGACTGCCGTCCGCCGGTGTATATCCGTTCGTGCGTGGTTCTTGAGTGTGACGTTTCCCCTTGTGGATAAGGGATTCCAGCATCTGATCGAGGCTTGCGCAGGGTCTAAACTAGAACACATGTTCGACGATGACCTGTCCGCGCTGCCGACGGCCGACCTGCTGGAGTCGGCCGCGCAGCACCGCGCCGAGATCAACCGTCTCGAAGCCCGCCTCCTCGAACACGCCCAGCATTTCGCCGACCACCATCACCCCACCACCAGCCCACCTCGCCCCGGGCTCCATGACTGCGAAGGCCGCGAACGCAGCATCGTGCTCGGCGGCGACGGCTGCCCCGAGATCACCGAGTTCGCCCCCGCCGAGTTCGGCGCCGTCCTGGGGATGTCGACCGGCGCCGCCGCCGGCTACATCGGGCAGGCCCTCGCGCTGCGGCATCGGTTCCCGTTCATCTGGGCCCGCGTCCAATCCGGCGACGCCACTCCCTGGCGCGCCGCCAAGATCGCCACCGCGTGCGAGGACCTCTCGCTCGAGGCCGCGGCGATGGTCGACCGGCGGCTCGCCCCGATCGTCGACACCGTCACCCCCTACCGGCTGGACAAGATCATCAAGGCCGCCCAGTGGCACGTCGACCCCGTCGGCGCCCGCGCCGCCGCCGAAGAGAAGGCCCGCGAACGCGGCGTGTACGTCGGCCATTCCGACGACCACGGCACCAAAACCCTCTACGTACGCGCCGCCACTGGCGACATCATCCGCTTCGACGCCACCATCACAAGCATCGCCGACGCCCTCCGCATCCTCGGCGACACCACCACCCTCGCTAGCCGCCGCGCCAAGGCCATCGGCATCATCGCCGACCCCCACTACACCGCCGAGCTCCTCCTCCAGGCCCGCGAATGCACACCCACCCCTCTCACCGCCAACCCGACTGAACCAGAGCCCGGCGATGAACCCGGCACCGACAACAGGCCCAGGACGAACACGCCGGACACTCCTGTTGGCCCGTACAACAACGCGGTCCCGGGCGAACCTGTCCCCACCGAACTCCGCCCCACGGAGCTTCGCTCCGGTGACCTTCGCCTGGGCGGACCCAGCGCCGGCCACGGACGCGGGCGGGACGGTTCACGCCGGCACGAACCAGTTCGCGACGGACTCGACCTGGGCGAGCATCCGGCCGGATCTGCTGACGGCCGCGTGCTTGATCTGAGCGGTCCCGACCCAGACGAACCGGGCCCCGACGACGAGGCCGACCGCGACGCAGCCCACCCCAGCTCCGGCAACCTCCCCGACCCGCTCGACACTCCACCCCGGCGCCCGCCGGTCGACCCCACTTGGCCCACCCCAACCACTACCGAGCTCGGCGAGCCCCTCGACGCCGAAGCTCAGCGCGCGCTCGATGCCCGCCTAGCCCACATCAGACAGACCGCCCACACGAGACGAGGCACCGACACAGCCACGCGAACCGGTGCCGCACTCAACCCTGCCCGCACTCGGCTACGCCCCGCACACACCCAGATCTACATCCACCTCACCGACCACACCCTCGCCACAGGCACCGGCATCCTCCGCGTCGAAAACCTCGGCCCGATGATCGCCGACCAGCTCACCGAACTCATCGGCCACGCCCCGTACACCGTCAAGCCCGTCATCGACCTCAACGACAGCATCAGCGTCGACGCCTACGAGATCCCCACCCGAATCCGCGAACGCGTCAAGCTCACCCACCCCATCGAGCTCTTCCCCTACGGCGGCCGCGAAACCACCCACACCATCGACCTCGACCACATCCAGCCCTATAACCCCGCCGGCCCACCCGGCCAAACCAGCACCGACAACCTCGCTCCACTCGGCCGACGCCATCACCGCATCAAGACCCATAGCAACTGGAACGTACGCCGCCTCGACCAAACCACCGTGGAATGGACCACCCCCAACGGCTTTACCTTCCACGTAACCCCCACAGGCACCCACCGAGTAGCCACACCCGAGGCCGAGGGGTGATCACCTGTCACCACAACCGCAGCAGCCCGCGGGTACTTGGTTACATCGGATGGCTTGTGGGCGTAGAGGTTTCACGAAGAGTTGGGTGGTTGCGGAGTGGGTGTCTGGTGGTTGGTTGGAATGCGGGGATTGTTAACTATGCGGCGTATTATCCGGCCGTGACGTTGCGACGCGGTGAGCTGGCGGCGCCCGCGCGAACGTTGGTGGGGGTGCTGCAGGACACGGCCGACAAGTACGCCGATGAGCCGGCGCTTGATGACGGCAGCGTGAGCCTGAGCTACCGCGAACTGCTGGCCCAGGTCACCAAGTTCGCCGGACGTCTGACCGCGGCGGGCATCGGCCCGGGCGATCGCGTCGGCGTACGAATCTCGTCCGGTCACAATGACCTGTACGTCGCCATCCTCGGCACCCTGCAGGCAGGCGCGGCGTACGTCCCGGTCGACGCAGACGACCCGGACGAACGCGCAGACCTGGTCTTCGGCGAGGCCGCGGTCGCCGCGACCGTCGCCGACGATCTCGAGCTGACCGTACTGCGCCCGCAGCCTGGCCCCATCCCGGACAACGAGAACGCCGACGGCTACTTCGACTACCCCTACAGCGCCCGGATGGATTCCCCCGGTACGACGGACGCCCGGCGACCGCATCACGACGGTCCGCGACCAGAGGACGACGCGTGGATCATCTTCACGTCGGGCTCGACCGGCGTACCGAAGGGCGTCGCGGTCACACACCGTTCGGCGGCCGCGTTCGTGGATGCGGAGGCACGGCTGTTCCTCCAGCAGGAGCCGATCGGCCCCGACGACCGCGTACTCGCCGGCCTGTCGGTCGCGTTCGACGCGTCCTGCGAGGAGATGTGGCTGGCCTGGCGTCACGGTGCGTGCCTGGTGCCGGCGCCGCGGTCGCTGGTCCGCAGCGGCATGGACCTCGGCCCATGGTTGGTTGCCCAGGGCATCACTATCGTCTCGACCGTGCCGACCCTGGCAGCACTCTGGCCGGCCGACGCGCTGGACCAGGTCCGGCTGCTGATCTTCGGCGGTGAGGCCTGCCCGCCCGAGCTCGCGGAGCGGCTCGCCGTCGACGGCCGGGAGGTCTGGAACACGTACGGCCCGACCGAAGCAACCGTTGTCGCCTGCGGCGCACAGCTGACCGGCGAGGGCCCGGTCCGGATCGGACTCCCCCTGGACGGCTGGGATCTCGCCGTCGTAGATGCCGAAGGCAACGAAATACCGGAAGGCGGCATCGGCGAGCTGATCATCGGCGGCGTCGGCCTGGCCCGGTACCTGGACCCGGTCAAGGATACCGAGAAGTTCGCCCCGATGCCGACCCTCGGCTGGGACCGCGCGTACCGCAGCGGCGACCTCGTCCGCTACGAACCCGAGGGCCTCCTCTTCCAGGGTCGCGCCGACGAGCAGATCAAGCTAGGCGGCCGCCGGATCGAGCTCGGCGAGGTCGACGCCGCGCTCCAAGCGCTACCTCATGTCACCGGCGCCGCAGCCGCGGTCCGCGCAAGTGCCGCCGGTAACCAGTTGCTCGTTGGGTACGTCGTACCCGAGGACCCGGACACGTTCGACCAAGCCAAGGCGACCGAGCGGCTCCGTGAAGCTCTCCCCGCGGCGCTCGTACCGCTGCTGGCGATCGTCGACACACTCCCCACCAGAACGTCGGGGAAAGTCGACCGCAACGCCCTCCCCTGGCCGCTGCCCGGCATGGACTCCGACGGCCCGCCCGCCATGCTCGACGGCACCGCCGGCTGGCTGGCCGAGCGCTGGACGAAGGTCCTCGGCGCCAAGGTCACCGGCCCGGACAATGACTTCTTCCTGCACGGCGGCGGCAGTCTCGCCGCAGCGCAGCTCGTGTCGGCGCTGCGTGAGCGCTACCCCGATGTGACCGTCGCCGACATCTACGAGTACCCGCGATTAGGCGCCCTGGCCGATCGGCTCGACGAGTCGACCGTCCTGATCACCGGCCCGGTCGAGGTCCGCGAGATCAGGCCGACGCCGAAGTCCACCCAGCTGCTCCAGACCGCGCTGACCCTGGTGCTCCAGACCGTCGTCGGCGTCCGGTGGCTGGTCTACCTGTTCACGCTGAACAACCTGCTCGCCGAGTTGGTCGGCCCGCTGCCTTGGCTCCGGACGGTTTCCTGGTGGTGGATCCTGGCCGGCTGGCTGATCCTGATCACCCCGGCCGGGCGGATGAGCATCGCCGTCGTCGGTGCCCGCCTGCTCCTGCGCGGCGTGAAACCCGGCACCTACCCACGCGGCGGCAGCGTCCACGTCCGGCTCTGGGCGGCCGAGAACCTCTCCGACGCCGCCGGTGCGGCCAACCTCGCCGGCGCACCCTGGATCGCGTACTACGCCCGCGCACTCGGCGCGAAGATCGGCCGCGGCGTCGACCTGCACACGCTCCCACCGGTCACCGGCATGCTCACGATGGGCCGCGGCGCATCGGTCGAGCCCGAGGTGGACCTGGCCGGTTACTGGACCGACGGCGACCAACTCCACGTCGGCGCGATCAGCATCGGCGCCGAGGCGGTCGTCGGCTCCCGCAGCACACTGCTGCCCGGTGCCGAGATCGGCCGGAACGCCGAGATCGCCGCCGGTTCCGCCGTCTCCGGCAAAGTCCCCCCGAATGAGCGCTGGTCCGGCTCGCCCGCCACCCGCGTCGGCCGCGCCCGGCATCCCTGGCCGGACCACCGCCCCGCCCGCGCGCCGTGGTGGGTTCTCGCGTACGGCGCTCAGTCCGCGGTGATGTCGTTGATCCCGGTGGCCGCTGCCGCCGCGGCGATCGTCGTACTGGGTCGCGCCCTCCGAGGAACCGAAACACTGCAAGCGGCAGCGCTCAAGGCCCTGTCCGCCATCCCGCTGATGACGCTGGTCGGATTCGTCACGCTGGCTCTGCTGACACTGATCGGCGTACGGCTGCTCGGCATCGGCATCAAGCCGGGCCATTACCCGGTACGCAGCCGGATCGGGTGGCAGGTGTGGGCGACCGAGCGGCTGCTGGACTCGGCCCGGACCCTCCTGTTCCCGCTGTACGCGAGCCTCCTGACGCCGTGGTGGTTGCGCGCGCTGGGCGCCAAGATCGGCCGGGACGTCGAGGCCTCGACCGTGCTGCTGCTGCCGAAGATGACGACGGTCGGTGAGGGTGCGTTCCTGGCCGACGACACGATGATCGCGTCGTACGAGCTGGGCGGCGGCTGGCTGCACGTGGCCGGCGCGAAGGTCGGCAAGCGTGCCTTCCTCGGGAACTCCGGGATGACCGCGCCGGGCCGCTCGGTGCCGAAGAACGGCCTGGTCGCGGTCCTGTCGGCGGCGCCGAAGAAGTCCAAGGCGGGTACGTCGTGGCTCGGTTCGCCGCCGGTGAAGCTACGCCGGCAGGCCGTCGAGGGCGACCAGAGCCGCACCTTCAACCCGCCGACGCGGTTGAAGGTCGCCCGGGCGCTGGTCGAGCTGTGCCGGTTCGTGCCGATGATGTGCACGGTGCTGATCGCACTCGGTGTGCTGTTCGCGCTGCAGGCGATGGATCTGTGGATCGGCCCGTGGGCGACGTTGCTGCTGTCCGGCGCGGTGATCCTCGCCGCCGGCGCGGTGGCGGGCGGGATGGCGACGGTCGCCAAGTGGCTGATCGTCGGCCGGACCCGCGCGGTGGAGTACCCGCTGTGGAGCTCGTTCGTCTGGCGCAACGAGGTCGTGGACAGCTTCGTCGAGCTGGTCGCGGCGCCCTGGTTCGCGAACGCGGCCGCGGGTACGCCGGTCCTCGCGCTCTGGCTGCGGTCCCTCGGGGCCAAGATCGGCAAGGGCGTCTGGTGCGAGACGTACTGGTTGCCGGAAGCGGATCTGGTCACCCTGGGCGACGGCGCCACGGTGAATCGCGGCTGCGTGCTGCAGACGCACCTTTTTCATGATCGAGTTCTCTCCATGAGCACAGTCACCTTCGGACCAGGCGCCACCCTCGGGCCGCACGGCATCGTCCTGCCGGCCGCGACGGTGGGCGCGGGGGCTACCATCGGTCCGGTGTCTCTGGTGATGCGTGGTGAAGGTGTGCCGGCCGGGACGCGCTGGGCCGGGAACCCGATCGCCCCCTGGCAGGGCTGATGGTTGCCCGCACGACAGGGCAGCCCGGAGCGTCGACGGCAGGCGATCCCTACGTGCCCTCCCACGGCAACGGCGGCTACCACGTGGAGTCGTACGAGCTCGACCTCGATTACCGGGTCAACAGCAACCGGCTGAGCGGCAAGGCGACGATCACCGCGGTCGCCAACCAGGCGCTGTCCCGGTTGACGTTCGACCTCTCCGGTCTGCGGGTCGCGAAGGTGTCGGTCAACGGCCGCCGGGCCGCCCGCTACATCCACCGCGCCGGCAAGCTACATGTGACGCCGCAGGCCGCGATCATGGACGGCGCCGAGTTCGTCGTCGACGTCCAGTACGCCGGCAACCCCAAGCCGGAGGACAGCCCCTGGGGTGAACTCGGGTGGGAGGAACTCACCGAGGGCGTGATCGTGGCGAGCCAGCCGAGCGGCGCGGCCACCTGGTTCCCGTGCAACGACCACCCCGGCGACAAGGCCCACTACCGGATCACGGTGACCACCGACTCGCCGTACCAGGTGGTCGCGAACGGCCGGCTCGTGTCACGCCGGGTGAAGGCGAGCCGCACGACCTGGGTGTTCGACCAGGCCGCGCCGATGGCGACGTACCTGGCGACGGTCCAGATCGGCCGGTACGACGTCCTCGACCTGGCCGCGTCACCGGTGCCGACCCGGGCGGTGCTGCCGGCCGCGCAGCTGCGGGAGTTCAGGACGGACTTCGGCCGGCAGCAGGAGATGATGAAGCTGTTCTGCCGGCAGTTCGGGCCGTACCCGTTCGAGGGCTACACGGTCGTGGTCACGGACGACGACCTGGAGATTCCGCTGGAGGCACAGGGCATCTCGGTCTTCGGCAGCAATCACGTGGACGGCCGACGGACGTCCGAGCGGCTGGTCGCGCACGAACTCGCCCACCAGTGGTTCGGCAACAGCCTGACTCCCTCGACCTGGCAGCACATCTGGCTCAACGAAGGCTTCGCCTGTTACGCCGAGTGGCTGTGGTCGGAGGCGTCCGGCGGCCTGACCGCCGACCAGCAGGTGTCCAAGGCGTACACCCGGATGAGGGGCCTGTCTGCGGACCTGATGCTGTCGGATCCCGGGCCGGAGATGATGTTCGACGACCGGCTCTACAAGCGCGGCGCGATGACCTTGCATGCCCTGCGCAAGCATCTCGGCGACGACGCGTTCTTCAACCTGCTCCGGACCTGGACCAGGACGTACCGCCACGGCTCGGTGACCACCGACGACTTCATCAGCCTGGCCGCGACGTTCAGCCCCGACGAAACAGCGCTCCTGGAACTGTTCGCCGCCTGGCTCGACACCTACGAACTCCCACGGCGGCGTTAGCCAGGAGCTAGGCGAGCTAGGCGCGAGCGACCTCTGCCGCGGCCTTCAGGAAGCGTTCTGTGAGCGGTGTCCGAGTGGACCAAGCGGCGCCGATCCACCACGACGCGGCCCGGCCGGGGAGCGGGGTCAGGCGGAGCTCCGGTGGGGCGATCCGTTCGGCGGACTGCGGTACGACGGAGGGCCCGGCACCGGCGGCCGTGAGAGCGAGCACCGTCTGCAGGTCGGCGGCCTCCTGAAGCACTTGCGGATGGCAACCGAGTTCGGCGTACAGGCCGTTGATCTGGGCGGTCAGGCCGGGACCCCGGGACGGCGTGAGGCGGACCAGCGGACGGTCGTCCAGCCAGCGCCCGACGTCGCGAGGTACGTCCTGACCGACCGGGAGGGCCAGGGCGAGCCGGTCCCTGCGGAGCCGGAGGCGTTCGAGGCCGGCCGGGACCGGCAGCCGGACGAAGCCGATCTGGAGGCTGCCGGCGAGCAGGCGTTCGCATTGCACCGCCGAGGACATGTCGTCGAGGGAGATCGACACTCCCGGCCATCGACTGCGGAACAAGGCGACGGCTCGTGGCGCGAGGTCGATCGCGGAGAGCCCGAATCCGATCGCCAGCGATCCCTCGTCACCCGCTGCGACCTGTACGGCGCGCCGGTCGAAGGCCTCGGATCGTTCGAGCAGTTCGAGTGCGTCGGGTAACAACAACTCGCCGGCCGGCGTCAGCCGGGCGCCGTGCCTACCGCGAGTGAACAGGACGGATCCGACCCTCCGCTCCAGGACCTGGATCTGCTTGGTCAGCGCCGGCTGACTGGTCGCCAACTCGTCGGCCGCGGCCCCGAAGTTCCGCAGCCGTGCCACCGTGACAAAGGTCCGGAGCAATCGGAGATCCATAACCTCAGGATATGGAATGTCGACCAATCGCTATTGGACGTCATGGATCAATCGGCGTTTCGATGGGCGCATGACCCTCTTCCGCAGCGCCGTCGTCCAGTTCGAGCCGGTCCCGGACCAGCCCGCGGCCAACCTCGCCACCGTCGAGGGCCTGGCCCGGGAGGCGGTCGCCGACGGCGCCCAGCTCGTCGTACTCCCGGAGATGTGTCTGCTCGGCTACTGGCACCTCCGCAACCATTCCGCCGAGCGGCTGCACGAGCTGGCCGAGGCCGCCGACGGACCGCTGGTCAGCTGGATCGCTGCCCTGGCTCAGGAGTTGGAGGCCGGCCTCGGCGTCGGCTTCCTGGAAGCTGCTGACGACAAGCTGTTCAACTCGTACGCCGTCTGCCTCCCCAACGGCGACGTCCACGTGCACCGGAAGCTGCATGCGTTCGAGCACGAGGAGATCGCGAGCGGATCGTCGTACACGGTCTTCGACACGCCGTGGGGCTTCCGGGCGGGGGTGCTGATCTGCTGGGACAACAACCTGGTCGAGAACGTCCGGATCACCGCGTTGCTCGGAGCAACCGTCCTGATCGCGCCACATCAGACCGGCGGGACCAACTCGCGCAGCCCGTATGGAATGAAGCCGATCCCGGTGGAGGTGTGGGAGAACAGGAAGCAGGATCCGGCGGCTGTCGAGGCCGCGTTCAACGGGCCTAGCGGCCGCGAGTGGCTGATGCGCTGGCTGCCGGCGCGGGCGCACGACAACGGGCTGTTCCTGCTGTTCAGCAACGGTGTCGGGCGGGACGACGACGAACTGCGGACCGGCAACTCGATGATCCTGGATCCGTACGGCCGGATCGTTGCCGAGACCCCGGTACCGGACGAGGCCGTGGTGACCGCGGACCTCGACCTGGATCTGGTGCCATTGGCAACCGGACAGCGGTGGATGCGCGGTCGCCGACCGGAGCTGTACGGCCTGCTGACGCAGGTGATGGGCGACGAACTCGATCCGCGGGCAGCCCGGTTCTCGACCGAGCCGGTCAGTAGATAAGGGCAGTAGCGAAGGCCGTGATGCCTTCGCCGCGGCCGGTGAACCCAAGGCCGTCGGTGGTTGCCGCGCTCACGGACACCTCGGCATCGCAGCCGGCGCTCAACACCTTCTCCGCCTCCTCGCGGCGGGGTCCGATGCGGGGCCGGTTGCAGACGATCTGGACCGTCACGTTGCCGATCTCGAACCCGGCGGCTCGCACCCGCCGCGCCGCCTCGGTCAGCAGGGTGATCCCGGACGCGCCGGCCCACTCGGGCTCGGCCGTACCGAAGTTCGACCCCAGGTCGCCCAGCCGGGCCGCACTCAGCAACGCCGTGCAGATCGCGTGCGCGGCCGCGTCGCCGTCGGAGTGACCCGCGAGCCCAGCCGTCTCCTCCGGCCAGTGCAGGCCGGCCAGCCACATCGGGCGGCCTTCCTCCAGGGGGTGTACGTCGATGCCGTTGCCGACCCGTGGGATCTTCACCCGAGCCGCCTCTCCGCCAGCAGTGCCTCGGCC
This sequence comes from Kribbella sp. NPDC050281, assembly GCF_040655855.1. Classification (NCBI taxonomy): domain Bacteria; kingdom Bacillati; phylum Actinomycetota; class Actinomycetes; order Propionibacteriales; family Kribbellaceae; genus Kribbella; species Kribbella sp. NPDC050281. The sequence goes on along the minus strand of NZ_JBFAKS010000038.1, from coordinate 3,093 downwards.
AGCAACAGGTCCTGCGGCCGTGTCACCTTGAACGCGTCCTGCGAGCCCTCGACCGTCATCACCGGCACCCCGAGCCGCTCACACATCATCGCGTCGTCGGTCGCCCCATCGATGCCGGCGGCATGCGCACGACGCAGTACGCCGGGCTCGAAGCCCTGCGGAGTCTGTACGGCGACCAAAGTCGAGCGGTCGGGCGTGTCGACCACCTCGCCCGTCGGCGACACCCGCTTGATCGTGTCCGTCACCGGCACCGCCGGTACGACGGCCGGTGCGCCGCCACGAACCGCCGCGACCACCCGCTCGACCACCTCGGCCGGGACGAATGCGCGGGCCGCGTCATGGACCAGGATGCAGTCGATGCCCTCGGTCGGGACCACGTCCAGGGCCGCCCGGACCGAGTCGGGGCGTTCCGCGCCGCCCGGGACCACAAGCAGCCGGGCATCACCGGCGTACGGCTCGAGTTCCTTGGCCACCGATTCCTCGAACCCGGGCGGAACGGCGACGACAAGACAGACGAGGTCGGCGGCGGTCGCTGCCTTCAGTCCACGAACGGCGTGGACCAGCAGCGAATCGCCACCGACCTCTCGAAATGCTTTGTAGTTCTCACCACCGAGTCGCAGTCCCAGTCCGGCCGCCGGGATGATGGCCGCAGTGCTCATGCGACGCGATCTGACCGAAGTCAGGAAGCGAGAACCTCATCGAGGATAGCTTCCGCCTTGTCCTCATTGGTGTGCTCGGCCAGGGCCAGCTCGGAGACCAGAATCTGACGTGCCTTCGCCAGCATCCGCTTCTCACCGGCGGAGAGACCGCGGTCACGCTCACGGCGCCACAGATCGCGGACGACCTCTGCCACCTTCATCACGTCACCGGAGTGCAGCTTCTCCAGGTTCGCCTTGTAGCGACGCGACCAGTTGGTCGGCTCCTCCGTGTGCGGTGCGCGCAGCACGTCGAAGACGCGCTCCAGGCCAGCCTGATCCACGACGTCACGCACGCCGACGAGATCGAGGTTGCACGCGGGGACCCGGACGACCAGGTCGTTCTGAGCGACGATCCTCAAGACCAGATAGGTCTTGTCCTCACCTTTGATCTGACGGGTCTCGATGTCCTCGATGACGGCCGCTCCGTGATTGGGGTAAACAACCGTCTCGCCGACTGTGAAAGTCATATGTCACGTGCCCCTTTCCGAGATCCATCTTACCACGTGCTGGGTGGTCCGGTTTCGGCGTTTGCGCTGGTCAGAGGCCTATTCGTGCCTTGACAAACGCTGTCCGCCGTGCCTCGTGCGCGCGTGAATGGTTGCCGGGGACACCGCCGCCACACCCCGTGACGGGCATCCCGCCGTCGGGGCCGGAGCAGCCCCCGGCTACGCTTTCCTGCGCCGGAGGCTGCTGCCTGACGGCGTCGAACAGCTTGCAGAAGAGGGATTCCAGTGCCGATCACGTTGTCCTCGCGGTTTGTCCGGCGTACCGCGCTGGCCGGTGCCGCCGCCACTCTCAGTATCGCGCTGGCGGCGTGCGGCGCGAACTTCGGCGCCCAGACCGCGAAGCCGTACCAGGCCGCCGAGGGCACCAACGCCGACTCCGGCTCGATCAAGGTCCGCAACATGCTGGTGCTGGCCACCGCGGACGGCAAGGGCGAGCTGCACAGCGCGATCGTCAACGACGGCAGCACCGACGACACCCTGGTCAAGATCGAGCAGGCCCCGCCCGGCACGCAGGACGGCCAGGCCGGCGGCGACCAGCCGGGCCAGGTCACGTTCAGCAAGTTCGCGCCCATCGACCTGAAGGCCGGTACGTCGACCATGCTGCCGCCGGCGGCAGGCGAAGCGACGGCGAGCGCGACCCCTACGGAGACGCCGTCGGCGGACCCGACCGAGACGCCGGGCGGAGACTCCAGCAAGGGCATCTCCGTCACCGGGGGCAAGCCGGGCCAGATGATCAACGTGGTGATCACGTTCGGCCAGGCCGGCCCGATCACCACCTACATCCCGGTGCTGACCGAGAACCACTACTCGCCGACGCCGCCGCCGGCCGAGTAGTAGCCCCCCAGTAAGTCAGTGGAGGGCGGCCTGCGTCAGCCGGCCGCCTCGGCAGCCTTGGCCAGGTTCGGGATGGTCTTGTCCAGCACCCACGGGACGCTCAGCACGCTGACCGCGCTCATCCCGGAGATGACCTGCTGGTCCTCCATGGCGTACGCGCTGCCCCGCTTCACCGCGCCGAGCGAGGAGTAGACCGGGTCGGCCAGGAACTTCTGCGCTCCGAGGCCGTCGACGTACGCGACCAGTACGTCGGCGTCCACATCGGCCACCTTCTCCTTACTGATGGCCAGCGAGAACTCCCTCTTGGTGTTCGTCTTCTCCAGGGCCTCGACCCCCGGCGCGTTCTTGAAACCCATCTCGTTCAGGATCTGCACCCGCGGGTCACCCGGCATGTACACGTAGTTCTCGGCGCCGAACGAGCCGACCGTGATCGTCTTGCCCTTGAACTCGGGGTGATCGGTCGCGACCTGCTTGATCTTGTCCTGGATGCCACTGATCAGCTTCTCCGCGTCGGCCTTCTTGCCGAGCGCCTCACCGACCAGCAGGGTCTGGTCCTGCCAGGTGGTCTGCCACGGCGCGCCCGGGTACGCGACCGTCGGCGCGATCCCGGACAGGGTCTTGTACGTCGCCTCGTCGAAGCCCTCGTACGGCGCCAGGATCACGTCCGGCTTCAGCGCCGCGATCTTTTCGAACGGGTACTTGTCACCGGTGTCGAGCAACTGGGTCTTCGCGGGGTCGAACTTGCCGGCGTCCCACGCGGTGACGCCGGCCGCGGTCGGGCCGTAGGTCACCTTGGGCATCCCGACCGGCGTCTCGCCGAGCGCGTAGACCACGTCCTGCGCGTTCCAGCCGAGCGTGACGATCCGCTCCGGCTTCTTGGTGATGGTCGTCTCACCGAAGGTGTTCTTCAACGTGACCGGGAACCCGGCGGCCGCCGTACTGGCAGAGCCGCCGGCCTGCTCGTCGGCGTCGTTGCCGCACGCGGCCAGCGTGGTGGTCGCCCTCGGCCTGGTTGCGGCTCTCCACCGCCTCGCGGCGCTGGCGGTCCTCCTCGG
>NZ_JBFAKS010000037.1:0-104206 GCF_040655855.1 Kribbella sp. NPDC050281 | reverse complement strand
CATTCCGAACCTGGAAGTTAAGCCCGACAGCGCCGATGGTACTGCGACCGGGAGGTCGTGGGAGAGTAGGACGCCGCCGGACATTCACACTGTTAGGGGCCACCCCACCTGGGGTGGCCCTTAACATTTCTCCACGCATTTCGAGTACTGCACCTCACTGCTCAAGCAGTTGTTTGCGGTGTGCGGTGTAGGACCACCACGGACGGGCCGGCTTGCCGTCGGCCTGGTCCACCGCGGACATGACGGTATCGAGCAGGCACGGATCCAGACGCTGGCCGTCGGCCTCGCACATGTCTTCGTAGATCTCGACGGGATCCCGCCCGGCCAGCTCGCTGATCCGCGTGATGCCGGCGCGTTGGAAGTAGCCGGCTACCGCCTTACCCACGTTCATGAGGTCGGTGAGATCCGACCGTGAGCTTGAGGGGGTCCTAGTGCGCTGAGTAGGGGACATACGCCAATCCTGCCTAGCGATCCCGACAATGTCTTGAACGATTCGGACATTGCCCATCCGGCGGTCCCTCGCAATGCGTAAGGTTCGTGGGTGGCTGTGATGGTGCTGATCGTGGGATTGCCAGGAGCGGGGAAGACTACTTGGGCTCGGCGGCTCGAGGCGGAGCGGGCCGGCGTTCGGCTGACTCCGGACGAGTGGATGGACGCCTTGTTCGGGACGAGCGAGGTCGACGGTCGGCGGTGGGTGCTGGAATCTGAGCTGCTCTGGGGTTTGGCGGCACGGGTGCTCGAGTTGGGCGTGGACGCGATCCTGGACTACGGATGCTGGTCCGAGGAAGAGCGGGATCTGTTCCGGACGCGGGCCCACGACCTCGGTGCTCTGGCGGAGATCGTGGTACTGGATCTGCCGATGGAAGTGTTGTGGCCGCGGATCGACGCGCGTAATGCGGCGGTGTCCGAGGGGACGTTTCGGATCAGTCGCGACGAGTTGGAGCTGTACAGCGCTTCGTTCGACGTACCGGGGCCGGCTGAGTTGGCGCGGTGGGATCGGGCCGTCGTGGTGACGGAGTAGGGCTACGCCTCGGGAGCGATGCCGACGAGCGCGGCGGCCGCGCAGATGTGTACGGGCGTGAGGTCGGCTGGGGCGACGGGGGCCTGGAGGAGCGTGCCGCGTTCGAACGGCGTGAGGTCGATGTCGATGCCATAGGCGCCGGCGACCATGCCGCGGACGTACGTCAGCCACCCCACCATCGGGATGCCCCGGCGGAAGACGCCGGCCGCGGCAGCCAGTTCGGTGTCGGCGATGCTGGCCCATTCGGGTTCCCAGATCGAGACGACAGCGCGGAGGACCTGCGCGAAGCGGTCGGACTGGGTGAGCGCGTCCTCGTCGCTCCAGTGCAGGGTGAGCTGATCCGAGACGGTTGTGAGCGTGCCGCCCATGGAGAGGTCGAACAACCACGGGAGCTCGCCGGTGCTCTGCAGATGCAGCCGGGTCGTGCTGGACCCGTTCGCGAGAACCTTGGTGGTTGCCTCGACCATCTCCTGGAGCGGCGTGGACCCGTCGGCCTCAAGGACGTGGTACCCCCAGCGCTCGTCCTGAGTCCAGACGTGTACGTCGGGAAACGCGACGGCGACTGCGGTCAGGGTGCGGCCGACACGGAGGGCACGGTGCTCGACGGACTCGTCACGGTGGTTCCACTGGGCGCGGAGAAGCCACGATGCCATTCACGCCCTCCGCTCGTCTGCCGGTCGGACCTGCCCAGCAGACGGTACGCCGGTAGTCGGACGGTTGGCCAGGGTTCCGCCTACTCGGCGTGAGCAGTTCCCCGGAGAAGTCACCGACCCAGTTTGCTGCACCGGGTCGTCGGGCCCGACGCGGGGGTGGGGTTTTGGAAAGTACGCGGCCGAAGTCGGCTGGTAGCGGTCGGTCCAGACCGCCGGGACCTAGGTCAGGCGGCGGCGCGTTCGCTGACGGGCCGACGGCGGAGGTTCGAGCGCTGGATGGCCGGGGGTTGGTAGGCCATGTCGAGGGCGCCGATATCGGTGCCGGGCGGAACGATCTCGTCGATCCGGTCGAGGACGTCGTCGGTGAGCGTGACGTCGAGGCCGGCGAGGAGGTCGTCGAGGTGCTCCATCGTGCGCGGGCCGATGATCGCGGACGTGACGCCGGGATGCGCGATCGCGAAGGCCATGGCCAGGTGAGTGAGCGGCAGCTTGGCGTCCTCGGCGAGTGTGATGAGCTCCTCGACGGCGTCCAGGCGGCGCTCGTCGGTCAGGTGCCGGAAGCCGAACTGCGACCGGTGCGTGGTGTTCTCGTGATTCTTGCGGTAACGGCCGGTGAGCAGACCGCCCGCGAGCGGGCTCCAGACCAAGGTGCCCATACCGAACTGCTGGGCTACGGGCAGGACCTCGCGCTCGATGCCCCGGTTGAGGATCGAGTACGGCGGTTGCTCGGTGCGCAGCCGGGTCAGGCCGCGCCGCTCGGCGACCCAGTGGGACTGGACGATGTCCGAGGCCGGCAGCGAGGAGGTGCCGATGGCGCGAACCTTGCCGGCACGCACAAGGTCGGTGAGCGCCGAGAGAGTCTCCTCGATGTCAGTGTCCGGGTCGGGCTGATGAATCTGGAACAGGTCGACGTAGTCGGTGCCCAGCCGGCGCAGCGAGCCGTCCAAGGCACGGATGAGCCAGCTGCGTGAGGCACCAGACCGGTTCGGAACGAAGGGGGTGGCGCCGGTGGGGTCGTAGTTCACGGGGAAGCGTGCCTTGGTGGCGAGTACTACGTCGTCGCGGCGCCCCTTGAGCGCCTTCCCGACGATCTCTTCGGACTCGCCGTGGGAGTACATGTCCGCCGTGTCGACGAAGTTGATCCCGGCATCCAACGCCCGATGGATGATCCGGATCGAGTCGTCGTGGTCGGGGTTGCCGGCGGCACCGAACATCATGGCGCCGAGCGCGAAGGGACTGACCTGGATGCCGGTCCCGCCGAGGCTGCGGTACTGCATAGGGATTCTCCTGAGGTGTGGTCGTGGGATGTGAAGCGCCCGTCGGATGCCGTACGCTGGGCAGAAGCGGAACGCTATTCCGGAACTATACGGAACGGCTTTCCGGAAAAGCAAGGGAAGGGGTCACGTGACCGAGAAGACGGCGCCGCGCCGGATGCGGTCCGACGCGCAACGCAACCTCGGTTCGTTGCTCGAAGCAGCGAAAACCGTCTTCGCCGGCTCAGGCGTGGACGCGCCCGCGAAAGAGATCGCTGATCTGGCCGGGGTCGGAGTCGGGACGCTGTACCGGCACTACCCGCAGCGCTCGGACCTGGTCAAGGCCGTGTTCCAGCGCGAGGTGGATGCGTGTGCCGATGCGGCGCCGGTGCTGGCCGCGGAGCACGAGCCGGCGGTGGCACTCGCGAAGTGGCTCGACCGCTTCACCGAGTTCATCGCCACCAAACGGGGATTGGCGACAGCGCTCCATTCCGGCGATCCGGCGTTCGACGCGCTGCCCGACTACTTCATGCAGCGACTCGGACCTGCCCTCGGCGGACTGCTCGAAGCAGCAGCCGCCGCCGGCGAGATCCGCGCGGACATCAGCCCGAAGGACTTGCTGTACGCCGTCTCCACGCTGTGCATGCCCTTGACCGATGAGGGACCGGCGTACAGCCAGCGCATGGTCGGGCTGCTCGTCGACGGACTCCGCTACGGCGCCGACACAAGCCGATGAAGTCGAGAGCATCACGCCTACAGGAGCTGCTCACTCAGGTCCCAAAGCCGCTGCAGGATCGATGGCAGGCGGTACGACGTCAGACGCGACAATCGGCTCGGCACCAAACGCGAGGTCGGCGAGTCCCCCCTGCGGTACCGGCACCTGGTGCGCGATGGAGCGTCGGCCCGCAGGGAAGCCGACGTCACGGGGTGAGAGTCGCGAGCTCGAGCGTGGGCGTTGGACCTCGGTACGACGTCAGCCAGGTGCGAAGGAGCTCGACCCGCGCGGCATAGTCCTCGTTGCCCTTGACAACGGGCGCCTGGTTGTAGGCCATGGTGTCCGAGCTGCGGCGGAGCTTCACGTACAGGCGGGACGACGCCAATGCATAGCGTTCCATGTCGTCCTGGAGGGCTCCGATGACGGTGATGTTCCGGTCGCGGCCGATCTGCTCGAACAGGGCAACGGCCTCGCGGCGGTGCTGCGAACCGAGGTTGCGGCCGAGCTCGTCGAGGATCAGCAGCAGCGGACGATCCGAACCACCCGCCAGCGCGGCGGCGCAGACGAGCTTGACCGCCTTCTCGTCCATCTGCGCGGTGTTGCCCTTCACGTTGAACGCGGAGTACGGGCCGCCCTCGGAGCGTCGCCACTTCGGCGTGACCGTCCAACGCCACGGCTTGTCCGGCTCGGCGGGCGGGTCAGGCTCGGGGTACTCGAGCTTCGCGCCGTAGCCGCCGTACTGCTGGTCAAGGCGGTCGAACTCCTGTGACACCAACCGGAGGCGCGCTTTGATGCCGTCGGCAAGGGATGCGCGGTGGGCGCGGGCAGTGCTCTCGGCCTCGCCGAGTCCTTCGCGGGCGCGCTCGAGCGCGGCGTTGCGTTCGGCGCGCTGGCTGGCGATCTGTTGTTGCTGCAGGCTGTCGAACGTCTCGTGTTGTGCGAGGTGACTGCTGAGCGTCCGGTGCAGCGCCGGGACCAGGCCGACGCGGGCGCCGAGCGTGCCGTTGGTCCAGCCGTCCGCGCCGTTCAGGATCTCGAAGAGCTCGGTCGGGATCTCCTCCCGCGACCGCGCGTTCGGGAAGCAGCGGCGGATGACGTCGTCGAGCTGCGTGCAGGCCTGATGGTTCCAGTCAGCGGTGGTACGACGTTGCGCGTCGTCGGGCAGTCCGAGGATGAACTCCTCTGCCTCCGCGGGCGTCGTACCCCACGCAGTGGCCCGCCTGGTCAGGTCGAGTGAGGTCTGCTCCTCCAGCAACTTCAGGCGGCGTGCGGCCAGGTCGTCGAGGATCCGCTCGTGGTCGCGGCGGGTCGCTTCGAGGTTCTTCAGCCGTTCGTCGCGGACGAGTTGCTGCCCGGCCGCCGCCTCCGCGGATTCCTTCGCCGCCTGGAGCTGCGGTGCGAGCGAATCACGGTCGTTCTCGTGTCTGTCGATGGAATCGCGCAGCGTAAGGATCTGCTCCTGCACCGACTCCGCGTCGGCCAGCGCCCGGGCGGCCGCCGTACGACGCTCTGCCTGCTCGACCCGGGCACGCGCGTGGTCGAGCGCTGTGGACGCAACACCGCGGACTTCGACTGCGGCCTCGACTCGGCGGCGAGCAGCCTCGATGCGCGCGGTCCGCCCGGTCAGCGGCTCGTCGAACTGGCCGACCGCCACGACGCCGGCGACGTCGTCGATGTTCTCCTTGGTCGCGCGCTCGCCGAGCACAACGAAGAACTCGTCCAGCGTGAACCGCTTGTCGGCTGATTTGGGTCCGCCGCGCAATCCCTTGCGGGCATCGGGCCGATTCGCCAGCACCAGCAGGAATCCGGCGTACCCGGCATCCGCGAGAGCAGCCGCCGCGACCGCCGCGTCACCGGCGTCGATGACGACAGCCTCGCGGTACGGCGCCAGCCGCGGCTCCCATTCGGCGCGCGCGGACGACGACAGTTCGGTGATGTCGGTCAGCGCGCCGCACTCGATGCCTGCGTTCTCCAGCACCTGCTGCTGCGTCGCCGACACGGTCTGACCGCTCTCGGCTTCGCGCAGCTCGGCCGTCGCGTAGTCGACCGCGGACCGTGCCGCGTGGTCCCGTCCGATGTGCTCCTCGAGTACGGCGCGCGCCTCGGACTGCTCGTCGGCCGCAGCGGCGAGGTCACGCCCGTCCGCCGAACGCCCCGCCTCCAGCAGCCGCCGATGCTCCTGGCCGAGCCGCTCGAGCTGCTCGCGCACCGAACGCTGCGCAAGGTCGAGCTCTCGGTCGCGTGCATCTAGCTTGTCCCGCTCCTGCCGCGTGAGTTGGACGTCGCGCAGCAGCACCTCTTCATTGCCAAAGGCATCGATCTCGTGGTCGACCGCCTCACGCCGCGCCTCCTGCTCCGCGACGCGCTCATCGAGTACGGCGAGCTCCTGCACGATCTCGCTGTTGCGCGCGTCGCCGTCGATGAGGTGCCGCGCACACCGTGCCCGCCAGGACTCCTTCGCCGCGGCCAATGCCTCCCGGGCCGCGCCGCGCTGGAGGATGCCGGCCTCGACGGTCGCCATCTCCTGTTCCCACCGTTGCAGGTCGGCCGTCGCCTGCTTGGTCGCCTCGCGCTGGGTGTGTTCAGCCGAGCGATGCGCCTGCTCCTGTTCGAGCTCGTGGTCGAGTCCGGTCAGCGTTGCGATCGCATTGAAGATGCGCGCCGGGCCGAGCTCGTTGAGCGGCTCGGCGAGCAGGTTCGCGGTCGGGCTGGACCGCACCGACGTCGACAGGAATGAGACGCACCGCACCTGGCCGCCGTACAGGACCGTGGACAGCTTGTTCGCGTGGAAGTCAGTGCGGCCGTTCGAGTGCGGCAGGGCGGCCCACAGCGCGTCCGCTCCCGCGGCCCGCTCGGCCTCGGTCGCGCCGTACGGGACGTGCAGGCCGTTCTTCCAGCGCAGATCGATGTACGACGCCTTGCGGTTGATCCGGATCCACACGGTGATCGCGGCCGCTTCGAGCTCGTCGAGATCGGTCAGCTCGGGATCGGAGAAGACGCCGACGATGTACCCGCGGTCGACGTTGGACCAGTTGCCCTCCTGCCCGGCCGCCTCCGCGGTGAACAGGAGTTCGGCTGCGCCGGGCGCGCCGCTGGTCAGCCGCCATTGGTCGTCCGCGTGCAGCAGGCTGAGCGCGGCGATCCAGGACGACTTGCCGGCGCCGTTCGAGTCGGTCGGCCCCTGGCCGGCCACTGTGACGAGGCCCTGCCCGACCATCGGAATCGGGTGCGTCGACAACCGCGACAGATCCACGACCTGTACGCCGAGCAGCACCTTGGAACCGAGGATGTCGAAGGGACCGTCCTCCACCACGCCGCTCATCCACGTCCTCGCTTCGTTCCGGGCGCGGATGAGGCACCCAACGCACTGTGCTCGATGGTGAACTCGCTACGCTCGCTCACGCCACTCCTTCTTCCACACTGCTGTCTTGCTGAGTGCCAGGGTCGGCGATCGCCGTGCCGTTGCGGGCTCGGATGGCTTCGGCGATCGGGCTGGCCGGCGCCGCGGCGAGGATCAGCTGATCTTGCAGTCGGCGCCGCGCGGCCGGTGTGAGCCGTTGGAGTTGTGGACCGGGGATGTAGCTCGGCCCGCCCGAGTGATCGCCGGACAGCTGGATCAGGCCGGCCGCGCGCAGGCGTTGCAACGCGAGCCGCCGCTCCTCGCCGCTGATTCTCGTGGTCCGCAGCTCGTCGACTGTGGTCGGCCGGGCCGACTTCCAGCTGTCGCCGGTCAGTATGCCTTCGCTGCGGGGGATCGCGACGGAATGGATCAGCACGAGCACCAGCACGGCTCGGTCCACCACGGACAAGGGCTGCCAGCCCTGCGTCGTCAGCGTCGCGGCGATGTCGTCGGCGTATCCGGAGGTCCAGTGCGTGCCGTCGACATGGACCAGAGTGCGCCCGATGAGCTTCAGCATCTTCTGGACATGTCGACGAAGCGTCACGTCCCGGAGGCCGGCCAACTGCACCTCGGCCACCGGATGCACGGCGTACTGCACGGCGCTGAAAGCAGCCAGCACCTCGTCGCGGGACCGGTCGCTCAGATCCTGCAGCAGAGGGTCGAACAACACATGCTGCTCAGTCATCCGACACCTCCGTCCGAGGGGCGTCCGGCAGGTCGGTGTCAGCAGCGGCCAGGTCGGTGTCCGTAGCAGCTGGGTCGGTGTCCGTAGCAGCTGGGTGGGCGTCCGTAGCTGCGGAATCGGTGTCCGCCAGGTCGGCGTCCGCAGCGGGCGGCTCGGTGTCCGCCGCGGGATCGGTGGGCGTAGGTGCCGGGTCGCTATCCGTCGCCGGCGATGCAGCGTCGGTCTCTGGGGATGCAGTAGCCGTCGCGGCTGCGTCCGGGAGCGGGTCCTCCGGAGTCGGGTCGACTGGCGGTGAGGTGGCGAGGACGGGAGGCGGTGGGTCGGGTAGGTGACGGCAGAGGTCGCGGAGGGTGGATTGATCGGTCGGGGTCCAGGTGATGACGCGTGGACCGAGGCGGACCTCGCCGGCCTTTTCGTTCCACAGCAGCCAGTGCGTGGCGTGCAGGCGCCGGAGGCTTCCGATGATCAGGGTGAGATCACTCGACTGTTCGGCGCGGCCCCGCATCCCGGCGTACACGGACCTGATCTGGGCAAGCGTCCCGGTCGAGCCCGGCCAGGCCGGTCCGCTGCGGTCGGTCCAGCAGCAGGCGACGCAGATCGCGAGCACCCGCGCTGTCTCGTTCGGCTGCTCCACGGCGACCGGGGGAGTGCCCAACTCATCCAGCACGGCATGACCAGCACCGGAAGGCATTGTCGGCACCAACCACACGCTCGAGCCATCCGGCGAGGCAGCCCGAGTCAGGCCTGCAACCGCGGGAGTATCGGGCGACACCTCGAGCGGTCCAGCGGACTGCACCTTTGCCCACCACAACGCGTTGTACAGCCGCCGCTCGACAGCCTCGGACGGAGTACTCACCGCGTCACCCGCCGGAACACGCCCTCGGTCGCCCACGGCGTCCCAGCTGTCGGATCGATTCGCATCCCGTCCGACCACACCAGCTCGTAGTCGAGCTCGTCGTGGAGATGCGCCGCCGTCAGCTCAGCGAGCACGCGCCGCGCCGTGATCCAGTCGCCGGCATCGTCCACGACCTCGACGACGTCGACTGACGATCTCCCGGCCAGCACGCGCTCGGCCTCGGCGCGGAGCTCCTCCCGATCCGTCGCGGCCGCGGACTCAGGCGCGTCGGCGTCCGCGGTCGGTCGCGGTGGCGCCATGCGCGCTGTCCCGCTCCGCCGTCCTGTCTCGACGGCCTCGACCATCGTCTGCGGCGAGAAGTCCGGCGCGGCCGCATCGAACAGGAGCCCGTCCAGCACACCCGCGAGCACGTCCGGCTCACTGCTTCGCGTGAACGTCAGCCAGGTCTCGATCGGCAGCAGCCCGAGTGCGCGCGTCGTACCCGCTCTCTCTACCAGCCGCCCGGCAGCTAGTTGTACGGCGTCGGCGTACGCCGCCAGCGCCATCCGCAGCGACGTACACGCGCGATGCAGGCTGGGCCAGCGGTCCAGCACGATCCTGTGCACCTTCTCGGCCTGTTCGATCAGGCGCTCATTTCCCCACGCGAGCTGTGCGTTCTCCCGGAGTTGCGCTGTCGTGCTGGTCGAGACCAGGATCGCGAGCTCGTTGCCGAGCAGGCGGAACACCTTGGTCAGCCGCTCGATCGAGGCCCTGCCTTCGTCCTCGGTCGCGCTGGGATCGCTGACGCTGTGGGCCTCGAGGGTGAGCAACTGGTGCAGCTCGCCCTGACCGCCCTGCACCGACATCCGGCGCAGGAACATCAGCATCACGTACGGCGCGAACGCAGCTCGGTGACGCAGTTCGTTCGGACGGTCGACGAGTTTGGTGATCGCGCCGTACTGCCGCAGGACCTCGAAGCGACGGACGATCACATCATGTGGATAGGTCCGGCAGGCGAGGGTCGCCTGCTCGACTGTCAGGCCGTCGCTGCCGGCCTCGGCGAACGCGTCCAGGATTGCTTGGTCGACGTCCAGGAGGTCGGGGTCCACGATCATCGCGCCGGCCTCGCGGGCGAGGACGGCGAACACCTGACGGTAGACGCGCAGTACGGCCGCCTCGGCCTCCGCGTCCAGCAACGTCGCGTCCATCGCGTGCTCCTCCCGTGTGGCGCCGCCCCCGCGAGCGACCGGCAACCAGAGAAAGGACTCTAACCACCCACACCGACAGTCCAAAACCCGGCCGCGTCGGACCTGTGGACAAAGGCAAGAACGGCGGTGGGGTGGGGTGCACCGACAGTCCAAAACCGGGCCGCGTCGGACCTGTGGACAAAGGCAAGAACGGCGGTGGGGTGGGGTGCACCGGCAGTCCAAGACCGGGTTGCCCCGAGCCTGTGGACAAAGGCAAGAACAGCGGTGGGGTGGGGTGGGCCGACAGTCCGGAACCGGGTTGCCGCGAGCCTGTGGACAAAGGCAACGCGGGCGTTGGGTGGGGCGCACCCCGAGCCTGTGGGCGACTGGTGTGTGAAAACCGGGTGACGGGTGTGGAGGCCGCTGCCTACCATCCTGGCGTGGAGAGAATCCAAAGCATCATTGGTTGACGCGGTCCAGGTAGACCGCGTCCATACCACGGCGCCTTAGGGCGTTCGCCACGCCGGTGCGGAACCCATCACAGGGTCCCCGGCGAGCTTTCTCGTTCTCTCCGTACCGGAGTTACGCACATGACTGTGCCGCACGCGCGCCCGATCGGCGCGCAACACCCTAGCGTTCGCGACCTGCTCACCGTCCGCAAGGACGCCTCACCCGGCCGGATCATGGTCGAAGGCGGCTGGGAACACGACCGCCTGCTCGCCACCGACACCACGATCGACACCTTCTACTGGTGCCCTGAGGCCAGTACGACGTACGCCGCACGCCGGATCGCCGAGCGCGCCGGTCAGGTGTACCGGATCTCGGAGAAGTTGCTCGCCCGGCTGTCCCGCAAGACCCGCTCCGATGGCCTGATCTCGATCGCGCGGCTGCCGGTGTGGAAGCCGCAGTCGTTCCGCTTCACCACGTCCTCGCTCGTCCTGGTCGCGGACGGAGTCGAGTACGCCGGCAACCTCGGCACCTTGATCCGCACCGTCGACGCCGCCAAGGCCGACTGCCTCGTCCTCACCAGCAGGCGGGCACGGCTGAGCCACCCGTCCGTGTACTCGGCCAGCCGCGGGACGATCCTGTCGACGCCGGTGCTGGAGTTCGACGACATCGCGAGCGCGGCGGCGTGGCTGCGCAGCCACAACTTCCGGGTCCATCTCGCCGACCCAGCCGCCGGCGGGAGCTACCGCGGCGTCGACTACGACGGGCCGACCGCGTTCGTTGTCGGCTCGGAGGGCAACGGGCTGTCGAAGGAGTGGCACGCGCAGGGTTTCGGCGGCGTGTCCATCCCGATGCTCGGCCAGGCGGATTCGCTGAACGTCGCGCTGTCCGCGGGCATCCTGCTGTTCGAAGCGCGGGCTCGCAAGGACGGCTGGTGATCGGCCAGGCAGAATTGCACCGCCACCCACCACGAGGAGTGTGAGACGTGCCGTTCGAACCAGGCGAGGTCGTCGCCCCGTCAGATCCGCGCATCGTCCTGGAAGGCCAGTGGGGTCAGCAACCCGGGGTGGCGATCACCGTCAACTCCGGCTCGCGGATCTCGTTCTCGTTCGCGGGCGAGAGTGTGCAGTTGCTGTTCGACACGGCCGGGCTGACCGTCGCGCCACACCTGTGGATCACGATCGACGACGATGCGCCGGTGCTCCACCTGATCGAGAACCCGGTGATCGAGCTGACCGCGCCGACGGGCAGGCATCAGGTCGAGGTCGTGGTCAAGGACGTCAACGAGCACGTCAACCGGTGGAACCCGCCGTTCGAGTGCGCGGTGGTGTTCGCGGGTCTGTTGCTAGAGGTGAACTCTAGAGTGCGTCTCAGCGGGCGGCAGGGCGGTCCGCGGATCGAGTTCTACGGCGACTCGATCACGCAGGGAGTGCGGTCGCTGGGTACGCATTCCGAGTCGGAGGGCGCCGACGGTACGACGACGTACGCGTATCTGACCGCCCGCGCGTTCGGCGCGACATCCCACCAGGTCGGGTTCGGTAGCCAGGGGATCATCAAGCCGGGCAACGGCGAGGTGCCGCCGGGGCCGGAGTCGTTCGGGTGGAACTTCGCCGGCTCACCCGCTGAACGGGTCACCGCGCCGGATGTCGTCGTACTCAACCTCGGCGTCAACGACGAGACGCTGGAGCCGGAGCCGTACGCCGCCTACGTGGCCCGGGTGCGATCGGCGTACCCGGAGACCACGATCGTGTCGCTGACCCCGTTCAACGGTAAGCACGCCGACACGATCGCCGCGGCCGTCAAGTCGCTCGACGACCCGAACGTCGTCTGCATCGACTCGACCGGCTGGATCACCGAGGACGACTGCACCGACCTTGTCCACCCCTCGGTGGCCGGCCATGCCAAGCTCGCCGCCCACCTCATCCCCGCTCTCGAAACCCACACAACCCTCCGCCGTCGCGGATGATCACCGCGGACGACCTCGAGTCAGCGGTCGACAGCCTCGTCCAAGCTTTGCGCCCCGCTGTGGATGCGGACTGGAACGTGCCGGCCGGGTCGATCGAGTGGACCTGCCGCGCGACCGCCGAGCATCTCGGGCAGGCACAGCTGCACTGGGCGTCGCAGCTCGCGGTCGGTGCGCGGACGCAGTACGTTCGCTGGTCCGCGCGGGCGCAGGAACTCGCCCCGCCTGCAGGGGTACTCGACTTCGTCGAGGCGGCGGGGAGCATCCTTGCTTTGGTGGTTCGCGCGAGCCCGCCCGACGCGCGTGCGTTTCATCCGTGGGGCATCGGCGATCCTGAGGGCTTCACCGGCATGGCGTGCGTGGAGGCGCTCGTACACGACCATGACCTCACCACCGGCCTCGGCTGCTCGCTCACTCCGCCGCCTGACCTCTGCGAGCGGGTCCTGACCCGGATGTTCCCGCACGAGCCGCGCGCGACTGCTGATCCGTGGCTCAACCTCCGCTGGTTGACCGGTCGCGCGCAGATCCCAGCCACCCCGCCGCCCGCGTCCTGGAAATGGCGGCCAACACCGCTTGCGGAGACCTGGGACCCAGCGCCGACGCCCGCTCCGATGCCGTTCACCCCACTGCGCCCATCCTGACGTTCGGGCACCATGGCGGTATGGCGGAGAAGTTCACGAGCGTGGACGAGTACATCGCGTCGTTCCCGGCCGATGTCCAGGAGATCCTGCAGGAGGTACGCCGTACCATCCACGCCGTTGTCCCCGGCGCGGGCGAGAAGATCAGCTACCAGATCCCGACCATCACCCTCGACGGCAAGTCCCTCCTCTACTTCAGCGGATGGAAAGAACACATCGCCCTCTACCCGATCCCACCCCTCGACGACGCTCTCTCCGCCGCGATCGAGCCCTACCGCTCCGGCAAAGGCACCCTCAAGTTCCCCCTCGAGGAACCCATCCCCTACAACCTCATAACCCGCCTAACCCAAGCCTTCGTCACCGCGCGGACCTAGGTGTTGGTTGTGAGGTTCGCTGGTGGATCTCCGAGGGTCGGCTGACTGGCGGTGCCGGCATCTGCGGAAACAAATGGCCGGCAGATGACCAGAAGTTTCCGGAGAGCGGAGGTCCGGCCGGATCGAGGAGGTGCAGGCGGGGTGGCGCCACAGCCCGGTGCGGCACAGCCCGGTGCGGCACGGCCGCCCTCGGCCTGGGTGAGAGCAGCTGCCGATCACGCCAAGGGTGTGAGGAGGTCCTGGGGGTCGGGGGAGGGTGGGCGGGTGAGGGTCCAGTCGTTGAAGTGTTGGTCGAAGCGGTACCAGAGCGCGTCAGGGCCTAGGCGGAGTTGGGTTTTGCCGGCGGTGACGCGGTTGGCTTCGATGGTGGCGCCGGGGAGGGCTTGGGCTGCTTCGGCCAGGGCGGCTTCGTCGATGGTGGTTGGGGTGTCGACGGTGGCGGAGAGGCCGCCGGGGCCGCCTTCGCGCCAGGCGACGGCCCAGCTGGTGAGTTGACGCGCTGGTACGCCGGCTCGGTGGGCCAGGTCAGCGAGCTCCGGGGTGCCGAGGAGGTGGGAGGCGCGGCGGGCCAGGTCCTGGTCGGCGGTGAGGCCTAGCTCCGCGTCGCCGTCGCCGGATGCGAACTCCCAGGCTCGGCGTGCCGCGTCTGTGGCCAGGGCGATCAGATCGCGTACGTCGACGCCCGATGAACGCGGTGGATCCAAGGCCCGCACCGCCGCAGGCGATCCCGGCGACCCCATCGGTCGCGGCGGAACCGGCACAGGCACTCCACCGTAGGCACCGGCGCCGGACGTGGTCTGGCCAGCCGTGGCGGAGGTGGCGTGATCTGCGGCGGCGCGGCCAGGGGAGTCGGAGGTAACGGGATCACGGGCGGCGCGGCCGGTGGTGACAGGATCGGGGGTGGCGCGGCCGGAGGCGTCAGTGGTGACAGGGTCAGGGGTGGCGCGGCCGGAGGCGCCTGAGGGGACGCGGGCCGCGAAGACTTTGGCGAAGGCGGCTATGGCTGGGATGCCAGGGGGTGGGGGAGTGCGGGGCGGGGTGGTGGGGGACGGGCCTGTGCGGCGGGAGCGGAGGGTGTTGAGGAGTTCGTCCTTGCGGCGCCCGCGGAGGAGCAGCAAGGCGAACGGATCGTCATCCAGCGCGTCCGTGACCAGGTAGCAGACGGCGGCGGAGTGTTTGCACGGTACGGCGAAGTCCGGGCAACTGCAGTTGGTCAGCACCTCACCCGCACCCGGCAACAGGTCCAACCCAGCGGCACGCACATCGTCGACGACCTCGGGCGGCAACTCGCCGTCCAGCAGCGCCGCCACGCGGCCGATCTGCGACGACACCACCTCGAGTACGGCGTCCCACTCGGCCGAGGAGAACGCGCGGATCCGCACCGTCACCTGGTACGGCGTGACCCGGCTGCCCTGCACGACCGCATCGACCGAACCCGGCGACACCGTCAGCTCGAGCACACTCCCGCGCCGTGCGTAGGACCGCCCACGCGAGAGCCGGCCCGGATCCAACCGAGCGCGATGCTCCAACGCCTCCAACCACGCCCGTCCCCACCACGTCGCGCCGAACGGACGCCGGCTCCCCGGACCCTTGGCCGCAGGCAACCCTGCGTCCTCACCTGAACGCCGCCACCCCTGCCAAGGCACACGCTCGTTCATGAGCCAACTCCAGGCCCGGCGGCCGAAGGGCCGGCCCCAGGAGCTGATTTCCCAACAGCAGAAGGGTTGTAGGCACTGGCCGACCCCGACTTCACCGGCCCGGTCGACAGCTCGACCAGCTCGCTCAGCTCCGCATCCGACAGCTCACTCAACCACGCTTCGCCCGAACCGACCACCGCATCCGCGAGATCGCGTTTGGCCGCGATCACCGTCGAGATCCGATCCTCCAACGTGTTCTCGGTGACGAGCCGATGCACCTGAACCGGCCGATCCTGACCGATGCGATAGGCCCGGTCCGTCGCCTGATCCTCGACCGCCGGATTCCACCAGCGGTCGTAGTGGACGACATGCGTCGCCTGGGTCAGTGTCAGCCCGACCCCACCGGCCTTCAGTGACAGCAGGAACACCTGAGCCTCGCCGGCCTGGAACTGCTCGACCATCTGCTCCCGCTTCCGCACGCCGATCCCACCGTGCAGGAACAGCGTCCGGACCCGTCGCGCTGCCAGATGGGCCTCGATCAGCCGGCACATCTCGACGTACTGGCTGAAGATCAGCACGGACTCGCCTTCGGCCAGGATCACGTCGAGCAACTCGTCCAAAGCCGCGAGCTTGCCTGAACGGCGCTCCAGCGGTCCCGGCTCGTGCAGGAACTGGGCCGGGTGGTTGCAGACCTGCTTCAACTGCGTCAGCAGGCTGAGCACCAGACCGCGCCGCGCGATCCCTTCCGCCGACTCGATCTTGGCGAGCGTCTCCTTCGCGACAGCCTGGTACAGCGTGGCCTGCTCCGTCGTGAGCGGTACGACGACGTCGTGCTCGGTCTTCTGCGGCAACTCCGGCGCGATCCCGGGATCGCTCTTGCGCCGCCGCAGCAGGAACGGCCGCGTCACCCGAGCGAGCCGCGCGGTCGCCTCCTCGTCGTGATACCGCTCCACCGGTACGGCGACGTCGTGGCGGAACCGGTCGAGCGTGCCGAGCAACCCCGGCGCGGCCCAGTCCAGGATCGACCACAGCTCCGACAACCGGTTCTCCACCGGCGTCCCGGTCAACGCGATCCTGGTTGCCGACGGCAACGTCCTGAGTGATCGCGCGGTCCGCGACAGCGGGTTCTTCGCATGCTGCGCCTCGTCCGCGACCGCCAGTCCCCAGAACACCTCACCGAGCACGCGGTGGTCCTGCCGAACCACGCCGTACGTCGTGAGCACCACCTCGTCCGGCGCGAGGTCGCTGAGGCTCCGCCCGGTGCCGTGGTACCGCCGGGTCGTGACGTCGGGCGCGAACCGGGCGAACTCCCGCTCCCAGGTCCCGAGCAGCGTCGACGGACAGACCACCAACGTCGGTCCGCGACCACGACCGAGGAGCTGGAGGTGCAATGCGATCACCTGGATCGTCTTGCCCAACCCCATGTCGTCGGCGAGACAGCCACCCAGACCGAGATCGGCGAGGTGCGCCATCCATGCGACACCGCGCCGCTGGTAGTCGCGCAACGTCGCCCGCAACCCAGCCGGCTCCTCGAACGGCGCAGGCTCCTCGGCTGCCCGCAGCCGCGCGATCATCGAGGCCAGCGACCCGTTCGCGTCGAACGCGACGAGCTCACCGTCCACCTCGATCGTCCCGGTCAGCGCAGCGCCGAGCGCCTCGGCTCCGGTGAGTTTGCGAGTCCCACCACGCCGCAGCTTCTGGACCAGGTCGTGATCGACCCGGACCCATCGCCCACGCATCCGGATCATCGGCCGCTTGGCTTCCGCGAGCGCGGCCACCTCCTCCTCGGTCAACTCCTGTCCGTCGAGCGTCGGTCGCCAACGGAACGCGACCAGATCGGTCAGGCTGAAGTCAGGTCCGGTCACCGCTCCGGGCGTCGGCGTCGCGACAGTCCCGCGCACAGCCAACTCGCCTGCGAACAACTCGGTCGGCCAGAGCACTTCGATCCCAGCGCCCTCCAACGCTGTGCTGCCCTCGGTCAACTCCTCCAACGCCTCGTCATCGACCCCGACCTCCGCCGGAGCCGCGTCCCGCAACGCTGCACCCAAGGGCGGCCAGACCCGAGCCCCGCGCCGGAGCGCCAACAGCAGATCGGTCTCCGCACGCTCCCCAAGAGCAGCCAGCACCGCCGCCGGCGCACTCCACACATCCGAGACATCCATCAGCAGGCTCGGATCCACACCACTGCGCAGTTGCAGCACAGCGCGGAACTCATCGGCCGACTCCGAGGGCGGCTCGATCCGCAGCACCAGGCGCGCCCCGGCCTCCTCGCTCAGCGCGGTCTCTTCCAACCAGGCAGTCGCTCCGGTCACCTCCACCGGATCAACCCCAGCAAACGCCGCCGCGCCAGGACGTACGGCGACAGGCGCGGCCGCTGTCCGCACCAGAGTGTCGGCCAGAGCGTCCCAGAACGACCGCACCAGCGGCTCCGGGTCGACCAACCGCACCGGCCGCGTCCCTTCGATCGGCAACGCGTGCCCGTACGGCGGCATCGCCGCAGTAAGGTTCCGCAACCATCCCCGGTCCAACGGATCCAGCGGCGCCACCCGCCAAGCGCCGTACCCACTCGGACTTCGATCCGGGACGAGTCGACCGCGTGCGATCAACCCCATCCCCGCGAACGCCGCGGCCCGCCACGCCTGCCAGCTGACCGAGCCCTCGAGCGGTCGGCCGATCCACTCGAGCACCTCGCCGATGCTCAGCAGACGGGCCGGCACGGTGGTACGCCGCACCTGGGATCCCTTCGGCAGCACGAGATCCACGGTCCCGTCGGCCGTCTCGCCCGTCGCCGAGAGATCGCCATACAACGCCAGCCGGCCCGCGCGCGGCGGGTCGGCAGGGACGAAGACGGCGTCGAACATGCCCTGCACAGTACGCCGGACCACCGACAACTTCCCGCCTGTCGCCGACGACCTGTGGACAACCGCCGGAGTTGACCTGAACCGGGGTTGAGGTTGCAGGCTCGGAGGTCATCAGACCGAAGGAGAGAGCATGCGTGCAGCAGTGGTGACCGAGTTCGGCGGGCCCGAGGTGATCAGGACCCAGGAGTGGCCTGATCCGGTGCCGGCAGCCGGTCAGGTACTGGTCGAGGTCGAGGTGGCCGACGTCATCTTCGTCGAGACCGCCATCCGCCGTGGCCAGCACAGCCAGTTCTTCGACGTGACACCGCCGTACGTGCCGGGTGGTTCGCTCGGTGGCCGGGTGCGCGCGGTCGGACCGGGTGTGGCGGACGACTGGATCGGTCAGACGGTGGTCGGCCGGGCCGTCGGCTTCGGCGCCCACGCCGAGTTTGCGATCGCAGCCGCGGACGGTTTGGTCAAGGCACCCGCCGGGCTCAACCTGGAGACCGCGGTCGGCGTCTTCGGCGACGGCTTCACCGCCCTGATGTTGGAGGAGCTCGCGCCGTCGATGCAGGGCAAGGAGGTGCTGGTCACCGCGTCCGCAGGTGGCATGGGTCTGCTGCTGACCCAGCTAGCGCACAATGCCGGCGCACATGTCATCGCAGCTGCCCGCGGTCAGGCGAAGCTCGACCTCAGCAAGGCGCAGGGCGCCGACGTTGTGGTCGACTACTCCAGGCCCGGCTGGGACAAGTTGGTCCTCGATGCAACCAACGGCGCGGACATCGTCTTCGAAGGCGCCGGCGGCGAGCTCGGCGCGACCGCGTTCACGATCGTCAAGGACGGCGGCTGGTTCTCCGCGCATGGCGCTCCGAGCGGCGGCTTCGCGGCGTACGACGCGGCTGAGGCGGAGCGCCGGGGCATCACGGTGAAGGGGATCGTCGATCTGCGCGCCGACTCGACCACTACGACGGTCACCGGTGCGGACGTGCTCGCGCGAGCCGTCGCAGGAGACCTGGTGCCCGTCATCGACCAGACCTACGACCTCGATCATGTGGCCGACGCTCACACTGCCCTGGAGCAGCGCACGCTCCTGGGCAAGGCCTTGATCCGAGTGACTCAGTCGCCGACCGGCTGATCGCTGTGGTCGGTCACCGCAGGCGGGTTCGGGCGGGCCGCGACGATCCGGTTGCGTCCGCCCCGCTTCGCGGTGAGCAGTGCGTTGTCCGCCGCGAGTACCAACTGGTCCATCGTGGCGGCGACCTCCGGATACACCGCTGCGCCGAACGACGCCGGCACTCCGGAGATCACTGCGGTGGTATCCGTGCTGGTGTCCACGGACACGCTCAACGTGCTGAGCCGGTCCCGGATCCGCTCGGCCACCTCGAGCACCTCAGTCTCGGTGGCTCCCGGCAGCAGCACAGCCAGCTCGTCTCCGCCGACCCGTGCGACCAAGTCGCCCACCCGGACCTCCGCGCGCACGCTCTCACCGACCGCACGCAGCGCCTGGTCCCCGGCCGGGTGGCCGTAGGTGTCGTTGATCTCCTTGAACCGGTCCAGGTCCAGCATCAGCAGACCGACCGTGCTGCGCATGGTCTCCGCCCGCGCCAGCTCCGTCGGCACTGCATTGGCCCAGTACGCCGGAGTCGCCAGACCAGTCTTCACGTCCGTCCCAGCAGCGCGCTGGAACTGCGGCAGCAGCAGATCGCGGTGCAGCGCGAGCACCGTCAC
The DNA here is from genome assembly GCF_040655855.1 of Kribbella sp. NPDC050281. NCBI lineage: Bacteria > Bacillati > Actinomycetota > Actinomycetes > Propionibacteriales > Kribbellaceae > Kribbella > Kribbella sp. NPDC050281. The sequence continues at coordinate 84,830 of NZ_JBFAKS010000037.1, read as the reverse complement.
CATCAGGATCGGCACCACCCATGGGTACGACGCCTGCAGTCCGGCCACTGCCACACCGAGGCCAAGACCGGCCACCACGACGAGCTGATCCGCGAGGTCTCCCAGTGCGCCACGGGCGGTGGCGTCGGGGGAGGACAGCAGGATCGCACCGATCACCAGCGCGAAGTTCACCAGCCACCACGTGCTCGCAGCGGCCACCACGACCAGCAGGGTCCACGGCCCGGTCGGCACCCGCGGCTCGTTCAGCAGACCGCCGGCGCGGAGCACTGCGGCCGCGGCTCCACTGGCGAGGACGAACGTGCTGGCCGAGAACACCTTGCGGTGCGCGATCGTCCGTCCGTAGACGCGGATCCACGAGTACCCGTACGACACCACGACGAGGGCGACGACCAGGCTCAGCGGAAGCAGCAGCAGGCCGGCGAACACCCACAGGCTCTTCAGGTTGGTGTACGGCGAAGTGTTCGCCGCCATCTCGCGTCGGCGCTCGATTCCGCGGGCAGACTCCAGGTGAAGCACCGAGGCGGCCGCCAGTACGGCGAAGGCGACCCACTCGGTCGGCCTGACGCCGGTCCGGGCGCCGGAGACCGTCGAGGCCACAGCCAAGGCGGTGATGACGACTGCGACGGCCTCGACGCCGAGCACGTAGCTCAGTGCCGGGCGCGGCAACGACCAGAGCTTCCATCGGCGGGGTGGCACCCACCTGCTCCGACCGATCAGAATCATGGTGGCCTCACACGGATAGACCTGAACGGTTATTCCTGAATAGTAACTGCCTGTTCACGCGAGGTCATCCCCGACCCGCAGTTATTCCATCTGACGGATGGCGAAGGAAGGACAGCACCATGTCGAAGATCAGCACCGGGAACGAGTGGCTGCACGGCGGCAACGAGTGGTTCACCGGGGGCGGCAACGAGTGGTTCCACGGGGGGAACGAGTGGCTGCACGGCGGGAACGAGTGGTTCACGCAGGGTGGCAACGAGTGGCTGCACCGGCCGGGCGGATCCGGCAACGAATGGTTCACCACCGGCAACGAGTGGTGATTCCGGCGACCCGACCGAAATTTCTTAACCGATATTTTACGATGCTGAACCGGAGATATTTCCCCTGATTCTCCGGCGGCTCATCCGGCACCCATTTCCACGACGCCGGACCGGGAACGGCGGGCGCGTGCCCAGGCGGCGCCCGCCACCGCGGCTGCGACGGCTCCCGCGGTGCCCATGACGCCCAGCGCGACCGACGGTGAGGACTGGTCCGCGACCAGCCCCGCGAGCAGGATTCCGAGGCCCTGACTGCTCTTCAGGGCGGTGCTCGCGACGCCGAAGGCCTGACCACGCTGGGCGTCCGGCACCGCCTGGACGAACGCCGCGCTGGTCGGCAGGTGATAGGCCGACGCCATCCCCGACACCGCCCACAACACGACGGTGGGTAGCAGGCCGGGCGCCATGAAGCACGCGATCAGCGGCACACAGGCCAGCACGGCCAGCGGTCCGAGAAGCCGCATACGTTTCTCCGGCTCCCACAGAGTGATGAGCCACATGCCTGCCACGGCGCCGGCCGGGCTGGCAGCCAGCAGCAGACCGGCTGCCTTCGGCCCACCGCCGATCTCGTTCGCATAGGGGACAGCCAGGCCCTCCACCGTCACGTAGAAGCCCGCGATGGTCGCCAGGATGACCAGTGCGCGGAGCTTCGGCGTGCGTGTGACGAGTGAGACGCCGGCAGCCAGGTCTTTGAAGTAGCTGCTGTGTGACTCGTCCGCCGCACGCGGCGGCGCCGGACGACGTCGTACGCCGACAGCAATGAGTACTGCGGACAGTAAGAAGGTGGCGGAGTCCAGCAGCAGCCCACCGGACGTTCCGACGGCTACGACGATCACACCGCCGGTGCCGAAGCCGAGCACCTGGCTGAATTGGACGACCATGTCGTTGGCGGCCTTGCCGAGCACGTAGTGATCGCCCGGCAGTACGGCGGGGAGCGTGGCGGCTCGTGCCGCGTTGAACGGCGACCCGAACGCTTGCAGTCCGAGCAGGAGCAGGATCACCACCAGCAACGGCAACGCCTTCACTGCCATCGCCGCAACCAGGACCGCTCGGGCCAGGTCGGTGACGATCATCACAGTACGACGGGGGTACCGATCGGCGAATCCAGCGAGCAACGGACCGAATAGCAGGTCGGGTATGTAGGTCAGGGCGTAGGTGAGTGCGGTCAGCCCGGCGGACTCGGTGCGGTCGAAAACCAGCACCGACAAGGCAACACGGGCCAGCTGGTCGCCTGCGACGGACAGTACGCCGGCCAGGAACAAGGCCCTGAACTCCGCATGTCCGAACACATCGCGCCAGCGCGCACGTTCGATCACCCCGCCCGCCATACCTACGACCCTAACCACAATCCGTTGCGTAACACCTCCCGCCTGTAACTGAAAGGGTTTCCCTGCACCCTGTGCAGCCTGGGTCAATGGTTTGATCACGGCGCATCAGTGCCAGATTGTGATCCCGGTGGCGCAGCGTTTGGGTGAACGTTCTACTCTGGAGACCTCCGGTACCGGGGTCTGGGCGGGGCGGCCCCGACCCTGGTACCGGAGCTCTTCTTTGTGCGGACCTTCTCAGGTCCCGACTCGCCGTGATTCAGGCCGGCGGAAACTGTCGGTGGCGACCGGTAGCGTTCTTGTTGCCAGGGGCGGCTCCAGGACGTGCTTCCTTCTCCTTCACCAGGCCATGTAGCGCGTCCGCTCTCCGCCCCTGGCCTTGTCCGCTACGCCCATGACAGACCAGACGCCCAGCCAGCGGGGAGGCCGCGATGCCGGAGCACGCCTCGGAGGAGAGCCAGGCAGCTGTCCTGCTCCGCCGCCGTCGGCTCGTCGACACCACAGCGCTGACCCCTCCGGTACGCCGCTCCGCGTGGCAGTGGCTGCGCCGGCCGCTCACCATCCAGGCCGGGTTGTCCGCGTTGCAGGCCGACCTGGTCCAGCGCGGCTTCCTCCTGTCCGTCGGTCTGTACCGGTACTGCGCGTCGCTGTCGGCCCCTGCGCTTGCGGGGTTCGGCGGCAAGCTGCTGGACCTACTCGATGCGGAGTCCGGTCAAAACGCCGAGCATGTGCCGCTGTTCCGTGGCTTCCCCGAGAGCGTGCCGGGCAACACCGAGACCTTCTATGTGAACCGCGTCTTCGCGCGGCTGCTGCAGGAGCCGGAGCAGCCGTGTGTGTTGTGCGGAGACACGAAGTCGGTGCATGCCGTCTCGCCCTGCGCCCACCTGGTCTGCCGGACCTGCTGGGACGGCTCCGAGCTGAGCGCCTGTCCGCTGTGCCTGCGCCGGATCGATCCGCTCGACCCGTTCCTCAAGCCGTCCTTCCACGAGGTGCAGCCGGCCCACGTGCGCTCGGATCGCCTGCGTCTCCTGTCGCTCGCGCAGTCAGACTCTGTCCGGACGACGGTCGACGACCTGCTGGTACGACGCTCCCCGCTGTCCGCCGCGGATCGCGCGGACCTGCAGTTGCTGTTGTCCGGTGCGGACCCGTCCTGGCTGCCGGACGACATCCCGGTCCGCGAGACCCGGGCGCTGGTCATTGCGCACTTCCTCACCGACGATCCTGACCTGATCGATCGGGCCGGCACCGCGACCGACGTACTGCGGGTGTTGCATGCGCTGATGGACGCCGATCCGGGGTTGCGGACGCCGCCGGCCCGGCGGCAGTCGTTGCCTCGGGCAACGCGTCGGCTGGTGCTCGCGCGGCTCGACCGGTTGCCGGCCGAGCCTCTGGTCGAGGACATGCTCCGGCACGAACGCGCCTGGAAGCGGATGGCGGAGAACTTGCATCCGTTCGAATTCGCGACCCGTCACCCGGTGGCGGCGCTGGCCTTCGCGATCCTGCGGCGTACTGATCTGGATCTTGGTACGGCGGCGGGGCGGGCGGTGCTGGGCGAGGCTTCGCAGCATCCGTTCGTGCGGCTCGAGGGTAAGCGGCTCGCGACAAGCACGTTCGCGTCTCGGGTCGAGGGTGCGTTCGCGGACGGGCGGCCAGGCCATGCGCTCGACCTGCTGCGTCAGCGGCCGGGCGAGTTGGTGCGGCGCCTGGTCCAGTTGGCGCGTGCGTTGCCGCCAGATCAGCATGGCGCGTTGGTGGAGGCGCTGGCGACGGCTGTCTCGGACGTGTCGCCGGTGGTGATCACAGCGGCGATCGGTCAGGTCCGCACGCCGCCTGGCGATCTGCGGCTGTTCTTCCCCCGGGGCGGGACGGCGCGGATCTGGACGTCGGTGGACGAGCGCGAGCCGCTGCCCGCCGACACGGCTTCCGCGCTGACCGACGTACTCGTGGGTGAAATGTTGCGCCGGGCAACGGCTCTGCCGCCGCTGCGACGGGTGTTCCTGGACGAGGAGTTGGCGCGGCTGGCGGCCCCTGGTTCGGAGCGGAATGCCTCGTCGACGTTGCGGCGGATGACCCGGGGGAGCGCGGCGCCGATCCCGCCGGACGAGTTGCTGCGGCTGTTCCTGCACTGGGTCGAGCCGCCCGGCCGACGGGTGGATCTCGATCTGTCGGTGGCGGTGTTCGACGAGGAGTGGGCCTTCGTCGGGCTGTGCGACTACACGCGCCTGCGGTTCGACCAGGACGCGTTGGTGCACTCTGGCGACCTCACCTCCGCGCCGGCGCCCGATGGTTCGACGGAGTTCGTGGACCTCGACTTGCGCGCGGTGCGACGGGTCGGCGGGCGGTATGTGCTGCCGGTGGTGTTCAGCTACAACAACGTACCGTTCGACGAACTCGAGCGCGGGTTCGTCGGGGTGATGCGGCAACCGACCGGCCTGTTCGACCCGGCCGCGGTCGAGGAACGCTTCGATCTCGCCGGACCGGCGAAGATCCTGCTGCCGTTCGGCGTCGACCTGCACACCAAGGAGCTGCGCTGGTACGACGTGAACCTCCGCGCGGCCGGCTACGGGCACAACATCGCGCGGTACGGCGGTCACATCGCACTGATGGCGGCGACGCTGGAGGACGTGCACGGCTCGGGCGACCGGGTGAGCCTGTGGGAGGTGTGCTGCTGGCATGCCGCGGCCCGCTCCGACGAGGTCGTCGTGCGGTGTGCCGATGGCTCGGTCGTCGGGTATGTGCGTGATCCCGCCGAGGATCCGGCCGGATTCGCGCGCCGCCTGACGGCCCGTCTTGAGCCCGATCGCCCGTGGGACGAGGACGCCGCGAACCGGTCCGACTTCGCCGCGGTCCTGACTGGCGACATCACGCCTCGCCACGGCGCGCAGGTCTACGCATTGCACGCGCACCTGCTCGATTCCGCTGCTCACACCCTGATCGACGCTCCGCAGCTCCTGAGCACGCTGGCCCCCGACACGCGGGCGCACGCGCCGCTCCCGACCTGATCGGGCCACTGCTTCCTGAGAGAACCCTGTGACGGTTCTGACAATTCTGTGACGTTGCCGTACCCGGTTCTTTGGCATGCAGGGGTACGGGAGTACAACGGAAGTGAAGGCGAAGGGAGCCACGCATGACGTACGACGTGGTTGTGCTCATCGAGCGGGAGATGAGCGAGGGCGACGCGCGCCGCGTTGCCGCCCTGCACGCAAGGTATGAGGAGTCCGTCGACTACCACCTGCTCGTCACGAGCCAGCCGGAGAGCGGTTTCGGCGGCCCGCTGGCGCTGCTCGGGTCGACATTCGACGACGTGGCCGGCGTGTCCGGTACGGCGGCAGCCCGGGCAGCCAGTACGACGACGACGCTCGCGGACCCGTTGTTCGACCTCGGCTCGGTGATCGAACACAGTTCGCGTCACTTGCGCGGCGCCAGCGGATACCCGGTGAACGTCTCGATCACCCACGGCGAGGTCCTGCTGGCCCTCAAAACACTGGTGAAGACCACCAACAGCCGCGAGGTCGTCGTGGTCGCCTGGCCGGAGACCGCCGCCCGCTTCCTCTGCTCCGACTGGACCACCAGAGCCCGCAAAACCCTCAAGGTCCCCCGAGTCCGAATCCTCGAACACGACACCTGAGCCAAATGACGGCTTGTTCCACCGGTACCGTGATGTAACCGCCCAGCGGTGAAACAACCCGCTATCCACAGCTGCGGAATTCGTCGGCTCGAGCGCCCGGGAACGCGGCATGTTCTCGGGCATGAACACCAAACTCATGCTCATCGCCGCCGGCCGTGGGGACTGGTTCACGCGAGCAGACGCGTGCGCCGCCGGGTACACGGATGCGGACATTCACCGGCGGGTGACGGCCGGCCGATGGATCAGGCTCACCCGGGGTGCGTATGCGCAGCTCGGTTCCGAGTTCGCGTCGATGGCCGCGTGGGACCGGGCGGCATGGCTGCACCTGCGTTCCGCGAAAGCCGTCTACCAACGCTTGGCCGGTCGCGCCGTCGTGAGCCACCAGTCGGCTCTCCTGTTGTACGGCGTCCAGGTCTCGGAGCTCGATCTACGACGTGTGCACGTCACCAGGGTCTCCGGGCTAGGCCGCTCCGGCTCGACGGTGTGTCAGCATGCGGCGCGTCCGCCGATCGGCGAGCCGGTCGAGCAGGACGGCGTACTCCTGACTCGCGGTGCCCGAGCTGTCGTGGAAGCCAGCCGTGCAGCCAGCTACCCGGTTGCGGTGTCGGTGGTGGATCAAGCGTTGCGGCGTCGGGTCGCCACGGCCGAACAGTTGGCGGCTGCCTTGAGCCTTTTCGAGGGCCGACCTGGCAATACGACGGCGACTCGCGCGGTTCTGTTCGCGGACGGCCGGTCGGAGTCGGTCGGCGAGTCCCGGCTGCGGGTCATGCTCGCTGACCTGGGCTTGCCGGTGGCGACGCTGCAGGCCGAGATTCGCGATGAGCACGGTGCTCTGGTGGCGCGGGTCGATTTCTTGCTCGCGGAGTGCGGTGTTGTCATCGAGTTCGACGGCGCCATCAAGTACGGCGACGGCACCGCGGACGCGCTGATCGCGGAGAAGGTCCGAGAAGACCGCCTCCGGGACCTCGGCTCTCAGGTCGTCCGGGTCAGCTGGCCGGACTTCGCCCGCCCGCTCGATCTCCTGGCCCGCATCCGCCGGGCCATCGGGCGGTCGCAGCCGGGCTCGATAGCGGGTTATGTCACCGCTGGCCAGTAGTTGTCCCGCCATCGGCCAAACAACCCGCCAGCGGCCGACGGGGGTCAGCGGGCCGGCGGGTCAGCGAGGTCAGCGGGTCAGCGGGTGCGCGAGGTCAGCGGGGGAGGCGGGGGTCAGCGGGGGATGGGTTGGTGGGGGAGGCGGACCTGGACTGTGGTTTGGCCTGGGTGGGAGGTGATGGTGATGGTGCCGCCGTGGTGTTCGGCCACGATCCGCTGCGCGATGTCCAGGCCCAGGCCGGTGCCCTTACCGACGTCCTTGGTGGTGTAGAAGGGCTCGAACGCGCGCGCGACGACCTCGGGCGACATGCCGGGTCCGGTGTCGGTGAACTCGACCACGATCCGGTCGCCGTCCGTCCGGGTCGTGATCCGGAGCGTCCCGGTGCCGTCCATCGCGTCGACCGCGTTGTCGATCAGGTTGGTCCACACCTGGTTCAGCTCGCCCGCGAACGCATCGATCCGTGGAACGTCAGCGCCGTACGCCCGGATCACCTCGGTGCCGTCGCGGAGTTTGTGGCCGAGCATGACCAGCGTGCTCTCGATGCCCTCGGTCACGTCGATCGTCTGGATCGACCCGCGGTCCATCTGCGAGTACGACCGGACCGCGGCGACGAGTTCGGTGATGCGCCGCGTCGACTCCTTCACCTCGCCGAGCAGAGTGGTCGCAGCGAGCGTGCTCCCGACCCACTCCAACCCAGGCTCCAGAGCATCACCCAGTACGTCGGCCGCGCGCTCGCACCACTCGACATCCGCCCCCGCCGCAGCCAGCGGCGGTGCGATCAACCAGTCCCGTTCGACATCGTGATCGGCCAGCCAGTCCGAGATGGTGTTCTCGTTGTCGGCCAGATCAACCGGATCGAGAATCGCAGCCCGAGAGCCGAGCTCCAAGCGCAACGAATCCAGCCGGCCGAACTGATCCTCGCTCACTTTCCCCGCGAGACCGCGCAGTGACGACAGCAGGGAAGAGCAGGCCGTGTCGAGAGCACTGACCGAGCGCGAGGCCGCCGCGGCCGGATTGTTGATCTCGTGCGCCAGCCCCGCGGCCAGCGTGCCGAGCGTGACCAGCGCATCCCGCTGCCGAGCCGTCGACTCGATCGCCCGGGCGGTCCCGTAGACGCCCTTGATCAGGTGCCCGCCGAGCGGGAACCACACGTCGATCCGCTCGCGCAGGAGGTCGGTGGGCACCCGCAGTACCCGTCCCTCGGCGATGCCGCGGCCGCTGGCCAGATAGACACCGTGGTCGTCCCAGGCGCGGAATCCACCGGCCCACCGACCGGGGACGTCCATCTTGCCCATCACGGTGTCCTCGCGACCGATCTTGCGGTGCAACGCGATCGCGCCGTCGACGAGCACCCACCAGAAGTCCGCCGGCTCGCCTTCGTGGAACAGGTCGGCACCGGGCTCGATCGGCACCGTGGTGCTGCCGTCGATCAGCTCGCCGAGTTGAGCATCGGTCAGTCCCGCGAAGAGGGCGAGGTCGCGCAGGTCGTCGACGTTCATCAGACTGTCGCCAGGTAGCGGTGGACGAGGTAGACCGACATCGCGCCCTCGCCGACGGCCGACGCGACCCGTTTCATCGAGTCGAGCCGTACGTCGCCCGCCGCGAAGACACCCGGCACGCTGGTCTCCAGCGCGTACGGCGGTCGGGGGAGTTGCCAGCGATCCTGCCCGATCTGCTCCGGGCCTGTCATCACGAAGCCTTTGTCGTCGCGGAGCACCGATTGTCCGAGCCACTCGGTCCGCGGCGAGGCGCCGACGAACACGAACAGCCAGGCCGCCTGCACCTCTTCGACCCGGCCGGAGGCGCGGTCCGCCAGCGTCAGCCCTTCGAGATGGCCGTCGCCCCGGCAGCCCACCACCTCCGTGCGGCAGCGGATCTCGATGTTCGTGACCTTGGCGATCTTGTCGATCAGGTACCGCGACATCGAGCTCTCCAGCGTCTCCCCACGCACCAGCAGCACGACCCGCTTGGCGTAGCGCGCGAGGTTCAGTGCCGCCTGACCCGCCGAGTTCGCCGCGCCGACGATGTACACCTCCTCGTCCCGGCACTGAGTGGCCTCGCTCGCCGTCGCTCCGTAGAACACGCCGCGCCCGGTGAAGTCGGCGAGACCGTCGACATCCAGGCTCCGGTACGAGACGCCGGTCGCGACGATCAGCGCGCGGGCCTCGATCTCGCCCGATCCCTCCAGCAGTACGGCGTGCACCGGGCCGCGCGACTCGACGCCGACGACCGATCGGGCCAGCACCATCTCGGCGCCGAAGCGGGACGCCTGGGCGACGGCCCGCTGCGCCAGGTCGGATCCGGTCAGCCCGCGCGGGAATCCGAGGTAGTTCTCGATCGCCGCGCTCAGACCGGCCTGACCGCCGGGTGCCTCCCGCTCGACGATCACGGTGCTCAGCCCTTCGGACGCCGCGTACACCGCCGCCGCCAGTCCGGCGGGTCCACCTCCGACGATGCAGACGTCGTACAGCGGCTGCTCGGCCCGGGTCCGCAGGCCGAGGGCGGACGCGAGGTCGACCGAGGACGGTGCACGGAGCGTGTCTCCGTCGGGGACGAGCACGAGCGGCAGGTCGGCGTCCGCCGCGTCCGCGAGGTCCTGCAGCCGTTGAGCCTCGGCATCGCGATCGACGTCGTACCAGCTGTAGGGAACGTGGTTGCGGGCCAGGAAGGTCTTGATGTCGTGCGCGCGATCCGACCAGCGGTGCCCGACGACGCGTACGTCGGAGGTGTGCTCGCGGTTGGCGTGGCGCCAGTCGCCGAGCAGGTCGTCGATCACCGGGAACAGTTGGTCCTCGGGCGGGTCCCACGGCTTCAGCAGGTAGTAGTCCAGGCCGATGTCGTTGATCGCCCTGATCGCGACCTCGGTGTCGGCATACGCCGTGAGGAGCAGGTACTTCGCGCTCGGCGCCTGCTCGCGGGCCCGCTCGAGCAACTCGATGCCGGTCATCCCGGGCATCCGCTGGTCGGTGGCGATCATCGCGATCGGCTGGTTACGCAAGGCGAGCTTGGTCAGCGCGGCGAGCGCCTGGTCGCCCGACGTCGCCTTGACCACGAGGTAGTCGTCGCCGTACCTCCGGCGCAGGTCACGGGAGATGGCCGCCGAAACCATCGGGTCGTCGTCGACGGTGAGAATCGCAGGTTTGGTCACGCGGTGCCCCCCAGCAGTGGACCGATCCCGTGGTGCCCCCCAGTGGATCGATTCCGTCAGGATGCCACGAGATTCCCCTGACGTGGCCGAAAAAGTTGCCTCAGTCCTCGATCAGGGCGCGCAGCGTTTCCCGTTCGGGTTCGGGCACATACCCGGCGTAGTAGTCGTACATGTTCTGCCGGGCGATCCGCGCCGCCGCGTGGCCGTCACCAGCGCGGATCGCCTCCACCACCTCGGCGTGATGCTGCAGCGACTCGAGCATGAGGGCCCGGCTGTTCGAGGCGTGGGCGATCTTGTCCGAGATCAGGCTCAGTACGACGCCGCGGACGACCTCGTTGCAGGTCTGGATCAGCGAGTTGCGGCTGACCTGGGCGATCACGTCGTGGAAGGCGAGATCCGCCTCGCTGAACGCCGCGAAGTCGACATCGATAGCGGCCCGCATCGCCACCAGCGTCTCCTCGATGTCGGCGAGTTGCTCCGGCGTCCGCAGGCGGGAAGTGACCTGGATCGCGGCACCGTCCATGATCATCCGGAACCCGATCAGCTCCGCCAGGGTCAGCTCGTCGACGCGGGCGAGCCGGACCATCTGCTTGCGCAGCGCCGACTGGGAGAAGGGCAGGATCTCCGGCCCGTTCGGATCGCCCGGCCGAGACCGTACGACGCCGTTGCTCTCCAGGACACGGAGAGCCTCGCGCACGGTGGAGCGGCTGACGGCGAACTGCGCCACCAGTTCGCGCTCACTCGGCAGGCGTTGACCGGGAGCGAGATCACCGCGGGCGAGCGCGTCCTCGACCTGTTCGACGATCCGCTGGTAGGCGCGCACCGGTTGCACCGGCTGGAACTGCGGACCCTTGGTCATCCGGTGCACCCCAATCGCCTTGACAGACCCTTGTGTTCCGACAAACCTAGTGGCCCACTGATACCTAGTCCACTGGTCAGACCAGTCACAGCTGGACGGCGAAGTCCGCCGTACCGCGTGGCCGCGGTCGCGCGAGCGGACGGGGATCGTCAGAATGCGGCGACAGCTCGAGGCACTGGAGGAGTTCGCGTGAAGTCCCCTTTCATCAAGATGGCGCTGCCTACCCGTGCGGTCGCGTTCGCCGCTGCGGCGATCCTGGCCGTGAGCGCCTGCTCGGCGGGATCCAGTACGTCGTCCGGTAGCTCACCCGGCGGCGACCAGTCACTGTCGATCGGTCTGGTTGCTGAGCCGGCCAGCCTCGACTTCACCACCACTGATGGCGCCGCGATCCCGCAGGTACTGCTCGGCAACGTCTACGAGAGCCTGGTCAAGCAGGACGACTCCGGCAAGATCGTGCCGTCGCTGGCGAAGTCGTGGACGGTGTCGCCGGACCGCAAGACCTACACGTTCGACCTGGTCGACAACGCGAAGTTCACCAATGACAAGCCGTTCACCGCGTCCGACGCGGTGTTCAGCATCAACAGAGTCAAGACCGCGTGGACCACCTCGCTGAAGGCGGCGATGGACGTTGTCTCCGGGGCGAAGGCGCTGTCGCCGACGCAGCTCCAGGTGACGCTGAGCAAGCCGAGCAACGACTGGCTGTTCCGGATGACGACCCGGATCGGCGCGATGTTCTCGGACAGCGGCGTCAGCGCGCTGGCCACCCAGCCGATCGGTACCGGGCCTTACAAGTTCTCCAAGTGGAACCGCGGCGACTCGATCGTGCTCGAGCGCAACGACGGTTACTGGGGGACCAAGCCCTTCTTCAACCAGATCACGCTGAAGTACTTCAAGGATCCGACCGCGCTGAACAACGCGCTGCTCACCGGCACGATCAACGTGATCGGCACGGTCCAGGCGCCGGAGGCGCTCAGCCAGTTCACCAGCAACGACAAGTACCAGGTGATCGAGGGCACCACGAACGGCGAGGTGCTGCTGTCGTTCAACAACTCGCGGCCCGTGTTCAAGGACATCCGGACCCGGCAGGCGATCCGGATGGCGATCGACCACAAGGCCTTGCTGGACACGTGTTTCGCCGGTCGGGGCAAGCTGATCGGCAGCATGGTCCCGCCGACCGACCCGTGGTACGAGGACCTCACGAGCATCGCGCCGTACGACCTGGCCAAGGCGAAGTCGATGCTGCAGGCATCGGGTGCGGCCGGCAAGACGCTGCTGCTCCGGCTGCCGACGTTGCCGTACGCAACGTCCTGCGGCCAGGTGGTGAAGAGCCAGCTGGAGCAGGCCGGGCTGAAGGTCCGGATCGATCCGCAGGAGTTCCCGGCGGCGTGGCTGAACACGGTCTTCAAGAACGCCGACTACGACATGTCGATCATCGCGCACGTCGAGCCGCGGGATCTCGGTGCCGTGTTCAACCCGACGTACTACACCCGGTACGACGACCCGACGCTGCAGCAGTACCTGGCCGCGGCGGACTCCGGTGACGAGGCCGCGCAGGTCGACAACATGAAGAAGGCGGCGCGGCGGCTGTCCGAGCAGGCCGCCGGCGACTGGCTGTTCCTGCTGCCGAACCTGATCGTCGCGGACAAGGACATCAAAGGCCTGCCGCAGAACGCGATCACCGAGAACTTCGACCTGTCGAAGCTGGCGAGGTGACCTGAGTGATCCTCCGCCTGATCGAGCGCACCGGCGTGCTCTTGGTCAGCCTTGCGGTGAGCTCGGTGCTGGTCTTCGCGTTCATGGCCGTGCTGCCGGGCGACCCGGCCCGGGTCGCCCTCGGCGTCAACGCCTCCGAGCAGGCTGTCACCGAGTTGCGGCAGCAGTTCGGCCTCGACCGGCCTCTCACGACGCAGTACGTCGACTGGCTCGGCGGACTGCTGCACGGTGACCTCGGGACGTCGTACGTGTCGAAGGCGGAGATCGGTCCGCAGGTGTTCGACCGGTTGCAGGTGACGCTGTTGCTGGTCGTGGCCGGCATGATCATCGCGCTGCTGATCGCGGTCCCGGCCGGGACTCTGATGGCGGCTCGGCATCGGAAGGTCTCCGGCCTGGCGCTGTCCGCAGTCTCGCAGATTGGCGTCGCCGTACCGGCCTTCCTCGCGGGCATCCTGCTGATCATGCTGTTCGCCGTGAAGCTCGGCTGGCTGCCGGCGAACGGCTGGACGCCGCCGGCCCAGGACCCGGCCATGTTCCTGAAACAGTTGATCCTGCCGGCGTTGGCGCTCGGGCTGGTGCAGGGCGCCGTGCTGACGCGGTACGTCCGCAGCTCGGTGCTCGACGTACTGCGGGAGGATTACCTGCGGACTGCGCGGGCCAAGGGACTGCGGCCGTTCCAGGCGTTGTGGCGGCACGGTCTGCGCAACGCGGCCGTGCCGGTCGTGACGGTCCTCGGGTTGCAACTGGCAACGCTGCTGATCGGTGCTGTCGTGGTGGAGCGGGTGTTCGTGATCCCAGGGCTCGGCAGTCTCCTGCTGGATGGGGTGTCGAACCGCGATCTGCTGCTGGTCCAGGACGTGGTGATGGTGCTCGTCATCGCCGTACTGCTGGTCAACTTCCTGGTCGATGTGCTGTACGTCGCCCTGGATCCGCGGCTGCGAGTGGGGTCGCGATGAGGCGGCTGAACCCGAGTCTGGTCGCCGGCGGCGTGATCGTCGGGGTCATCGTGCTGATGGCGCTCGTGTCGTTCGTCTGGACGCCGTACGACGCGACGTTCGTCGACCCGTCGATCCGGTTGGCGAAGCCGTCGTGGGACCACTGGTTCGGGACCGACAAGTTCGGACGGGACGTGCTCAGCCAGATCATGGTCGGCTCGCGGACGACGCTGTTCGTCGGCGTGGTGGCGGTGGGCGTGGCCGCGGTGATCGGCGTACCGCTGGGGATTCTCGCTGCGATGGTGCGGCGGTGGCCGAGCGAGTTCATCATGCGTGCGAACGATCTGGTGCTGGCGTTCCCGGCGTTGCTGCTGGCAATCATGTTCGGAGCTGTCTTCGGAGCGAGCACGCTGACGGCGATGATTGCCATCGGCATCGCCTCGGTGCCGTTGTTCGCGCGGGTGATCCGGAGTGGTGCGTTGCAGGTGATGCGGACCGAGTACGTGTTGGCCGCGCGGGCGGCCGGACGGCAGCCTTGGCCGATCGCGGTGCGGCATGTGCTGCCGAATGTGACGAGTCTGATCACGGTGCAGGCGTCGGTGTCGTTCGCGATCGCTGTGCTGGCCGAGGCCGCGCTGTCGTTCCTCGGATTCGGCACGCCGCCGCCGACTCCGTCATGGGGGCGGATGCTGCAGGAGAGTCAGGAGTTCTTGTTCAGTGCGCCGCGGCTGGCGATCTTCCCGGGGGTGGCGATCGCGATCGCCGTACTCGGATTCAACCTGCTGGGCGACGGGTTGCGCGACCGGTTCGATCCGAAGCTGGAGGACCGGCGATGAACGACGTACTCACCGTGCAGGGGCTGACTGTGACGGTGCGGGACAAGACGCTGGTCTCCGATGTGGATCTCACCGTGGGGCCGGGGGAGCGGGTCGGGCTGATCGGCGAGTCGGGCTCTGGAAAGTCGCTGACCGCCTTGAGTGTGCTCGGTCTGCTACCCGAGGATGTGGTCGCTTCGGGGTCGGTGCGGCTGACCGGAGTCGACCACGACCTGATCGGCGCGGACGAACGCCGGATGTCCAGGGTCCGCGGCCGCGAACTCGCCATGGTCTTCCAGGAACCGATGACTGCGCTCAACCCGACCATGCGCATCGGCGACCAGATCGCCGAAGCGATGCTGATCCACCGGACGCGGCCCGGTCGCGGTGCCGCCCGAACCGCCGCTCTCGAGCTCCTGGAGCGAGTCCAGCTCCCGGCGGACTTGATGCGGGCCTACCCACACCAGTTGTCTGGCGGCCAACGGCAACGAATCGTTCTGGCCCTTGCCCTGGCCAACGATCCGGCTCTGCTGATCTGCGACGAACCGACGACCGCACTGGACGTCACCGTGCAGGCACTCGTCCTGGACCTCATCGTCAAGGGCGTCGTCGCGCGCTCGTCGGCGTTGTTGTTCATCACCCACGACCTCGCCGTCGTCGCCACCGTCTGCGAACGCGTGCTCGTCATGTACGGCGGCCGCGTCGTCGAATCGGGCCCGGTCGGCGAGGTCTTCACCAACCCGCGCCACCGCTACACCCAAGGCCTCCTCGCCGCCTCGGACCTGGACACCGCTGACCGCCGCCTCCCCACCATCCGCGGCAACGTTCCAGCTGCCGGCCGGTTCCCCACCGGCTGCGTTTTCCGGACCCGCTGTCCCCACGCCACCGACATCTGCGCCAGTACGCCGGAATGGACCGGACCGATCGCGGACGGCTTCGCCTGCCACCACCCGGCTGAGCCTGTATCGAGCCCCCGACTCCCTGCGGGAGGCGCGCATGCCTGAACACGTGCCCGAGCCGGTTCCCGCCATCCAAGTGATCGATGTCGTCCGCAACTATCCCCGTCCGCGCACATCCTTGTTGCGTCCAGCACCGGTCGTGCAGGCCCTCCGGGGCGTCAGCCTGGACGTCAAGCAGGGCGAACGCTTCGGCATCGTCGGCGAATCCGGCTGCGGCAAGTCCACGCTGCTCCGCATCATCGCCGCCCTCGACCAGCCCACCTCGGGTCGTGTCGTTGTCGAAGGCACCGACGTCACCCGCCTCCCGGAACGCCGGCTGCGCTTCCTCCGCGAGAACCTCCAGCTCGTCTTCCAGGACCCGATGAGCTCGCTGGACCCCCGGATGCGGGTCCGCGACATCATCGCCGAACCACTCGTCGTCCAAGGGCATCCCGCCTCCGGAGAGCGCGTTCGCGAGTTGCTGGAGGCGGTCGGGCTGTCCGCGGACGCCGGTGACCGCTACCCGCATCAGTTCTCCGGCGGCCAACGTCAACGCATCTCGATCGCGCGAGCACTCGCGCCGCGGCCGCGGATCCTGATCGCGGACGAGCCAGTGAGCGCTCTCGACGTCTCCGTCCGCGCCCAGGTGCTCAACCTCATCTCGGACCTGGTCGACGAACTCGACCTCACCCTGGTGTTCGTCTCCCACGACCTGTCCGTGGTCAAGCACGTCTGCGATCGGGTCGCCGTGATGCATGCCGGCCAGATCGTCGAGAGTGGCTACACGGGCGACGTGTACGCCGCCCCTCAGCACGCCTACACCCAGCGTCTCGTCTCGGCCATCCCGACCCTCCAGAGGGCGCTCTCCGGTGCAACCACGTCCGACCTGCTCGCGACGAAGGGAGAACCAGCGTGAAACTGCCAGCCGGCCTGCCGATCGGTGAGACCTGGATCGAGGCCCCGTCCACCGCCCCGGTGATCTTCCCGTACGACGGTTCCACGATCTCCGATGCGCCCGTGGGGAACGTCGAACTGGCCCGCCAAGCCCTCGACCACGCCCTCGGCGTCCGCGAGACCGTCGGCCGGCTGCCGTCGTACCTGCGCCGGAAAGTCTTGCAGAGCGTGCATTCCGCGGTCCTGGCCGAGCGCGATGCCTTCGTCGACCTGCTCGTCCTGGAGACCGGGAAGCCGCTGGTCGACTGCCGGGTCGAGATCGATCGGACGCTGCTGACGTTGGAGACGTCGGCCGAGGAAGTTGCCCGGTTGCATGGGGAGACCGTGCCGCTGGATCTGCTGCCGAGTGGGGACGGGCTGGTCGGGTTCTGGGTCCGGAAGCCGATCGGGGTGGTCGTCGGGATCACCGGGTTCAACTATCCCTTGTTGCTGGCGGCCCATAAGATCGCTCCCGCGTTCGCTGCGGGTTGTCCGATCATCATCAAGCCGGCGCCGCAGACTCCACTCGCGACGTTGTGGCTCGTGCATCTCATGCGCTCCGCGCTGCTCGAGGCGGACGCGCCGGAGAGCGCGGTGCAACTGGTCACCGGGGGAGCGGACGTTGGCGCGACCCTCACCACGGACCGCCGGGTCGGCGCTGTCTCCTTCACGGGTTCGGCGGCGGTGGGTCATCAGATCGCGCGTGATGCCGCGCCGACCAAGGTGCTCCTGGAACTCGGGTCCAACTCAGCGCTGGTGGTTGCCGCCGACGCCGACCTGGACGCGGCCGCCGACGCCATCATCCGAGGCGGGTACTACGCGTCCGGCCAGGCCTGCATCTCGGTCCAACGCGTCATCGCCGTCGACTCCATCCACACCGCTCTTCTCGACGAACTCAACGCCCGTCTTCCATCAGTCGTAGTCGGCGACCCCCGCGACCCCAGCACCCACGTCTCCGCCCTCATCGACCCGAAGTCGACCGACCGCGTCCGCACCTGGATCAGCCAGTCCCTCACCGCAGGCGCCGCCGTCGCCTATCCCGGCGCCGACGCCTCCACCGCGGTGCTCGGTCCGACGGTGTTGACGGATGTGCCGGCCGGGCAGCTGGCTTGGGACGAGGAGATCTTCGGGCCGGTGATCGCCGTACGGTCGGTGCCTGATCTCGACTCCGCGTTCCGAACGGTGAACGAGTCGCGCTACGGGCTGCATGCCAGCGTCTTCACGTCCTCGCTCGACACCGCGTTCACCGCGATCGACCGGCTCGACGTCGGCGGCGTGGTGATCAACGAGGTGCCCGGCTTCCGCTCCGACGTGATGCCGTACGGCGGGGTGAAGGACTCCGGCATCGGCCGTGAGGGACCGCGCTTCGCGATCGAGGAACTGACCACGACCCGGATGGCCATCATCCGCCCGCGTCCCTGAGAGGTGAACCCGCCCGTGACCGACTACGCGAACCTCTTCCGCCTGGACGGCAAGCACGTCCTCGTCATCGGCAGCGGCAGTGGGATCGGCCGGGAGAGCGCACTCGCTCTCGCCGCCCACGGTGCCCGCGTCACCTGCGCCGACCGCGACCTCCCCGCCGCCGAACAAACCGTAGCCCAAGGCAACAGCCCCCAGCTCGTGGCCTACGAGCTGGATGTGCTGGACGACGATGCGATCACGCGGGCGGTTGTCGAGCTCGGGGATGTGGATGTGCTGGTCTTCACCGCGGCGACCAACGTGCGGAAGCGGATCCTCGATTACACCGGTGAGGAGTTCGACCGCGTCGTGGCGCTCAACCTGCGGGCGTCGTTCCAGCTGCTGCGTGCCTTCGGCAAGCAGATGGCGGAGCGGGGGAGCGGCAGCATCATCGGGTTCAGTTCGATCCGCGGTACGACGGTCGAGCCGGGCCAATCGGTGTACGCGGCAACCAAGGCCGGCCTCGTCCAGCTGCTGAGGACTGCAGCGGCCGAGCTCGGTCCACGCGGCGTACGAGTGAATGCGATCGCCCCCGGCGTCGTCGAGACACCGCTCACCGCCCAGATCAAGGCAAACCAGGCCTGGTACGACGCCTACGCGCAGAAGGGAGCGCTCGGCCGCTGGGCCGGCCCGGAGGAACTCGCCGGCGCGGTCGTCTACCTCGCCTCCGACGCCGCCAGCTTCGTCACCGGCAGCGTCCTGGCCGTGGACGGCGGCTGGACCGCAGTCGATGGCCGCTTCGACCCGCCGAACTGAGGAGCACGTATGACTCTCGCTGACCTGACTGCGACCGAGCTGGTGTCGAAGTACCGCGAAGGTGCGCTCTCACCGGTCGAGGTGATCGAGGACGTGCTCGCACGAGTCGAGGAGCGCGAGCCGCGCATCTGCGCGACGTACGCGCTCGACCCGGACGGCGCCCGCGCCGCGGCACAGGAATCCGAGGGCCGCTGGCGTGACGGCAGTGCCGGACCGCTGGACGGCGTACCGGTCACCGTCAAGGAGAACATCGCCACCCGCGGCACCCCGGTCCCGCAAGGCACGGCGGCGACCGAGCTGATCCCGGCCACGGACGACGCACCGGCGGCAGCACGCCTGCGGGCGGCGGGAGCGGTCATCTTCAGCAAGACGACGATGCCGGAGTACGGGATGCTCTCGTCCGGCGTCTCCACCTTCCATCACCTGACCCGCAACCCGTGGGATGTGTCGAAGACGGCCGGCGGTTCGAGCGCTGGTGCCGCGGCGGCCGCGGCGGCGGGCTATGGTCCGATCCACGTCGGCACCGATATCGGCGGATCGATCCGCCTGCCCGCCGGCTGGTGCGGCGTCGTCGGCCTCAAGCCCACGCACGGCCGGATCGCGGTCGGCAACCCGTACCCCGGCCGGGCGATCGGCCCGCTGACACGTACCGCGCGAGACGCGGCGTTGGCGTTGTCGGTCATGTCCGGGTACGACCCGCGCGACCACACATCGTTCCCCTCGACCCCGGAGAGCTCCACAGAGAGCGCTCTCCCCGACGGCCTTCGCGTCGCGCTCCTGCTCGATGCCGGTCTCGGACTGCCCGTCGACCCCGAGGTCACCGCAGCGGTCTCGGCGGCGGCCGCCGTACTCGAGAAGGCCGGCGCCACCGTCGAACCGATCGGCCCGATCATCACCCGCGAGATGCTCGACGGCCTGGACCGCTTCTGGCGGGTCCGGTCGGCCGTGGACATCGCCGCCCTGCCCGAGGACCGTCGCGCCAAGGTCCTCCCGCAGATCCGCTCCTGGGTGTCGACGGCCGCCGACCTGTCCGGAGTCGACGTCTTCCACGGGTACAGCCAGATGGGTGCGATGGCGGCCACGGTCACCGCGGTCTTCACGTCGTACGACGTCATCTTGTCGCCGGTGGCTCCGATCACGGCGTTCCCGGCCGAGCTGGCGTACCCGACCGACGATCCGGCGAAGCCGTTCGAACACATCGCGTTCACGGTTCCCTACAACATGTCAGCGCACCCGGCGACCACGGTGAACGTCGGCTGGTCCGCCGCGGGTCTGCCGATCGGTGCGCAGCTCGCCGTACCGCATCATCAGGATCTGACCGCGCTCGGTCTGGCCGGATACCTCGACAGCCAGCAGACCGAGCGGCGAAACTGGCCCATGGAGTGAGGTCTGGGTCTGATGGACGGCTACAGCGGAGCGAGAACCGGCGCTGACGCACAGCAGCGCGGGCTGGTCTCGCACTGCTACCGGATGCTCGCCTCCATCACCGAGGCCGTCGAGGCCGCCGAGTCCGCGCGGGGATCGTACGAACTCGCCACCCGCGAGTGCCTGACCCGAGCGGGTAGCCGCCCGCTCCCCACCGATCTCGCCGCCGCGAGCGACGACCCGGAAGGCGAGCTGCACCAACGGTCCGAAGTCCTCTGGCTCGAACCCATCCCGAGCGACCTCGCCGACCACCACCCGATCGACCTCGGCTATGTCGCCGCGCTCCAGCACCTCCCCGCCCGCCAACGAGCGGCCGAACTGCTGCACAACCTGGAAGGCTGGCCGCTCAGCCAGGTCACCGACCTGCTCGGCCCGGTCGAGCTCCCGCAGCTCCGCGCTCCGATGTCGTCGGTGACCGACGACGCTTTGCTTGCCCGCTATCGCGAGGCGTTCGAGCAGTACGACGTACCTGCGATCGTCACGTTCTTCGCCGACGACGCGGTCTGGGAGATGCCGCCGTTCACGTCATGGTTCCGCGGGCCGCGCAACATCGGCCGCCTGATCTCCACCCACTGCCCGGCGAAAGGCCCCGGCGACCAGTTGATGGTCCCGATCCAGGCCAACCACCAACCCGCCTTCGCCGTCTACATGCGAGACCCGAAGGACAACGTCCACCGAGCCTTCCAGATCCAGGTCCTGGCCCTCACCGCGGCCGGCATCGTCCACGCCGTCGCCTTCTTCGACCTGACCCTCTTCCAGTCCTTCCACCTCCCCGAACTCCTCACCGGCCTCCCCCCAAACCTCTACGACGGCTCCCCTCGCCCGCACGTAGAACGCCTACCAAGACATTCCTAGTGTCGGCCGGAACGAGTCGCGGTAGGTGCTCGGCGGGACGCCGACGTGCTCCTTGAACAGCGTCCGGAAGTTGGCCGGTGTGCCGAGGCCGCAACGTCTCGCCACGGCTGTCATCGTGAGGTCGGTGGACTCCAGGAGTTCTCGCGCGTGGCTGAGCCTGGCCTCGAGGAGCCAGCGCATCGGCGGCTGCCCGGTCTCGGTGTTGAAGCGACGGATGAGGGTTCGCCGGGACATGCCGGCCCGACGCGCCAGCTGGTCGACGTTGAGTGGCTCATGCAGGTTGAGCAGTGCCCACTCGTACAGCTCCGTCAGCCCACCGACCGGCCGCACGGGGAGATCGATGTACTGCGCCTGGCCGCCGGTGCGATGAGGTGCGGCGACCAGCATGCGGGCGCGTTGGTTGGCCACCCGGGCCCCGAGGTCACGGCGGATGAGATGCAGGCAGAGGTCCAGTCCCGCAGCGACTCCGGCCGAGGTGAGTACGTCGCCCTCGTCGACGTACATCACCTTGGGCTTCACCTTGATCCGCGGGTACCGCTCGGCCAGAGCGGCCGCGTGCCACCAGTGCGTGGTGGCACGTCGTCCATCGAGCAGGCCGGCGGCGGCCAGGGCGAACGCGCCGCTGCAGATGGAAACCATCCGGGCACCTCGAGCCGCCGATTCCGCCAGCGCGCGGCAGACCTCGGCCGAGGGAGGGCCGGGCTCGGCCTGACCAGGAACGATGACGGTGCCGGCGGACTTCAGGCTGTCCAGCCCGTGCTCGACGGAGATCGCCGGGCTGCCGTGCACCGGAACGAGTCCTGGCCGTTCGGCGCACACCGTCAGCGTGTACGGCCCATCCAGCCAACTGCCGAAGACCTGCACGGGAATCCCGAGGTCCAATGCGAGGACGTTGTCGAGGACCAGCACGACCACATGATGCGGGCCTGATCAGGCATGGCACGATCCTATCGGCACTTGTCACCGGTGCCACTCACGGCCGAGGCCAACCCGCACCTACCGTCGCACCATGAGCATCCCTGCACTACCCGATGGACCAGTGGCCGGCGAGGCCGTGGAGTACGTCCGATCGTTGGAGAGCGAGCCCGTCGCCAATCACAGCGTCCGCAGCTACTTGTTCGCCTTCCTGCTCGCGGAGCACGAAGGTTTGACGGCCGGCAAGGACTTCGACACCGATCTCCTCTTCTACGCCTGCCTTCTGCACGACCTCGGTACGTCGCGGTCGGCGCCGGGCAAGCAGCGCTTCGAAGTCGAAGGTGCCGACCTTGCCGCCGAGTTTCTGACCGGACACGGCTACGGCCCGCGTGAGACGGACTCGGTCTGGGAGGCGATAGCGCTGCACTGCTCCCCGGGGATCGCCGAGCGACGAGGGGTGCTGGCCTATCTCACCCGCGCAGGCGTGGGCGCTGATTTCGGAATCGGCGTCGACTTCGTGACGGACGCGCAAGGCGAAGCGATCCACCGGCGCCACCCGAGGATGAACATGGTCGCTGTCCTGGTCGACGAGATCGTCCGGCACGCCGCCGGTTCGGCAGCGGCCTCTGCCCGCTTCACGCTCGCCGGTGAACTCGTCCGGGAACGAGGAGCCCACGGCACCCCGACGAGCCTGGAGCTCGCGGCCAGCTCCTCGCGTTGGGGAGGCTAGTACTCGCCGTAGACCTGGACCTTGGTGCCGATGGGGGTTTCGTCGAAGATCTGGTGGATTTCGGGGCGGAGGACCCGGACGCAGCGGTGGCTGGCGGGGTAGGGCTTGACCAGGGAGTTCACGCGGGAGCCGTGCAGGGCGATGCCGGGACGGTCCTTCAGGAAGTAGAGGGAGTCGTACATGAACGCGTCCTCGTACAGGCTGCTCTCGTGCGCGCCGGCCCACTTGCGCCAGACCTTGCCGGTGCGGTTCGGGGTCTCGTAGCCGGGGCCGCCGGTCGACACCCAGACGATCCGCTTGTAGGCCTTCCCGACGATCTGGTACAGCACCTGGCAGGTCTTGTTCACATAGATGCCGGGGGCACGCGTCGGCACCGGGGCCTTGGTTGCGTTGAGCACCGAAAACGCGTCGGTCAGGTTGAGGCCGGCGCGGTTGACCGGCAGACCGTGGGTCTCACGCCACGCGCACAGCGCCTGCTTGGCCCGCACGGTGATGTCGCCGTCGACGTCACCCACCGGGTACCCGAGCTTGTCGAGCTGCTTCTCCACCCGGAGCGCGTAGTACTGCGGCTTCTGCTTCACCTTCTTCGGCTTCGGTGTGGGCTTGACCGTCGGCGTCGGCGTCGGCGTGGCGGAAGGGCTCGTGCTCGGCGTGCTGGACGTACTGGTGGCGGAGGACGGGCTGGTTTCGCTCGCGGCCACGTCGGAACACCCGGCGAGTACGAACGACAGAACGACCGCACCGGCCACCAGACCACGTCGACGCGACATGATTCCCCTCTCCCTCAGCACTGTTCAGAGTCGCAGAACCACGCCACTCCAAGCGGTAACGCAACGCCGGAGAGGCTAGTCCGCAGAGGGGCCGCCGACCGGACGTTGTGCCGGGGCCGTCACCGAACTGTTGTCGACCACCGGTCCCGGGTCGTCCCGCAACCTGCTGTACAAGTACCCGTCCTGGTACTTTCCGGCCCTGAACTCGCACGCCCGGATCACGCCCTCGAGCCGGAAACCCGCCTTCTCCAAGGACTTCTGCTCAGCCACGTTCTCCGGATGCGTCGCCGCCTGGATGCGCATCACCGGCGTGTGGAAGAACAGGTAGTCGGTCAGCATCGCCTGCGCTCGCCATCCGATCCCACGACCGCGGTGCTCAGGCAACAAAGCGATCCCGATCTCCCAGTACTTCGTCCTGCCCTCGAACGACCCCGATCGCCAGCTCACCAGCCCGGCGGTCTCGTCGTCCGCGCGGACCATCAGCCGTCCGTCGTCCGCGCCGAGGAATCCGTCCTCGGCGTACCGTCGTGCCGACGCCTGGGCGTCGCGGAACCCGGTCCAGTCGAGCCCGATCAGCCACGGCTCCACCGCGAATCGCCGGAACAGGTCAAGATCGCCTTCATCCACAGGCCCCAGCTCGATCCGCATACTGACAGACTAGGCCGATGGAGTTCCGCATCCTCGGTCCGCTCGAGATCGTCGTTGACGGTCACGCGGTCCCGACGCCTGCGCCGCGGCTCTGCACGCT
Organism: Kribbella sp. NPDC050281; assembly: GCF_040655855.1. Classification (NCBI taxonomy): domain Bacteria; kingdom Bacillati; phylum Actinomycetota; class Actinomycetes; order Propionibacteriales; family Kribbellaceae; genus Kribbella; species Kribbella sp. NPDC050281. The sequence continues at coordinate 60,746 of NZ_JBFAKS010000037.1, read as the reverse complement.
CCTCACCACCTTGCTATTGCGGCCGCATCGGGTCGTCCCGGTCGGCGAGCTGATCGACCGGTTGTGGGCCGACGAGACTTTGCCCGCGAATCCGACCTCCTCGATCCACACCTACGTACGCCGGTTGCGCGCCATCGTCGGCGCGGACGTCCTGCAGACCCGTGCCGGCGGATACCTGCTGGCCGCCGAAGCCGCCGATCTCGTTGCCTTCCGCTCCTATCTCGCCAAGGCCGCCGAGGAGCCGGCCCGGGAGGTCGAGCACCTCCGGCGAGCGCTGGACCAGTGGCGCGGTGATCCGCTCGCGGTCGAGCACCACTACGCCGTCGGACTGGTCGAGGAGCGGCTGACCGCGCTCGAGCAGTACTACGACGCGCGGTTGGCGCAGGGCGACCACACCGACCTCCTGCCCGAGCTGCGGGCATCGAGCGCCAGGGAACCGCTGCGCGAACGGTTCAGCGCGCAGCTGATGATCGCGCTCTACCGCTGCGGACGGCAGGCCGAGGCATTGGCGGCGTACGACGAGATCGCGGCCCGGCTCGTGGACCAGTTCGGCCTCGACCCGGGCGACGAACTGCGCGAACTCCGGCAGTCGATCCTGACCTCGACGCTCGAGCCGGAGCCGCGGCCAACGGGGGATTGGGTCCGGCAGAACCATCTGCCGCTCGACATCCGCACTCTCGTCGGCCGGGACGACCTCGTCGGCCAGATCGTGAGGCTCGCCGCGCAGACCGACGGTGTGCCGATCGTCGTCCTCACCGGCACGCCCGGGGTCGGCAAGACCGCTCTCGCGGTCCGGTCCGCGCATCAGCTGACATCGTCGTTCCCCGACGGCGTGTGGTTCGTCCGCCTGCGGGGTGCCTCGGACCAGCCGCGCCGGCCGGACGACGTACTGGTCGAACTCCTGCGGTCCTCCGGCCTCGATCCCTCGGCGATCCCGGACGATCTCGATGCTCGGGCAGCAGCTTTCCGCGCCCGCCTGGCCGGCCGCCGCGTCCTCCTGGTCCTCGACGACGCCCGCGACGCCGCGCAGGTCCGCCCGTTCCTCCCCGGTGCAGCCGGCAGCGCGGTCCTCGTCACCAGCCGTCATGCGCTGGACAGCCTGGTCGCCCTCGACGGCGCGATCGGACTGCGCGTCGCCACGCTGACCCCCGACGACGGCGCCGCCCTGATCGCCTCGCTCCTCGGTCGCCCGTACGACAACGACATCGCCGAACTCGTCGCGATGTGCGCCGGCCTGCCACTCGCGCTCCGCATCGCCGGTGCCGTCGCGTCGCGCGGACCTGTCTCGGCGCTCGTCGACCGCATGCGCGCCGCCGGCGCCCTGCCGGTCCTCACCATCGACGACGACACCGCGGTCAGCACCGCCTTCACCACGTCGTACGACCTCCTGGATCCCGCGACCCAGCGCGGCTTCCGGCTGCTGTCGCTCTTCCCTGGCCCGGAGTTCGGCTCTGGTGCGGCGCAGGCGCTCATCGGCCGCGGGTACGCCGAGGTCCTCGGCCGGCTGGAATCAGCCAGCCTCCTCCAGCCGGTCGGCGCCGACCGCTACGTCATGCACGACCTCGTCAAGCAGTACGCCGGCCAACGCGCCGAGCCGGACGCAGGCGCGTGGAACTCCTTGTGTGCCTGGTACATCGGTACGGCCGACTGCGCCGTCGACACGTTGTTCCCGACCGCGGTCCGCGTGCCGGTCACGTCGTACGAGCGCCGTCCGGTCGACGACGCGGCGGGCTGGCTCGAGAGCGAACTGATCAACATCGAGGCCGTCGCCTCCCGGGCCCAGGTCCTGGGACCGCCGGACGCCGCCTGGCTCCTCGCGGACATCTTGCGCGTGTATCTCTACGAGCACAGCCTGATCGACGCCTGGCGACGTCTGGTGCGTCTCGGCGCGGGTTCCGCCGCCGGCAACCGGCTCGGCGAGGGGGCGATCGAGCACGCACTCGGCGTGCTGGACCGGATCACCGGTGATGCGAGCGGCGCCGTCGAGCACGTCAAGAAGGCGATCGAGCTGTATCGCTCCGGCGGCTTCGAACTGGGTGAGGCCGCGCTCCTGTGCAACCTTGGGCTGGCCTACAACGATCGCGGTCAACTGACCGATGCCACAGAGGCGCTGTCCGCCGGCATTGCGATCTTCCGCGGGCTGGGCGAGGTCAGGTTCCTGCCGAGGGCGTTGCTCAACCTGTCGATGAACCACGAGCATCTGGGCCGCTTCCACGATGCCATCGACTGCACGACCGAATATCTCGAGATCAAGGCAGCGGAGGGCGACCCCGACACGCTCGCCGCCTACGTCAACCGTGCGGGTGCCTACTGCAGGCTCGGCGACCTCGAGAAGGCGGCCGCGGACCTCCAGACGGCGACCCTGCGCGCCGACCGCCGTGACGTGATCGCCTGGCGGGTTGCAATGGCGGCACTCCGCAACCGGCAGGACAAGCACTCGGAAGCACTCCAGTACGCGTCCGACGCAGTACAGGACAGCCTCGACATCGGATCGGCGTACCACGAATCGCTCAGCCGCATGGTGGTCGGCGAATGTCATCTGGAGGCCGGCGACCACGTCACCGCGAGGACCTTCTTCGAGCAGGCCGACGCCCTCGCCATGAAGTCCGGCTACGACACGATGCTGGCCGACACCCACTGTCTCCTGGCCCAGTGCACCTATCTTGACGGCCGTACGGCGACAGCCCACGAACTCGCGACCGCTGCCCTCGCCGAACTCGAAGCAGTGCAGTACCGCGTCGGCGAGTATCACGCGCAGGTCCTGCTGGCTCGCTGTTGCACCGATCTCGGACGAGACGACGAGGCCGCGGTGCATCGGGCCGCGGCCGCCCGGATGCGTGAGGAGACCGGGTACGTGCCGTCCCGGTAGCCGCGGCCTTACCCTCGGAGGAGGGGGATGGGGGCGCTATGGACGAGCAGACGGTGATCACTCCGGACGGTCGGAAGCTCGGGGCGTGCGTGTGGGGAGATCCCGGGGGTGCCTCGATCTTCTGGCTGCACGGGACGCCGGGGAGCCGGTTCCTCCGGCACCCCGATGACGGGTACGTGAGTTGCGGTTTGCGCGTGTTCACCTATGACCGGCCGGGGTACGGGCGGTCGACACGGGTGCCGGGCCGACGGGCCGCGCACGTGGCGGACGACATCCGTGCGATCGCCGACGCCTACGAGCTCGATCGCTTCGGGGTCGCTGGGGTTTCCGGTGGCGGTCCGGGTGCGTTGGCTGCGGCGGCGCTGCTGCCGGGGCGGGTGGTTCGGTGTGCCGTCGTTTGCGGGCTTGCGCCGTTCGCGGCGGACGGGCTCGACTTCTCGGCCGGGATGGCGGAAGGCGAGCGGCAGGAGTGGCGGTTGGCTGTGCAGGGTGCGGCGGCGCTTCAGCCGTGCTGGCGCGAGTTCGTCGAATGGGTGGACGTGGGCATGCCTGGTATCGCGGCCGGCGATCGCGCGATGTGGATCGAAGCGGCGTACGAGGCCGGCCGGCAAGGATCGTCGGGCTACATCGACGACTTGCTGAGCCTGGTCGGCGAATGGGGGTTCGCGCTCTCGGCCGTTGAGGTCCCGACGCGGATCATGGTGGCGCGCGACGACACGTCAGTGCCCGCCGCACACGGTCAGTGGCTGGTACGGCGGTTGCCCGCCGCCGAACTGATCACGGTCGACGGCGGCCACCTCGGTCCTCGTGACGAGCCGGAAATGCGACTACTCGCCTGGCTCGGGCACGGCACCGCGTAGCGCGTCTACAGGCCGAGGTCGCGGAGGAACTCCGGCTTGTAGGCCTGCATCACGACGTACCGGGGATCCGGCACCTCCATGCCCTTGTTCTTCGCGGCGTCAGTGGTCGCGTCGTGCTCGCCGACCGGGACGCTCGGGTCGGTCCAGTCCTGCTCGGCCGGATTCCACCGGGTCACCGTGTACTCGGCGATGAGGTTGTCGTGGGCAACGACATCCTTGGCGGTCCGCTCCGCCTCCTGGGCGTCCTCGAGCGTGTGCGTGTACAGCAGCATCCGGTTCCCGTCGCGAGTCACCGTCACCTGACTCCCGAGCCGCTTCCGCGCGTCGTCGTCCAGATCGTGCGCCCGGAACCGCTCCCACATCGTCAACCCGTGCTCCTCGCTACCGAGCACGACCTCAACCCGAAACTCCTCATCCGCCATAGCCACACCCTATCGACCCCGGTCTGTGCGCTTCGATCCCACCCGCTCGCTGTCCTGAGAGTTGGGACAGGTGAATCGCGTTGGTTCGATCGACTAGACTTCTGAGTCATGGAGCTGAGGCACTTGGAACACTTCGTGGCGGTGGCCGAGCAGAAGCACTTCACCCGCGCGGCCGAGGCGATGTCGATCTCGCAGTCCGGCCTGTCCGCCTCCATCCGTGCGCTCGAGCGGGAGCTTCGCGCTCCGCTCTTCCTCCGCAACACCCGCAGCGTCGAGCTCACCGAGGCCGGGCGTGCCCTCCTGTGCGAAGGCCGCCGGACGCTCGCTGCCGCCGAGGCCGCCAAGGACGCGGTCGCCGCGGTCCAGGGGCTGCTCCGCGGTCACCTGACTGTTGGGCTCGAGCAGTGCCTCGGGGTGGTCGACGTACCGGCCCTGCTGGCCAAGTTCCGCTCCGCGTACCCGGGCGTCGAGATCGAGGTCCGCCAGGCCGGCTCCACCCCGATGCTCGACGAACTCGCCTCCGGCCGGCTCGACATCGCGTTCGTCGCCACCGCCGGCGACCCGGTCGACGGCCTCGACCTCCGCCCGCTGTCGACCGAGTCGATGGTCCTCGTCTGCGCCCCCGACCACCGCCTGGCTCCGGCGACCGCGGTGTCCCTGGACGATCTGGTGGGGGAGTCGTTCGTCGACTTCGACCCGACCTGGGGAGCCCGCGCCATCTCCGATCGCGCCTTCGCCGGCGCCGGCGTCGCGCACCCCGTGACCATCGAGGTGAACGACGTACACACCCTCCTCGCCCTGGTCGCCCACAACCTCGGGGTAGCCCTGGTCCCCGAACGCATCGCCGCCAAACGAGGCGACCACATCACCGTCCCCCTCACCCCCGGCAGCGCCTCCGATTGGCAAGTCTCAGTAGCCATGCCCACCAGCCCCGCCGCCTCCCTGGCCGCCGACGCCCTCATAGGCATGCTCCCCACCACAGCCGTCCACCACTAACCACCCACCGCCGTACCGCCCGCCCCGTCTCCGCGCCACCCCGGCTCCCCGCTGGTGGGCTGACCCACGAGACGGCTCCCCGGCTGGTGGGCTGACCCACGAGACGGCTCCCGGCTGGTGGGCTGACCCGCGAGACGGCTCCCCACTGGTGGGCTGACCTACGAGGCTGTGGGTTGGCCAGTCGCCTGCCGTGGGTGAACCCACAATCTGCTGGGTCAACCCATCAGACGCCGTCCGCGGACGGCCGCCGCACCCTGGGGTACGGCGGCCGACTGGTTCGTGGGTCTGCCCACGAGATCACCTCGCCGCAGCGCCGCCGCACCCGTGGCAGGCCGGGTGCGAGGTGTTACCAGGCGTAGTCTTCGGGGGCGGTTTTGTAGCCCGGGAAGATTTCGTCGAGGCGGGCCAGCGCCTTCTCGTCGAGTTTGACGTCGACGGCGCGTACGGCGGACTCGAGCTGCTCCATCGTGCGCGGTCCGACGATCGGGCCGGTCACGGCGGGCTGGTGCAGCAGCCAGGCGAGTGCGACCTCGCCCGGCGCGTGGCCGAGCTCGTCAGCGAAGGCCTCGTACTGCTCGATCTGCGGCCGCAGCCTCTCCAGGGTCTCCTTGGCGCGACCCTCGAGACGACGTACGCCCTCGTTCTCCTTGCGGATGACGCCGCCGAGCAGACCGCCCTGCAGCGGCGACCACGGGATCACGCCGAGGCCGTACTCCTGCGCCGCCGGCAGCACCTCGCGCTCGACGTCACGCACGAGCAGGTTGTAGATCGACTGCTCGCTGACCAGGCCGATGTAGTTGCGCCGCGCCGCCGCTTCCTGAGCCTGCGCGATGTGCCATCCCGCGAAGTTGGAGGATCCGGCGTACAGGATCTTGCCCTGCTGGATAGCGACCTCGATCGCCTGCCAGATCTCGTCCCACGGCGTGTTCCGGTCCACGTGGTGGAACTGGTACAGATCCACGTAGTCGGTCTGCAGCCGCTTCAGCGACGCGTCCAGCGCACGCCGGATGTTCAGCGCCGACAGCTTCCCCTCGTTGGGCCACCCGTCGCCCATGTCTCCGTAGACCTTGGTCGCCAGCACCGTCTTGTGCCGGTTCCCCGGGTCCTTGGCGAACCACTCACCGATGATCTCTTCGGTCCGCCCCGGGTAGATCGCCCGCCCGTACCCGTTGGCGGTGTCGAAGAAGTTGATCCCCTTCTCATGCGCCGCGTCCATGATCGCGTGCGCATCCGCCACCTCGGTGTGAGGCCCGAAGTTCATGGTCCCCAACACGATTCGACTGACGTTCAGTCCCGTACGTCCAAGCTGAGTAAAGTCCATACCTCCACCCTCCCGCGCGCCCGCTAAGACTTCCAACAAGAGAATCAGCTCAGTCCCATCACCAGGGCTTCTGAGTCACTCGTGGGCGCGCGCCGCCTCCGACAACCTGCTCCTCACCGCGTCGGTCGGCTGCGCCCCGCCTTCAGCCAACGCGTCCAGAAGTGCGCCCACGAGCGCGGGGTCCTGGGTGTGCTGAAGGTCGAGGTTGAGCTCGCGATCTTCGCAGGTACGACGGAGCGCCGCGAAGACGGGCGCACCCGGCTCCCGGAGGAGGCCGCCGCCGGCAACGACAGTCACGGGCTCAGTGAGTCCACAGTTGCGGGCCAGACTGTCGATGTAGTCGGCGAGGCGCGACGCCTGCGTATCCACCAGCCCAGCCACCACAGGGTCGTCGTCGATCAGCGCCAAGACCGACGGAGCATGCGCCGCCAACGTCGCGAAGTTGAAGGTGTTCTCCCGCTTGGTGGTCAGCTCGAGCATCTCCTCCGGCGTCGACACACCGAACAACGCAGGCAGTACGGCGGTGAGCTTCGTCGACTCGCCCAGCCCGAGCTCCGACAGATACACAGCGCGCAACGCCTCGCCGACCAGGCCTGCCCCGCCGAGCGGATGCTGCAGCCACCACGACAGGGCCCACTCCTTCACCGGACCTCTGCCCGCCAGCGCGGCCCCAGTACCCAGTACGACGGAGATCCCCTGCCCATCGAGCCGCCCACACCGGATGAGGGCGAACCCGTCGTTCTTGATGCTCAGGTCGCTAAAGCGTGGCTCTAGAGTCGCACTCCAGAATCGTGCGTCACCCGGCCAATCGACACCTGCCAAGCGAAACGCCGCGTGCTTGATGTCGGATGCCCGGAGTCCCGCCGACTCGAGGACGTCGCCGACCAGGCCGAGGACGACAGCCTTCGCCGCCTCAGCCCCGGCCGGCGCGTAGATGTCGCCGACGCCGCCACGGGCCAGGCCGACGAGGTCACCATCGGCCGTCGTCAACCCCGCCCAGGTCTTGGTGTTCCCGGCGTCGACCGCGAGAAAGACGTCCTTCACTGAAGAAGTCTTTCCGGCAGGTACGCCGCATGCGCCGCGGCCATCTCGTCGTACAGGTTCTCGGCGATGGCCAGGTCGGGAACCAGCGGGTTCGCGACCAGCGCACGGATCGCATCGGCCCGGGTGCCTTCCCAGGCAGCCTTGGCCGCCAGCATCTGGTAGTCGGCGAGTTGACGCGTGATGCCGCGGACGGCGAGTGGCAGCGGCTGCTGCGGCTCGATGTGGCAACCCTTCCGATCCACAGTGCAGTAGACCTCGACCACGGTCTCCGCGTCGAAGCCCGGCAGTGCATTGTCGACATTCGGAAGGTTGACGGGCAGACGCGCGCCCGTGTCGTTGTAGTAGGCACTCATCACGTCGATGGCCAGTTCGAGTTCGTGGATCCCGCCTCGCGACCGGGCCGGGTCGAGGTGGGGATGGCTGGCCTCAGCCTGTTCGCGGTAGTGATCCCAGTACCCGGGAACCGCATCCATGATCACCTCCGACCGAGTCCGCGGCGCGGCCTGCTGATCCCTGAACACCTCGTTCCGGAAGTAGTAGTAGTTGAAGTAGTCCGACGGAATGGACCGCATGACCACGGCCAGGTGCAGTGCCCGCTTGGAGTTCGCATCGAGGGCCGGGTCGTCCTTGCGCCGTTCCCACGCCGCGTCGAGCAGTGGCATGACGTCTTCCCCGTCGTACAGGTGTTCGTAGCTCCAGCAGTTGTGGTTCACGCCGGCCATGGTGACCTTGGCTCGCTCGGGGTCGAGTCCGGCGGCCCTGAGGACGACGGGCGGGAACACGATCGGCCCCTCGCACATCGAGTAGATAGGTACGGGCGTGTGGTCGGCGACTGCCTGGGAAACGATGTTGACCGGGTTGGTGTAGTTGAAGATCACCGCGTCCGGGGCAACTGCCTGCAGGTCATCGGTGATGGTGCGCATGTCGTTGATGGAGCGCAGCGCCATGAAGAATCCACCAGGGCCCTGCGTCTCCTGACCGATGACGCCGTGCTTGATCGGGATGCGTTCGTCGAGCGCGCGGGCGGCGAAGTTCCCGGGCCGGTAGCTGGTCAGCACCGCGTCGACATCGGCCAGTCCAGCGCGCTGGTCAGTGGTCGCCGTGACGGTGATCCCGTCACCGCCTTCCGCCGCGAGTTTCTCGGCAATCCTGAGGACGGTCTCCAGGCGCTCCGGGTCCTTGTCGATCAGCACGACCTCGGATCCCGCGAACTCCGGCCCGTGCCACAAGAACGAGGCCATAGTGCCGGCCGCTCTGGAGGATCCTCCGCCGATGTAGGCCATCTTGATTCGAGCCATGTCCTATGAGACCCCTTCTCGTTCTGACTGTGCGGCTTGTTCATCTGCGTAGATGCGGGCGTTGTGGCAGTCGTGCACGATGGTCGCCGGCCACTCCGGGTCGTAGCTGTCGGCCCGGCGGATCCGGTCGAAGGCGTACGCCTTGTTCGGTCCCCACAGGAGCATCACCACCGACCGCGAGAGCGCCGCGAGTTCCGCCGTACCGATCGTGACGCCGTACGCCGGTACGTCGTCGAGCGACCGCAGACTCGGGAAGGTGGACACGTTGTCCCTGCGGGTCGACTCCGGCAACTCGACAACGCGGGTGGGTGCGTTCCGCGGCGTACCCGGCCCGTTCAGAGCGACGTGACCGTCACCCTGGCCGCTGGCCAGCAGGAACAGGTCGATGCCGCCTCCATCGATGAGTTCCTTCTCGAAGGCAGCGGGCTCGTTGGGGTCGGGGGCGATGAGGCTGGTCGATCGTAGGCCAAGGTCGCCGAGAGGATCCAGGAGATTCCGCCGGGCCCATCCGATGCAACTGTGCGGTGTGAGCGGAGAGAGGAGCTTCCACTCTCCGGATTGTCCCGTGACGTACTCGTCCATCATCACGATCCGCAGATTGTCGACACGGACTCCGCTCTGATGTGCGAGCCGATCCAAGGCAGCAGCCACCGGAGTCGCACTACGACCGGCAGGAAAGCCGACGACGTACCGATCCGTCGCAGCGAGGCCGTCGAGAATCTGCTGCGCGACGACCTCGCCGATCTCGGCGGCCGAGGGCATCACGGTGATAGGTGTCGCCACGTCACTCCTTGACCGCGCCGGCCATGACGCCGCTGATGAACTCACGCTGGAAGAACAGGTACAGAGCCACGACCGGCAACGAGACGATCAGCGAGCCGGCCGCCATCAGGTTCACCTGCAGGACATGCCGTCCCTGAAAGGCGCCCAGGGCAACGGTCGCGGTCTGCTTCTCGGGGTCGCCGAGGAAGATCAGCGACAGGAAGAAGTCGTTCCACGTCCACATGAACGACAAGATCACCAGGGTCAGGACCGCGGGCCGAGCCATCGGGACGAGGATCCGCCACAAGGTGCTCCACACGCCCGCGCCGTCGACGGCCGCCGAGTCCATCACCGAGCGAGGCAGCGCCCTGAAGGTGGCCCGCATCCAGTAGGTCCCGAACGGAACACCCATCCCGAGCTGGATGATGACCAGTCCCAGCCAGGAGTTGGTCAGACCGACGCGCTGGAACTCGTAGTACAGCGGGATCACGATCACTTCGGTCGAGACCATCATCCCCAGCAGAATGACCGGGAACAGGAACCGCTCGCCGACCACCCCGAGGACGCCGAACGCATAGCCGGAAAGGATTGCGAGCAGGGCCTGTCCGATGACAGCCGACACCGTGATGACGAGAGACGCGTACATCGAGTGCGCGAGGTTCCCGTCCCGCCAGGCCGCGCTGAAGTTGCTCAACGAGATCCTGGACAGGTCAAGTGCACCGGAGGTGTTGGGGCTGACGGAGGTCAGCACGAACCAGGCGACCGGGAAGAGCACCGCGACTGTCAGCACGATGACAATCACGTAGTTCGAGAGACGTTCGTACCTGGAGATCATCGGTCCTTGTTCTCCATCATCCGCGTGATGCCGACCGCGATCCCGAGGCACAGAAGGGCGAGTACGACGCCAGTGGCCGACGCCTTGCCCACATCAGGATTGACGAACGCCAACTGGTACAGGAGCAGCGCCGGAGTGGTCGTCGCGTCCCCGGGGCCGCCCTGTGTCGTGATGTAGACCATGTCGAAGGTCCGCAGCGCACCCGTGATGGTCAGGGTCAGTGCGATGGCCATTTGTCCGCGGAGGCTGGGGAGCGTGATGAGCCAGAACTCCTGCCACCGTGTCGATCCGTCCAACCGTGCGGCCTCGTAGAGCTCGTCCGGAATGGCGAGAATGCCGGCCAGGAACAGCACCATGGTGAATCCGAAGCCGCCCCAGACCCCGATCATGCCGAGCGACGGAAGGGCCCAGGTGAAATCGCCCAGCCAGTTGCGGGTGAGCTGCCCCAGGCCGACCCAGCGCAACACCGTGTTCAGCGGGCCATCCGGCGCGTAGATGCGCTTCCAGATGATCGCCACGACGACACTCGTCAACACCTGCGGGAGAAAGAGGAACCAGCGGTAGATGCCCTCGCCGCGGATCTTCGCCCGGCTGAGCAGGGCGGCACTGATCAGCCCGAGGCCGAGCGGGATCAGACCGAACATGACGATGAGCACCAGCACGTGCCCGAAGGCGGCGTACATCCGCGGGTCGCGTCCGAACTCCAGGTAGTTCTGCAGTCCCATCCAGGTCGGCTCGCTGACTCCGTCCCATTTGTAGAAGGAGTAGTTCACCGTCTGGATCAACGGCACGAGGACGATCGCGCCGTACAGCAGGAGGGCGGGAGACAGGAAGAGCAGCCCGATCCAGCGCCGCTTGCGGGTCTGTCTCGAGACGGTGGTTCGCGTCCTTGGCCTGGCCCGGACGCTCAGACGCGAAGTCTGAACAGTCATCGGGCGTTCTGGAACTTGTCGTAGTCGGCCTGAACCGCCTTCACCAGTGCGTCGGGTGTACTCCGGCCGGCCAGCAACTGCTGGACCTGTCCACCGAGGGTGTCGAGCATCGAGGGTGTGGACCAGTCGAAGTACGGGACGTACCCGTTGTCCTTGTCCAGCGACCGCTGACCGGTGATCTCCGTACCGAACTCGGGGTTGTCCGCCGGTGCCTTGACGTCGTTCAGGAGCGGCAGGAAACCGTTCTCGACGACGTACTGCGCGGCCTGCGGGCCGGCGAGGAAGTCGAGGAACGAGGCGGCGACATCCGGGTTCTTGCACTTCGAGCCGAGCGCGACAGCGGTGGACGCGCCCGTACCGACGACCTTCCCGCCCGTGACCTGCGGGAGTTGCACGTAGCCGTACTCCTGCTTCTGGGCGCCCTGGAAGGCCAAGGTCCCGGTGTACTCGAAGCGGAACGCGGACTTCCCCTTGAGGAAGGCGTCGCCGGCGTCGGCGAACTGGATGCCGGCATGGTTCGGCGTGAGCCAGCCCTTGTCCTGGTACGACTTCAGCCGCTCAGCCGCGTCCTTCAGGCCGATCTCGTCGGCCTTCACCGACCCGGTCGAGTAGACGAAGTCGTTGATCTTCTTCTGATCGCCGAACAAGTCCTGCAGGGCCAGCAGGATCGCCGTTGAGGACCCCTTGTCCTGGGACCCGTAGCCGATCGGCACAACGCCCGCGGCCTTGGCCTTCGTACAGGCGTCCTCGAACGACGCGAGGTCGGTGGGCACCGTGGCTCCCACGCGCTCCAGGACTGCCTTGTTGTAGTAGAGGCCGATCAGCGACGAGCTGGCGACCGGCGTGGCGAACAGCGATCCAGAGCCCATCTCAGTGCCGTCAGCCGTGAACTGGGTCTGACGCAGGATCGTGCTCGGAAATCTGTCCCAACCGAACGACTTCGAGTAGCCGTCCAGGTTGAGGACGAGCCCGGCCTTGGACAGCGTGCCCAGGGACTGCCACCCGTTGTTGACCGTGATGATGTCCGGCGGGTTCTTCTCCTTCAACCGCAGGTTGGCCGTCTGGGTCAGCTGACCCCAGTCGACGGACGTGCGCTTGATCGTCACGTTCGGGTACTTCTGCTGGTACGCCTTCACCGCGTTGCCCACCCACTTGGCGGAATCACCGCCCCAGAAGTCCAGCATCGACAGCGTCACCGTGCCGGCCTTGGCGACATCGATCGACTTGGCAGGCGTGGACGGCGCGCTGCTCGCCTTGGTGCCCTGCGGCGCGCAACCAGCCAGCGTGAACAGGCCGAGTGCGGCTCCCGACTTCAACACGGTCCGCCTGGTGACCATCGTGACTCCTTCGTCCGTTCCCGTGACTTCCGGCCACCCTACGACTCTGAAACCAGTTATGCCAGTCCCAACCAGTTGCTGATTGTGAGCGGATAGAGGCCTGAAACTGGTATAGTGACGGCCGTGACAGCAGCAGAGCCCGCGGTCGAACGGGTCAAGAAACGGATCCAAGACGGAATAGTGCGCGGGCGCTACCCGAGCGGCAGCCGACTGCCGAGCGAACGGCAGTTCGCGATCGAGACCGGCCTCAGCCGCATGACCGTCCGGGCCGGCTTCCAAGCCGCCTCCGACGACGGCCTGATCGTCCCGTCACCCCAACGAGGTTGGTACGTACGCGACCTCGTACTCCGTGAGCCCCCGAGCCGGCTCCAATCCTTCACGGAGATGGCTCACGAGCTGGGCTTCCGCCCCAGCTCGGAAATCCTCGACCACCGCGAACGCCCAGCCACCCTCGACGAGGCCCACCGCCTCCACCTGGCCCCCACCGCCCCCGTCGTATCCATCCGCCGCCTCCGTGGCATGGACGGCCGCCCCGTCACCGTTGAGGACCTCGTCATCCCCGTAGCCATCACCCCCTGGCTACCCACCGCCGACCTGACCAACGCATCCCTGTACGAACTCTTCTCCACCCACGGCATCGAGTTCTCCTACTCCCGCTACACCGTCCAGGCCCAAAGCGCCGACGCCACCCTCGCCGCCCTCCTCAACCTCCCCACCGGCGGAGCCATCCTCGTAGCCACCGAAATAGCCTTCGCCCAAGACACCACCACCCCCCTCCTCTCAGGCACCAACCACTACAGAGGCGACGCCTACCAATTCACCGCCGACCTAACCCGCTGACCCAACGCGGCCGGGCATCCGGACGGTTACAAAGCGCCACGCCCGCGGCGCGCGACAGCCAGGGAGCGTAACCACAGCACGCCGCCTCGCAGTCCGACTCGATCGGGCGGGCTTTAGTCCGCATCGCCTGGCCGGTGCACTCCGCGTCGATCGGCGCGCCGGCCAAATCGGCGACTTCGGCGATGCCTGGCGCTCCGGGCGAGTATGTTGCGACTGCCTCGGGCGATCGCTGGATTCGGCACGTCGACGCAAACACGAAAATCGATGTGCCAGCTCAGGATCGAGCTCGCAGACCACGGGCTGATAGACATCGCGCACGCGCCCCTGCGTCCACCGTTGATGTAACGACCAGGCATGAGATGTCGATACTCATGCGACAGTGCGTGAGGGGGAATCATCAGCATCTCGATTGTTGCCGACATCGTCACAACTCTGGTCGGCGGTGTGGGCGTTCCGATCGCCCTATACCAACTGATTCAGGCGCGTCGAGCTCGTCAGCGTGAACTTGCCAATATGTACGTGCAGAGATTCTGGGACATTGACGACAGGAGGCTGCGCGCTGAGCAGGTCGGAGACAAAGACGAGCTCCTGCTCCAGGACAGGCGCTACGTCCGACTGTGTGAGGACGAATTCGAGCTCGTTCGCCTAGGATGGATCGATGCCGAGATCTGGGCGGTTTGGCACGCATCCATCCGGGTTGCGCTAGAGCACTCACGAGCGCTGGTCGATGCCGAGCCAATTGACCTGTTGCTGGCTCGACGATGTCGGGGCGCGTTTGAGCACGAGCCGACCGCCTGCCCCGCAGTCATCGGCCCGCTTGAGTCGACGCGCGCCTCGAAACATCGATACCGGCTAAGGAGGAACCGCCGCCGTGTGGCTCCCCAACTCCGCTCGAACTAACCGCTTATCGGATGGTCGGCTGCAGCGCGAGCGGGCTCGGTTCCAGAGGTGGAGGCAAGGCTGGCTTGTTGGGTATGCCCGATCTAGGTACAAACCCAGCGGTCAGACATCAATTCGGCCCGCATGGCCATGAGCGACTAGGGGCTCGTCGCTTGCAAACCTCATCGTTACCCGAAGTCCGACCTGGCACGGTGCGAGATCCCGAAGGGCTCGGTGCGACATGATCGCGAGATTTTGCACGATAGGAGGGCCTGCTGCACGGAAAGATGACACTTTCGGTCACGCAGCCCGATTGCCTGGCGTGGTCAGGATCGCTTCGTACTCGATCGGGTCAACCGGTCGCGAGCGTTGATTGAGCTCGGCACGGCACGCAAGCCAACGCGCGCAGAGCGAGATGTCGAACTGCTGTAGGGATTACTACGCTCCATTCTGGTCGCGTAGCCCTCGGACGATCGTGGCAATCCGATCCGCGACGTACTCAGGCTTCTCGTGCTCCCAGAAGCGCAGAACGGTCCACCCGGCGGCTCGGAGTGTGTTATCGGTGTTCCTGTCGCGTGCCTGGTTAGCGTCTATCTTGTCCAACCAGAACCGCCGGTTCGTCTTCGGAGTCTGGAAGTGCTCGGCGCAGCCGTGCCAGTAGCAGCCGTCGATGAAGACGGCCAGTCGCAAGCGCGGAAACGTTATATCCGCGCGGCGTCGACGGTCGAAGTGGAGTTTGGCATTCACGCGGTAGCGAAGACCGCGCGAGTGTAGCAGGGATCGCACCGCGAGCTCGGGGGACGTGTCCCGCCCACGGTTCGCCTGCATGTTGCGTCGGACCGCAGGCGATGAGGCCCAGGAGTCGGATCCTGGGCGGTGGGGATGGACTGTCGGCACGATGACCTAGTCTTCCGTTCGACACACGAGAGATCTACCAGCCACGCTCTCGATCTCGTGTCATCGTAGGTTCTGATCATGGAGGTGGCATGACCCGCACTTTGCCGAAGTCTCTCGAGGTGACACCGTCGGCGGCCCGCTTGACAGGTTCCCTCCGGGACATCGGTTATGACTTCCACACAGCGATCGCTGACCTGGTCGACAACTCAGTAGCAGCGAACGCGACAAGAGTGGATGTTGAGATCGCGTTCGATCCGGGCGAGTCATACGTCACTATCAGCGACGACGGTGATGGCATGTCGGCCAACGGTCTGGTGGAGGCGCTTCGATACGGAACACGACGCGGCTACGTGAGGGGTGACCTGGGTCGTTTCGGACTCGGATTGAAGACAGCATCATTGTCGCAGTGCCGCAGATTGACGGTTGCATCCCGGCGCTCGCCGTCGGTTGCCCGTATCAGCACTAGAACGCTGGACCTCGATCTGATCGAGGAGTGGGACGAGTGGCTGATCGTCGATGATGAGCCGACAGACCTACTGCTGCGCGCGACCAGCGCTCTCGGCGAGGGACCTGGCACGGTCGTCATCTGGCAGAAGCTGGACAGGGTCCTGGCGGGGAAGGTGGCGGAGACCGGGTGGGGCCGTCGGCGGATGGCCGCTCTATCACAGAAGACTGCCCAGCACCTACGAATGGTTTTCCATCGATTCATCTCAGGCTTGCCCGATGGCCGGCAGTTGGTGCTGTCCGTGAATGGCGAGAAGCTGAAACCATGGGACCCCTTCGCTGTAGAAGAGCCTGCGACAGTGTCCTTCCCTACGCAGTTGTTCGAGCTGGAGATCGGGGCGACGACCGGGGAAGTCGCCCTACGAGGGTTCGTGCTGCCCCCCAAGAACAAGTTCTCATCCCCAGCCGAGTTCGAGGAGCTCTCGGGTCCACTGAAGTGGAACCGTCAGCAGGGCCTGTATATCTACCGTGCGAACCGCATGGTCCAGTTCGGAGGCTGGAGCGGGCTGCGTGCGGTAGATGAGCACACTAAGCTCGCACGTGCTTCTCTCGATTTCGATACAGACCTCGATGAGGCTTTCCAGATCAACGTCGCCAAGATGCGGGTCAACATCCCACCGGCACTCAAGCAGATGCTGGAGCGCCCTGTTCATGAGCTCTGTGTGACTGCAGACGACACCTATCGGAAGACCAGCCGTACGAAGACTGTCGCCAGCGCGCCCGATAGGCGCCAGATCGATCTTGGCGATGTCGGCATCTCACTGCGAGCTGCCGCGATGGAAGCTGGACAACTAGGCCCGCTCACGCAGGCCTTCGAGGTTCTCCAACGCCGCAACCCGGATCTATGGCGGGCGCTCGGACTAGGGCGATGATATGGACGCCACCGACGACGACATGCAGGCGTGGTTGAGCGGACATCTAGCGCAGGCAGGCTCAGCCGGGCCGCAGATATCCGAGGCAAGCTCGATAAGCGCTAGGTGTGCGTGGCGACTCGCGAATCCGTAGCCGATCATTCGTGCCACCGCGAGTCGCCCGTCCGTTTTCCTGTTTCGACGGTCGATCGTCTCGCCCACGAACCTCGCGGCGACTCGGAGAACTCCCTTGGTGACGAGTACCGGTTCTTCGCTGTCGTCGTCGGCAGCGCCCTCCGGCACGACCAGACCTGCTAGGTCAGCTTCGGCTTCCGTCACCAGCCGCTCCGTTGCAAGCTGCCGGATGGCCGCATCGTCCAGTGCCGGATCGGGGCGCTCGGTCAGGACCTCAGCTGTAGCGACAACGGCGGAAGCTCTTGTGTCGCGGCCTATCCAGCCTGCCAACATCATCAGCTCCTCGCGATGACCGACAACCTCGCTCGGCGACTTCCAACGCTGCAGCAACGGCCATAGCGAGGTGATGGTGGATGTTGAGGCACGGTCCAGGAGGCGCTCAGCCATGAGAACCTGCCAACGTGTTTCTGCCTTAAGCCACGGGAGTGAGAGGGCCTCGGCGTTTCGGAACCACACGGCCAAGCGCTCAGCGAGCTCCTCAGATGTCGAGGCAGCGCTCGGTCCTCGCCTGAGAGCATCTTGGATGCCGTTACCGATCGCCGCACCTAGATGTGGAGGTACGGCGTTGCCGATCTGTCGGAATGCCGCGGACGGTGGCCCGGCGAAGCGGAAATGATCCGGGAACGTCTGGAGCCGAGCGGCTTCGCGTATGGTCAGCGTGCGGTTCTGAATCGGATGGATGTACCAGTAACCGTCCTTGGCTATGTGCGCCGTGATCGTACGTGATAGATCGTCGCCGTCCAGTCGCTTGTACTTGTCGTCGAAGATGTCATCCCTGTATCGCTTCAGCTCGTCTGGAAGCTCTGAGTAGCGCATGTTCGAGCCGAGCAGTTCGAAGGCGACGGCGTCGTCCTCGCGCACAGGACGTGTGATGTGGTCGTACACCCTATTGACGTCGTCACTGTCGACCTCGCTACGCATCGCCTTCTGGAACTCGGTGATCGGGCGGTCGTAGTCAGCCCATCCCTCCGCACCGCCTTCTGGTCTCCAGCCTCCCACGACGGCGGGCAGATCTGAGATCGCGTTGCTGACGGTGACCTTCTTCGGGGCCTCCGAGGGCCACGCGAACAAATGCCGGTCTCGCATAGCCACGAGTATCAGCCTCTGCCTGAACTGCGGAACTCCGTAGCGCCACGTGTCGACGATCCGTTCCTCGACGGCGTAGCCCATCTGCTCCAACTCGAGCACCATGGTTCGCAAGATGAAGATCTCGCGGTCAAGGGCCATGTCGGGCACGTTCTCCATGACAACGGCCGCGGGACCCGCGAGACGGACGACCTCCAAGAAGGAACGCCAGAGGTCGCGACGCTGGTCAATCGGATCGCGAAGTCCCTGTCGGACGCGGTGGCGTATGCCTGAGCGGCCGGCTTTGGAGAACGGCTGGCAGGGTGGACCTCCCGCTAATACGTCGACTCCGGCCCTCTTGATCAATCGAGCGATCTTCTCGACAACGCGAGCATCGCCGAGGTCCCAGTCGACCATCAGGCCTCCGAAGTGATGACTATGAGTCTCCAGCGCCTCTGGGTCGTGGTCCGCAGCCAGGACGACGCGCATTCCGGATTGCTCCAAGCCATAGCTCAGGCCACCGGCGCCGGCGAAAAGATCTGCGGCGAGGAGTTGCGCGGGTTGCTCGCCGCGCAATCGGTCACAGAACGCTAGGAACGCGTCCTCGGTCGTGCAATGTTCCGAGTGCGGCTCCAGTCGTACGAAGGGGCCCCGTACGAGCTTGACCCCCATCTTGCGTTGCCCAGCAGACGTCATCATCAACTCCCTCGGCGCAGTCTAAAGGTCCTCGGTGAGCTCGGATCCAGCGACACGGGTGCCACCTGCACCTGGTGTAACGGACGCGAACCTCGCAGCACCGCCCTGCACGACTGAGTAACGTCAGAGACTCCTTACCGATAGAGGCGCTAGGAGGTCTTTGGCCGCCGCGAGGGGGTACAGGCGCGCGGGTGCTTCCCGCACAGCTGTCTGGTGGAGCTGATCGCTCGGCGGTAACGTCGCACTACGGAGTGCGACGATCGAATCAGCATGGAACGAGGGGTGGCGTGGCGAGGAACCAGCTGAAATCTGTCAGACACGACCGGAGTCTCGAGGCCGGCAATGCGGGGGCGACAGGGCCGTCTGTCGGTGATCGGAATGGCTGAAGGGCAATTCAGTGATCTGGACGCTCTGAGCGCCGAAGATCCGGTGATCAGGAACCTCGCGAGGGCAATGCGTGACGGCCGGGGCGTCAGTCTCGAGCAGGCTGTCACAGAGGCCCGGGAGTACATAGATCACGCTCGGGTGGATGCTGCCGCAGCACGGATCCGGGTTCTGGCCGAACAGATACAAACGGCGCAGGACCCCCGGGCAGTGGTTGCAGGGAACATCGAATCCTGGTACGCCGGCCCGCGAGCCGAGGATCGTAACTGGACATCCTTGGTCGAGATCCTCGAGTCGGAAGGCTGGGGAGAGAAGGCGATTGAAGATCTGAATGATGCTTCGACGAAGGTAGTTGCTCAACTGCCTAACCCGCACGGGCAGGACGATTATCAATGTCGTGGCTTGGTTCTGGGATATGTGCAGAGCGGCAAGACCACAAACTTCACCGCGGTCATCGCGAAGGCGGCAGATGCCGGCTACCGGTTCTTCATAGTTCTGTCTGGTATCCACGATGCGTTGCGTCAACAGACGCAGGATCGGCTGAATGAGCAGCTGTGGGAGCGCAACCCCGTGCTGTGGAACCGCCTTACAGACGAGGGCGATTTCAGGCCCACCGCGAATGTCGACGCGCTGTTGGCTTCCCAGAACCAGCGGGTGCTGGCGATCGTCAAGAAGAACGGACCCAGACTGCGTGCGCTGAGTAAATGGTTGTTCGAGGCGCGCACGGACGTGCTTGCGGACTGTCCGGTCCTCATCATCGATGATGAGGCTGACCAGGCGACGGTCAACACTTCTAAGCCAGATCGTCAGCCGAGCACCATCAATAAGTTGATACGGGGCATTGTCAATAGGCTCCCGAAGTCGGCGTACGTGGGATATACGGCCACGCCGTTCGCGAACGTCTTGATTGATCCTAAGAACTACGAAGACTTGTATCCGAGAGATTTCATCGTCGACCTTCCCCGTCCATCGGTGTATATCGGCCCGGAGGCGATCTTCGGTCGCGAACCGGTCGACTTCGACGCAGAGGACGTAGGAGATGACGGGCACGATTTCGTGCGTAGCGTCGCTATCGAAGAGATCGATGGTCTCCGACCCCGCGGTGCTGCCACGCGGCATGAGTTCGCGCCTGAGATCACCCCCAGTCTGGATAGCGCGCTCAAGTACTTCTTGCTCAGCACGGCTGCGCGGAGAGTACGTGCGAAGGGAAACCGCCATGCGACTGCCTTGGTTCACACATCTCAACACATCGACGTACACGAGCGTACGGCGCACGCCATCCGGTCCCATTTGGACGAGCTGGGGAAGGCGCTAGCTCAACGTGCCCCTGAACTCGTGGCTGCGTTGCGAGTCATGTGGGTTGACGAATGCAAGAGAGTGCCGGCTGCCGAT
Source organism: Kribbella sp. NPDC050281 (assembly GCF_040655855.1). NCBI lineage: Bacteria > Bacillati > Actinomycetota > Actinomycetes > Propionibacteriales > Kribbellaceae > Kribbella > Kribbella sp. NPDC050281. Next base: position 40,367 of record NZ_JBFAKS010000037.1, on the reverse strand, counting down.
TTCGGGCAGACCGAGATCGACTGGGATGACGTCCTCGCGCTTCTCCCAGCAGTTGCAGAGGATGCTGTCGTCATCACTGACAACTCGCGGAGCACCGAACGGCTGAACTTCGATGATGGTGACCCTCGAGTGATCGTCGCGGTCGGGGGCAACACGCTGTCGAGAGGGTTGACGCTCGAAGGGCTCGCAGTCTCCTTCTTCGTTCGAACAGCGTCTGCCTACGACACTTTGCTGCAGATGGGAAGGTGGTTCGGGTACAGGAATGGTTACGCCGACCTGACGCGAATCTGGATGACGGACGAGATGCGGGAGTGGTTCCACCACCTGGCCACTGTCGAACAGGAGATCAGGTACGACATAGAGCGATATGAACGCGACCACGTCAAGCCAGAAGTCCTCGGCGTAAACATTCGTACACATCCGAAACTAGCCATCACGGCCGCATCGAAGATGCAGGGCGCACGCCAGGCGGATGTGTCGTATTCGGGTAGAAGAATCCAGACGATTCTATTCAATCACCGCAATAACGAATGGCTCGAGGGCAATACCCTGGCTGCGAGGACGCTGATCAATGCGGCCGGTGATGCTGTGGTCAGGCGTATCAGGCCCGGCGTCCACGTCACGGGGCCTGTTTCATCGAAGCTCATTCTTGACTTCTTGAGGGGATACAGGTTCCACGAGAACAGCCGCGACCTTGACAGTGAGCTACTGACCCGATATATAGAGGCACGCCGAGACGAGGGTGAGCTCATGCATTTCAAGGTCGCCGTCATGGCCAGGGCTGCTAAGTCGACATACCTCGGCGAGGTCGATCTCGGCTTGCCGGAGCTGTCCGGATGCATAAATCGCGCCAGAATGAGCGTGGTCGGCGGGGCAACGTACGCCGATATCAAAACCCTGATGAGCCGGAATGATCGCGTTGTAGATCTGGAGATCCCGGCGTCAGAGCTGTCACAGGACATCACCAACGCCGACATGGCACGGATGCGGAATCTGCCGTCGAAGGGCGGTCGCGGAGACGGCTCCGGTTTGCTCCTCGTCTACCCCGTCTCGAAAGACAGTCGTCCCGTTCGCGGCACGGCGCATACACGGATGAACCTCGAAGCAGTCAACCATGTGATCGGGGTCGGCCTCGTGTTCCCGGAGAGCAGCTCGAGGGCGGCGAAGCTCGAGTATCTCACCGCGGACGTGGCCGCCATGAGAGTGGATGTGGATGCACCGGACGAAGCAGACGAGCCGGATGAGTCCGACGTGGAGCGAGGCGTGTCGTGATCGACGACATCCGACTGACGTACCTGGCTCTGAGCGAAGCCCCGTCACCGGGTGGTGACAGCTTGGTGATCCGCGAGCTGGGAGACTCGGGTGGGCTCTTCCTGGGACTAGATGCGGATCGTCACCAGCACCTGTTGTTGGTTCACGATGGCGACCTGCCAGAGCTTGGTCTGATGACCCTGACAGCGACGTTACGGATCCTCGATGTCGCGGGGAGACCAGTTCGTTTCATTGATATCGAATCCCGGCTGGAGGCGCTCGCGGAGGTATTCGAGCACTTCATACTTGCCGTATCGCGCCAGCTTGAGGCTGAGCGGTCCTCGCCTGCACAGGTGGTTGAGAGCGTCTTGGAACGATGGCACCTCTTCCTGTCCAGCGATGGGCCGCCGCCCAGTCGCGACAAGCTCGCTGCGCTGTTCGGCGAGTTGCTGGTTCTCCTCGATGTTGTACGGGCGGATCCGCACCGACGGGTGGATGTCTGGGGCGGTCCCTCGGGGTCGCGACACGACTTCCGTCGCGGATCGATCGCGGTGGAGGTCAAGGCGACGCGGTCACACACCTCGCGCATCGTCACGATTCACGGAGACGATCAACTTGAGGAGCCGACGGGCGGCACCTTGTTCCTCCATTTCATCAGACTGGAGGAGGCCGCAGGGTCGGGCAGGTCCGTGCCGTCCATCGTGGATGAGCTGCTGGCCCTGGGAGCCTCCGCCGAGGATCTGTTCACCGCCCTCGCACGGGTCGGCGTCCCGGTCGCGCAGTTGGCGCAGGTCTCTGACGTCATGTTCGAAGTTCGCGAGCGGCTCACCTTCCCCGTCGATGAGAGAGCTCCGCGGATCGTTCCGTCGTCGTTCAAGCGCGATGAGCGTCCGCTCGGCGTAGTCGACGTGCGTTATCAGATCGATCTGGACCACGTCCTTGAGAACGCCTTGGATCTGAGGGAATACGTGGATGTCGTGAACAGCTTGGCGGCGGGTGGATCGCATGACTGAGGTCGCCAGGTACTCAGAGCCCTACAACGCGACCGGGGGATTGGCGGCGGAAGGCGTTCTCAACCAGCTTGGTAGACCGGATATCGAGGCGCTTGAGGTCTTGGTCCGGGAAGCTGTGCAGAACTGTTGGGATGCGAAGCGCCCTGATGTCGGCAGCATTCGTGTGGAGATCGGCCGGCGGATCATGGACGCCGATCAGTTGACGACACTCCGGGAAAGGTTCTTGGTGGATCCTCCGCTCGGGCTTCCCCTCGCGGACGAGCTCGAGCGTGGTCTGGAGATACTCTATTTCGCTGACTTCGGCACGGACGGACTAGGCGGGCCGACCCGTGCGGACCGGCCAGGAAAGAAGCGTGATTTCGTAGACTTCGTCCGAAATATCGGGCAACCGCCCGACAAGGACCTGGGTGGTGGTTCGTTCGGCTACGGTAAGGCAGCGTTCTACATCGCTAGTCGTGCGCGAACGATTGTCGTTGATACTCTCTGTATTAACGGCGATGGCCACTTGGAGCGTCGACTCCTCGCATGCGGTCTGGGTGAGAATTTCGACGAGGGCGGTCGGCCGTACACCGGTCGCCACTGGTGGGGCGTGATCGCGGACGGTGTTCCTGAACCGCTCAAGGACGGCAGGGCAGCCGAGATTGCCATGCTTCTCGGGCTTCCGGACCGATCTGATCCCTCGGATCTCGGGACGACTATCGTAGTTTTGGCTCCCGGTGTGGCTCCAGAGTCTGAGGACGGGAAGGACCGGACGCTGGAGTTCATCGCCGACGCATTGGTGTGGAACTTCTGGCCGCGAATTATGTCGACGCGCGGAGGAGTGTCGCGCACCATGGAGTTCCGACTCTTTGACGACGGCCGTCCGGTCCGGCTGCCGGACCCGCGAACACACGAGCGGCTTCGAGGCTTCGTCGAGGCGATGGACCGTCTTCGTGAGGAGCCGAGCGATGGTGACGAGCTCGTGTTGGATCGACAGATCGACTGTCGCCGTCCGGTCAGATCTCTCGGTCGGCTCGTGATACAGAGAGGACCGGTCGCGCCAACCACTCCCATCGGACGGGCGGTGCCGCAAGGTGCCAGAATCACCGCGGACTCGGTTCACCACGTGGCTCTGATGCGCAATGCGGAGCTTGTGGTCAAGTACCTTCCCGGACCGTTGCCCGTAGTTGGCCGTCTTGGGTATTCCGGGGTCTTCCGGTGCAGTGTGGACGTTGACGAGGCCTTCCGCCGTGCCGAGCCGCCAACGCATGACGACTGGATCTACCGATCCGTGACGCGTACGGATCATCAACGTACCTTCGTGAAGGTCGCGCTGGAACGGATCGCCTCTGTCTGCAGGGAGGCAGCCGGCTATGACGGGTCTTCCGGGACCGTGATAGACGGCGATTCTGTGCCGCTAGGTGAGTTCGCGGATGCGTTAGCCCTCCTCATGCCGGGAGCGGATGGCCCGGGAGCACGCAGGGCCGCAGCCTCGACGGCCAAGCATGCGAAGAAGCGGCGGAATGTTCCGGGCCGGGCTGGTGTCAATACCCCGTCAGACGGCGTCTGGGTCTCCAACGGCCCTGGCGAGACCTCCGCGCCGAACACAGCAGATCGCTCGATCGGCGCGTCCGGGACGAACGGAGCCAACCAGCCCACCCCGCAAAGGCGCTATCCGGAGCTGAGGTCCATCGGAGAGCCGACGCTGGCTATTGCGAGCGACGGTGCCGCGGTTGTGCGGTATGCGTTCGAACTGCGCGGCCAGGGACACAGGCTAGCGCTGGAGGCGCAGGTCGAAGTCATGACCAATGACGGATCGCAGGTCGAGGCGGATGCACCCCGCGGATACTCTCCGCCAGCCGTGCGGAGCTGGTCTGATCCGGCCGCCACCGAGTATCGCGAGCAGAGACCGGTCGTCGGGCCCACCGACATTGATGGTCGGTGGTATGTGGAGATCCCGCTCCTTGACGACGCGATGATGCGGGTGGATATCAAGGCGGTGATCGCTTGAAGACCCTTCCTGCAACTCCGTACCTGCTCCCGCCGGAGGACGCCGTCTCCGCTTACGCCTGGACCTGGCTCGATGGGTCCGACATCGCTGACCGGGTCGAGCACTGGGATCCGTATACGGATCTTGAGATCGTCCGAGATATCGATATTGATCTGGACCTCATTCGTGAGTCCTGCGGATTGGGAAGCGATTCGTCTCTTCTCGTAGTCGCATCGTGGTACTCGAACAGGACAAGATTGGCTGATCGAGCCGTCGTCGCTCTGGGCACCCTCGACGGCCTTGTACGAGCTCCAGTGACTCTCCGGATCCCGAGTCGTTTGTCGGGCGGCAGGCTGGATCTGCACACCAGGATCGTCATCGAATACCCAGGTACAGAAGTCAGCCGAATTTCGCCGAATCGTGCCGGCGCCACTCTGTGGCATGAGAAATCAAGCCTGCAACTTGAAGGGGGCGCCGCCAGATTCCCCATCACCCCTGTTGCCTTCTCATCCGTTCCTCGGCTCCCCGATCGTGGATCATGGGCACTCGAATGGGATCGGGAGGAGTTGGAGGCACCTGTGCTGGGTGGTCTTCGCCTGCTGGTCAACGTAGAGGACGTCAAGTTGATGGACGCGTTGCGATCGGGAAGCAAGGATCCGACTTCGGGACTCGTCCGCAGATTCGTGATGTTCGACGTGTCCAGATCCCTAGTTCATGGGGCGCTGGAGAGCGACAGATTCGTGGAGGATGCGGAGACGTTCGACGAGGGGACGATCGGGCGGATGCTCTTTGATCTCTTATCGATGTATTGGCCGGAGCTTCCAGTCAAGGCTCTCGCCGCTCGTCGCCGGGAGGATCCGTCGAGACTCGACGCTGAACTCCAGTCTCGTTCGGGGGTTTTCGGATGACAGCTGTTATGCCGAGGTTGGCCAAGGAAGATGCGAGAGGGATCTTGGAGCGCTACTCGGACAGCAGCGTCCAAGTGATCAGCGAGTCGATGCCTCAGTTGGCTGAGCCCGTCACCTACTCCACGGTCGGTGGGCCGCGGATGGCCGACGCGCAGCTGCGCGAGCTGAGGTCTGAGCTGCTTGCCCTTGCGCGAGAGTACGGGATGCCGAATCAGTTGAGTCGGACAGATGTGCCGGCGTTTGAAGGACAGGCGGCCTCGATCGTCCACCGCGCGCTGCCGATCGCCCCTCACGAGGCATCGCACGAAGAGGTGTGGAGTTATCTCACCTGCTGTTGGCTCCTAGATATAGCGGTCTGGAGGTTCGGCACAGGCGCTGACGAACGCCGGTTCATCGGGAACGTCAATCGCAACACGTTCCGCCGGCTGTGGTGGCGGGTGGAAGTACTTGGCGCAGATACTGACCTGACCAGGCTCGGTGAGGACGAGCTGGTCAACATCATGGAGCGTCCCACGATCGCGTCCGACCGTAGGTTGGCGAGGCTCATCGCATCGGAGTTCCTGGCCCGGGTAGAACGCGACGAGGCCAACGAGCGCATGCAGCTGATGCGTGAGGCCATGAAAAGGTTCCTGCGGCTTACGCCGTTCGTCTCGTTCTCTGCGCTGGATGACTGGACATTGGAATGTACGGTCCGCGGAACGTTCGATGATTCGGCGGCATCGCTGGATGGAGAGCGTTCGACCAGTGCTTCCCGACCTGTGCCGGTTGCCACTGGTCCCTCGCTCGACGTCTACCGCATCGAGCGGGTGACGATAGGAGATCTTGCAGCCGAGGAGCTGTCGCCAACCTCCTCGGACGGTGAGGAGAGTGCGTTCGCAGTGGTCGCTCAAGCGGCGCTTGCGATTGCCCGTCGCACTGGCCGGGTCACGAACGCGTCCTTGCGGGAGGCAGTTCCAGTGACATCGGAGGACGCGAGAAGGGTACTGAAAACGCTCACGAGCCAAGGCCTGCTGGAGAATCGTGGTGCACGTCGAGGAAGCCACTACGTAGTAGCAGAGAGTGCTACTGCAACTGCCGTCGATGATGGCCGCTCAGCTTCAGTGACGGAGGAATCCGACCACCGGCCCAAGCCCGATGGTGTTCCCGACACCGGTCGCGCTCCTGTTGACGACGCGTTGCGACGACTCTTGAGACGGAGGAGATGACGTTGGCGTCCAGCGGCCCTCTCCGGATGCTGCGTGCGGATTCCTCGCAAGTCGATGCAACCTTCGAGATAAGTCCGGTCGTCATATTCGAGGTGGTGTATCACCACAAGGCCGGCGGGCACGGCAGTCCCCGTTCTGTGAACGCGGACTACCACGAAGGCTTGGAGCTACTCCTTGGGCGACTCGGTGATCTGGGTGTGACCATCCTCAGCGTGGCGGTCGACTCAAGTGTGGCGAGAGCGCTTCCGGTCGAGGAGCGCGAACTCCGGTTGGACTTCCCGATCAGTCCTCGCGACTGGCCTCCGAATCTCCTGCGGAAGGAGATAACGCGAGCGCAGAAGAGTGTCGCGAGACGCGCCGACGCCAAGCCCGGCGGTGGCAACGACCAGAAGCGGATCGCGATAACTGTCACCGACCCTCGAGGGCGCCTGACGATCGATGACGTTCGGTCTGTATTGGTGACTGGCGGTACGGCTGGGTCGACAACCGACCGATAACCGGTTGCCGGTCGCCCAGCTCGGACCGATGGCGAGAATGGCGCTGCAGGCCATGTCCGGCGCGGTCGCCCCGAGCCGAGCTTCTAGCTGGTCTGAGAGCGGAGCAACATCTGGACGGCTGGCTCGGAGCGGGAGGCTTGGGGGTCCCGCAGGATGAACGCGGTTGACTGTGGAGAAGCGGCCGTTGCGCCAGACCAGGTCTGGGCCGAGGATGACGTCACAGCAGTCGTATTCGAAGCCTTGGGTCGTGTAGACGCAGCCGACCTGGCCGCCGCCGTTGGGATGGCTGGCCCAGAGCGTCCTGTGGGTAGTCGTAGAGATCGCTGACGTCTTTCTCAGAGGTGGCGTTGTGCAGATAGGCGGCACCGGCCAAGGCATCCGTTTGCCCGTCGAGGAACTTCGCGAAGTCTGCGAGATACTCGCAACGCTCGGATCTGTGCGACAGGATGCAGCCTCGGTGCGTTCGGGTAGCCGTCGATCAGGACGAGTTCGCGGTCGTCCTCCCAGGCTGCGGCGCGACTCCATCGCTTGAGTTCGATGACGACGTACGACGGGCTGCCGGTCCGGGGATTGCGACCTGCCAAACGACATCGGCGACAGAGGTCAGCGGTGGATGTGCTCGATCAGGACCTCGACCTTGTTCAGGCCAGCGTCTGCAGGATCCTGAGCGAGGATCGGCGGGCTCCGCTCCCACGACCTGAGTTCGGCCGGCGCGGCACGTCGTCCGGTGTGGTAGAGCATTTGCTCAGCAATTCTCAAGGCGAAGGCGTCCTCAAGCGTCAGCTTGACGAAGCCCGCCCCGGGTTGGCGGAACAGCGTCACAGGTGGATCCCCAGGCAGCACGAATCTAGGTCGTGCGGGTGGGGGCATGTCCTGTGAGCTGTGACGTTCGGCGGAAGCTCGTCTGACCGCGCTGACGATTCGATCCACTGCGCGGGCGGCGGGAGATCCGTGGCATGCTCGCGGCGTGTCTGATCTGATTGAGTTGCGAGATCGTATGCGGGCCTTCACCGAGGAGCGGGACTGGGCTCAGTTCCATGATCCGAAGTCGCTGATTCTTGCACTGGTCGGTGAGGTGGGTGAGCTTGCTGAGCTGTTTCAGTGGTTGCCGGCGGATTCGGCGGCTGCGCGCGTGCGGGTCGAGCCGCTTCGGGGCCGTGTTGGTGAGGAGATGGCCGACGTACTCCTGTACTTGGTGCGATTGGCCGACGTACTCGAGATCGACCTGGGGGACGCCGCCCTGCGGAAGTTGAGCGGATCGGCGACGAGGTTTCCACCCGACGACGTCCGTGGGCAGGCGCCCGAGAAGGCATGACCTTACTAAGCCACTCCACCGGTAGAGAGAGATAGGCCGCATGCCCATCGAATTCGAGGCCAAGGTGCTGGATGTTGAGCCGGATGCGCTCGCGGAGAGGATTCTTCGGCTGGGCGGGCGGCGGGTGGGGGATCGGCTGATGCGGCGGTATGTCTATGACATCGCGGCGGGGGACGAGTCGCGGTGGATTCGGTTGCGGGACAGCGGTACGGCGGTGACGTTGACCGTGAAGGAGATCGCCCACGACGGGATCGACGGGACGATGGAGACCGAGGTCGAGGTTGGTGACTTCGAGGCGGCCAACGAGTTGTTGGGGCGGATCGGGTTCGAGGCGAAGTCGTACCAGGAGAATCGGCGGATGAGCTTCGAGTTCGAGGGTGCCCAGTTGGAGATCGACTGGTGGCCGCGGATCCCGCCGTACCTCGAGATCGAAGGGCAGTCTCGGGAGCATGTCGTCCGGGTCGGCGCGGCGTTGGGCATCTCTGCGGACGAGCTCACCGGCGAGAACACGATGAAGGTCTATACCCGGTATGGGATCGATCTCGCGGAGATCTCCGAGCTCAGACTCCCTGAGTGAGATCAGCGGTAGCTCGGCCGGTTCGGTTCACGATGTAACGGATGGCGGCCGGCGAACGATCTTGATAGTTGTGGCCGTCGCCTGGGGAGGGTGGCGGTACTCCTGCGCGGGCGTGCGGGAGGCGTTGGGGAGGGTGGGGGAGTTGCGGCTTGTTGTGCCTGGGGTCGACGCTCTGCGTCAGATTGTCGGTGCTGGCTCCTAGCCTCGGTTTCACGCTGATCACGTCGATGACCGAGGGGGGCTCGTGACAATTCAGCATCCGGAGTTCGAGCAGGAACAGAAGTACGTCGAGCATGCCTATGATCTGCTCGATCGAGGGCTCGCCGAAGCAGAGCAGAACATCGTGAATTTCGATGCACTGCACCGGTCGACGGCGCACGCGCTGAATCGGGCGCTCGCGATCCTTCGAAACTCGCGTGGCTCGGGACAGCTGGTGTTCGGGCGGATGGACCGCGAGGGGGAGAAGCTCTATATCGGGCGCCGGCGAGTGTACGACGAGGAGCGCGATCTGGTCGTCGTCGGATGGCATGCGCCGGCGGCCGCAGCCTTCTACGATGCGACCCCTCAGGATCCTGGTGACCTGACTCTGAAGCGGGTCTTCATCGAGGAGGACCGTCGCCTCCAACGCATCGTCGACGAGGTCATCCGCGCCTCGGCCGAGTCAATAGCGACCAGCGAGGGCGATGCGACCATCAGCGATGCACTGCTGCAGGAGCTTGATCGGTCCCGCGATGGAGCGATGCGTGAGGTCGTCGCGACAATCCAGGCCGAGCAGTATCGTGTCATCCGTCACGAGAGCGATGGCGTTGTGGTCGTGCAGGGTGGTCCCGGCACCGGCAAGACCGTGGTCGGACTGCATCGTGCCGCCTGGCTGGCGTTCAACCGCCCTGATATCCGTCAGCAAGGCATGCTCGTGGTCGCACCGAGCTCAGCATTGCTGACCTACTTCAGCGGTGTTCTGCCGTCGCTCGATGTTTCGGATATCGATCAGATGGACCTCGAGTCTCTGTACGGCGGCGAGGCGCGGGCTACCGCTATAGAGTCCGCTGAAGCTGCGCGGGTCAAGGGCAGCTCCGAGATGAGCGTGGTGCTCCAACGAGCCTTGCAGCAACGCATCGGTTGGGATGAGGACGAACTTCTGCTTCCACTCGGCGCCGACCGAATCCGGATTCCGGGCGACGACATTCGCCGAGTGGTGGATGACGTTCGGGCCCGGACCCTGCCACACACCGAGGCTAGGGACGTCCTTCGTCAGGCGATGTCAGCGCTTGCGTCCAGACGGCATGCCGAGGATCAGCACGTGCAGAACCGTCCCGTCCGCGCAACCGAGGCGACGATCCGCAGGTTGTCGGCGTTTAACAACGCCCTTGATCGGATGTGGCCGACGTTCACTCCTGAGGAGTTCCTTCGAAGCCTGTACTCGACGCAGAGCTGGCTGACGGCGGCCACCGACGGCATCTTGACGAGTGATGAACGGGCGCGGCTGTTCCGATCCACGCTGGATGGCGAGGCCTGGACTCGAGCCGACCTCTTCTGCCTCGACGAAGCGTCTTACCTCCTGAACGGCGACGTCATGACGTATGGGCACATCGTCCTTGACGAGGCTCAGGACCTCTCACCGATGGAGGCGCGTGCGTTGGCGCGTCGCTGCCCATCGGGCTCGTTCACTGTCCTCGGCGACCTCGCTCAGGCGACCGGCGTGTGGGTTCGGGACAGCTGGGAGGAGCTGACGAGTCACCTGGCGGACTCCCGCGCTTCGATCAACACGCTCTCCGTCGGCTATCGGGTGCCGGCACCCGCCTTGGAGCTCGCCGCTCGCCAGCTTCGGTTGGTCTCGACAGAGCTGACCCCGCCGCAGTCGATCAGGGCCGGGCGAGGTGAGCCACAGATGTGGCAGAGCTCGGATGATGGGCTGTTCGACGACGTCCTGGACCTAGCGGGACGCTATCGAGCAGAGGGCCTGACGTCGGCCGTCATAGTCGCCGACTCGCTGTACGACCAGTTCTTGGACGCTGCGGCCGACCGCGGTGACAAGCTCGGTGACGGACGCGATGGCGATTTCGCCTTGGAAGCAACGCTGGTGCCGGTGAGCCTGTCCAAGGGCCTCGAGTTCGATATCGTGATTCTCGCCGAGCCGGCCCTCGTTGCCGCGGAGAGCGTCCAAGCGGCCCGCCAGCTGTACGTCGCGATGACCCGCTGCACGCAGCAGCTCGACATCGTGCACAGCGAGCCGCTCCCGGCGGGATTCGCGGAGTTCGCCGCCGATCGGCCGGTTGGGGCTATCGAGACGCCCAGTCTCACTGAGTTGTTCAGTCTGCTGACCGAGCAGGATCAAGCACTCGTGGAAGCACTCGTACGACGTTTGGTTGTGCGCGGCGAGAATGCGGCGGAGATGGATGAGGAGCCAGCTCGATGACGACCACAGAAGCCGAAACGGGCCTGAGCGACAGTCAACGACAGCAGCTGCTCAAGCAGATCACCCGGTGGCGGGAGGACCTTCTCAACCTCGACCGTCGCCAGAGACTCGTCTACTTCAGCCACACCCGCACTGCATCGCTCGAGATCATCGACTCTGAGCTCGACGACGCACTCGAGCGACTCGACGCTGGAACGCGCCTGTACGCGGCGGAGAGCGAATCGTCTGACGACGAGGTGGGCGACCACATCTCGCTACCGTTGGCGTCTGGCGGTCTGGTGGTCAAAGACAAGACGCCAAGCAAGCTGCGGGCGGCGTGCCGCCGACTGGATCAGGTGTCGAACCAGGTCTACGCGGACCGCGGATTCTGGACGCTGTACGCCGGTATCGGCATGCTGCAGTGGATTGATCCTGACACCGGCTCAGCGGTTGATAGTCCCCTTCTGCTCTGTCCGGTCAGGCTTCAGCGGAGCGGCAGCCAGGCGCCGTATACAGTCGAGCGGACCGAAGACGAGATCGTCGTCAACCCGGCGCTGCGGCTGAAGCTGGAGAAGGATTTCGGCATTCATCTGAGCGAGCTCGATCCAGACTGGTTCGATGTCTTCGAGGTGATGGAAGACGTGCGCACGAAGATCGCGGCCAAAGACGGATGGTCCGTGCACCATCGGGTCGTCCTGACCACGTTCAGCTTCCACAAGGAGGCCATCTATCGCGATCTGATGGACCACCAAGAGGTCCTGCTCGCCCATCCGATGGTGCAGATGGTCGCGCTTGGCGACTCGGCACCGAGCGCAGGAGACTACTCATTCGAGGTCATCGAGGACGACGAGCTGGATCGTGTCGTCGAACCCGAGAAGCTGATGAGCATCCTCGATGCTGACAGCACGCAGCGGCGATGCATCATCGCCGCCCGAGACGGCCGGAGCTTTGTCGTGGATGGCCCTCCCGGCACTGGGAAGAGCCAGACGATCGCCAACATCATCTGCGAACTGATCGCGACCGGGAAGACTGTGTTGTTCGTCAGCGAGAAGGCTGCAGCCCTTGATGTCGTCCGCAACCGATTGACGAATGTCGGTCTTGGCGACTTTCTCCTGGAGCTGCACAGCCACGCCGCTACTCGGAAAGAGGTCGTCAGTCAGCTCGGTCGGGCTCTGACACAGCGGGCGAAGGTCAAGGGCCAGATGCCCGAGGCTGATCGGCAGTCGTTGAGGTCTGTCCGGCAGCGACTCACGGATTTCGCGTCCGCGATGAGCGAGGAGCGCGACGTGCTCCACCAAAGCGTCTATGAAGCTCTGGGTCGCTTGATGGAGGTCAGAGAAGACCAGGTCGGGTCACTGACAAGGTCAGAGGACTGGGCAGGCCTGACCGCGGTGCAGCTCGATCACCTCCTCGAGCGCGCCGGCCGCCTCGCACGGGCCTGGCGGCCGGTCGCGGAGCGGGACAACTTCCTGTGGCGGGAGCTGGTGGTCGATGCGCCGACCCCGGCGCAGACCGAGTCGATGCGCCGAGCGGCGGACGACGCGAGTACGGCGGCTCGTGCACTGTCGGATCGGATGCGCGCCGTCGACGAGAGCCTTGCCTTGTCGATGCCGCCGACAGTCGCCGCGGCGACCGAGCGCGTCGAGCTACTCGAGCTTCTCGGGGCGAATCCGTCGGCTCCCTCGTCCTGGCTCCACCTGCCGGATCTGGCATCGCTTCGAGATCGAATCGGCGAACGACAGCGAGTCTCGGATGAGTACAAGTTGGCCAAGGATGCGTTGACAGCGATCGTCGGCGCTGCCTGGCAGGACGTGGATCCGGATTCGCTGGTGAGTGCGAGCAGCCTGCTGGATGGCCAGCTGGCGCCACTCGACGCGTGGTGGCCCGACGGGTCGACCACGGTGGAACAGCTTCGGGAGCTACGGCGGCTGCAGTCGGCAACTCCGGAGATCCTCGAGACCATTGCCAACGATGCTCGTCAGCTCGGTGCCCTGCTCGGCGTACGAGCTGATGACGTCGCTTTCCACCGGGCGATGGAGCTGGCAGAGCTCGCGGCGCTCGGCGGTAGGCCTGCACGTCCGGAGCGAGAGTGGTTGAACCCGGCCGTGCAGGCCGCTCTGGATGAGTCCAGTCGCGTCCTCGCCGAATTGGTCGAGCTTGTGAATCAGCGGCGCGCGGCAATCGAGAAGGTGTTTCGTCCCAGCGCGCTGGAGCTCGATCTGGCGGGACTCAACGTGCGTTTCTCCGGCGTGCACACCGGGCTGCGGAAGTTCAGCAAGGCGGCCCGTGCGGATCGCAAGCTCCTGCGCCGTGTTGTCGTCACTGGCAAGGTCGACAAGGGCGTTCTGGCGCGCCTGGATGAGGCCGTCGATTGGCAGCAGGCGGAGCTGCGCCTCGCGCAGAGTGAAGAGACGTACGCATCTCGGCTGGGTAGCTACTATCGGCGTACGGAGACGGACTTCAACCGTTTGGCCGACGCGATTGCGACCGCGCATCGAGCGGTTCAGTTGGCAGCGGGCGATCTCAACAACGACGCGATGGCGCGACAGCTCACTGCGGATGGAACGCCTGATCCCCAGCTCCTGGTCGTAGCAGAACGACTGACGCGTGCCGGGACTGACTGGATCCAGCAGGTGCGCAGCTGTCGAGGAGACGTCGCCGCAGCTCAGCTCGGGCAGCTACCGCTACACGTCATCGCTGAAGCGGCTGTGGCAGCCGCGAGCAGCACCGCCGCGAGCTACGCCGCGGCTGCGGAAGTGACACGACACGCTGGTCGCGACCTCTCGCTGAGGCAGGTGGTTACGGCGCTCGAGCAGGCGAGCATTGTCGCCGATCGTGATGCCACCCTGCTCGATACGTTCGAGCAGGACCGCGTCGACGTCGGTGCGCTGTACGACGGTGCCGAAACGGACTGGGTCGAGTTGGCAAGCGCGCTGGACTGGGCCGATCGAGTCCGCGACCTCGTGGGCGGTGCCGTCAGTCAGGTCTCAGCGGAGCGGATGAGCAGCCCGACGATCGAAGCCGTTGAACTCGCGGAGCCGATCGAGCGCTGGACGGAAGCCAGCCCCATTTTGATCTCATTGTTCAGTAACGGCTATGGCAAGGAGCTGCAGCGAGAGTTCGAGGAGGATCCCGCCGCCGCAGCAGACCTGCTGTCCGAGATGACCCGGTCCGCGCTGACCGACATCGGTGAATGGACTGCCTACACCACCGAGGTCCGAGCGCTCGAGGACGCAGGGCTCGGTGAGATCGTCGGTGCGCTCCATGTGCGGCGAGCATCGGCCTCAACGATCGTGACGAGCATTGAGTACGCCGTACTGCAGGCATGGGTCGAATCGGTCATGTCGTCGGATGAGCGACTCACCGAGTTCCGGTCCACCGATCGGGATGCTCTGGTGAGACGCTTCAAGGATCTAGATCAGCAGCTGGTCCGGTCGACCCATGTGGCGGTGGCCGAGGCGTGCAATCGCAGGCGTCCGAAGACCATCGGTGGTGCGGCCGCAAGTGTGATTCAGCGAGAGGCGCAGAAGAAGACCCGACACCTGCCGATTCGCGAGCTGCTGTCGAAGGCCGAGGACCTCGTTCAGGAGCTGAAGCCGTGCTTCATGATGAGTCCGCTGTCCGTCTCCCAGTTCCTGCCAGGATCGTTCAGCTTCGATGTCGTCATCTTCGACGAGGCATCACAGGTCCTACCGTCGGACGCGGTGAACTGCATCTACCGTGCTCGGCAGCTGATCGTTGCCGGCGACGAGAAGCAACTTCCGCCGACCGCCTTCTTCACCCAGGCAATCGATGAGTCCGAGGACGACGAAGGACTCGACGACTTCGAGTCCGTTCTCAAGCTCTGCAAGACGAGTTTCGCGTCATTGCCGCTGAGCTGGCACTACCGCAGCCAGCACGAGAACCTCATCGCCTATTCGAACTACCGCTTCTATTCGACGGATGGGTCTGACCTTCGGCAAGGTGCTCTGCAGACCTTCCCTGGTGCTCGTTTCGAGGCGCCCGACCTCGGCGTCGAATCGTTTGTCGTGAATGGTGTGTATCGACGTGGATCGTCGAGGGACAACCCGGTCGAAGCCGAGGCTGTGGTCGACAGAATCCTGCATCACCGACGGCTGCACCCCGAGCTGTCGATCGGCGTCGTGACGTTCAGCAGCGCGCAGGAGGAGACGATCACGGCGGCGATCGATCGGCGCTCCGCGGACGAACCGCTGCTCCAAGGCCTCCTCGAGAGCCACGATCGGCTGACCGGATTCTTCGTCAAGAACCTCGAGAACGTCCAAGGTGACGAGCGCGACATCATCATCTTCAGCATCGGCTATGGCCCGGATGAGAACGGCAAGTTCACGATGTCCTTCGGGCCGCTCAACACGAACGGCGGCTGGCGCAGACTGAACGTCGCCATCACCCGTGCCCGGATGCGGGTCGAGGTGGTCAGTTCATTCCGGGCGGGCGAGATGCACGAAACCTCCAGCGAGGGGGTTCGCCATCTGCGCGGCTACCTCGACTTCGCGCAGCGTGGACTGCCGGCGCTTGCCCTGGAGCTGGCCCCGGATGAGTTGGATGTCGAGAGCGCGTTCGAGGCGGACGTGCAGAAGGTAATTCAGTCGTGGGGGTATGACGTCGTTCCCCAGGTGGGGACAGCTGGCTACCGCATCGATCTCGGAGTCCGTCATCCCGACCGGCCTGGGGAGTACCTCCTGGGCGTTGAGTGCGACGGTGCGGCGTACCACTCCGCGAAGGCGGCACGTGACAGAGATCGGTTGCGAGCCGCGGTGTTGGAAGGCCTCGGCTGGCAGCTACACAGGATCTGGGGTCTCAGCTGGTACCGGGACCGCGAGGGGCAGATTGCCCGATTGCGGAGGGCGATCACCGAGGCTCTCGCGGGCGTTCAGCGACAGGAGATGGTCTCCCTCGGCGCCCAACCGGTCGAGATGGAGGAGATCGACCTCGATCAGGCTCCCGAGTGGACCGTGACCTATGACGCCTACTCCGAGGCCGCGCCGTACACGTACTACGAGCTCTCGAGTGTGGAGTCGCGTGAACCGTTGCGGACCTACCTCATCGGCCTACTGAGGCATGAAGCGCCGATCCACCGCGATCTGGTCAACAAGAGAATCAGAGCAGCCTTCAACGTCGGCCGGATCGGTTCGGCGATCCGCGACAACATCGACTTCGTCGCTCGCCGATCCCATGTGGACGGGAATCGCATCTCGCTGGACGCGCACGGCTTCTACCGGCTCGAGCAGCTGTCCGCCGTGTCCGTTCGAGTGCCTCGCAGCGCGGAGGACATCCGGCCTGTTCAGCATGTGCCGGCTGACGAGCTGGACCTGGCGGTGGTCGGCACGGTCGCGGACGCCATCAGCGTCGACGAGGCCGAGGTGATCAACGCCGTCCGCTGCATGTTCGGTTGGCGCCGCAGCGGTACCGACATCGTCGCCGCCGTCCAGGCATCAATCGCCCGATGCCTTGAGCACCGGACCATCGAACACGCACCATCAGGCTCGCTCCGCATGGCGGCCTCCTGAGTTCCTCTGAGCAAGGTCGGAGACGACAGCCACCAAGTGCCGCACCTCGCTTGGCGTGGGCGCCAACTCGAACGCATGGTGGTGGCAAGCCCTGCTCAGCGCAGACCACGCGAACTGGGCCACCTCGGCCAGCTCCGGATCCGCCAATTCGAGGCATGTCAGGCGGCTGCGCATGCTCGCGGTGCCCGGCTCGAGGTTCTGCAATCGAAGAACGTCGGCTACCAGGTCCTCAAGCGCAGACCTGGCTAACCAGGATGCACTGCGGATCAACGATGGCTTGTGGCCGCCTCCCTCCTCTGAAAGGACTGCGGACGCCTGGTCCAACAGGGTCTCCGCGGTTGGCCGTGTCATGTGTCGCTAGCCCGCATGTCACCGACGAGCTTCTTCACGTCCTCATACGCATCACGTGGATCAGAGCTGAGTCCGTTGTGAGCGGCCGCTCCGCAGATATCAAGAGCACGACGCCGGCGAGCGTGCTGAGAGAGCCACTGGCCTAGGTTGCCGTCAGCGCTGCCCAGCACAGCTAGTGCGACGCGTCGGCGGGTCGTGAGAGCGGACGCCCAGGTCTTCTCGACGGTTATCGCAGCGGTGCCGGCACTGAACTCGGTACTGAAGTATCTGTCCCTGGCCGCAGACTCCGCCGCCAGCCTGAGGATCCCCGGCAGGGCACGGCGCAAGGTCGTGTCCGGCAACCGGTCGTCCTTGATCAACGCATAGGCATCGCTCAGATACCTCGTGGCTGGATCCCTGACGTTGTTGATTGCGATGGCCGAGTTGGAGCTTCTCGATACCTCCAAGATGCGAGCAGGCACCGACGACCTGCGCACCGCCTCGGGCAGGCGATCGTCGTGGGAGAGCACAACGACCTGACGTTCTTGCGCGATCTCTGACAGCACCGTCACGAGGCCGTCGATCTTCGCCGGATCCATGGCCTGCACCGGATCGTCGAGGATCACGAAGCGGAAGGGACTCGCCGGCATAGTCGCCCGTGGAAGAAACAAGGCAAGCGCCATGGCGTGCAACTCGCCCTGGCTCATCACCGAGATCGCGCCGGATTCCGACCCATCGACCGTGGCGTCGATTGCGACGCGCCGCCTGGTGGTGCTGCCCTCCAGGCGCAGACCGCTGATGTCGACGTTGCTCTCTTGGCGGAGAGCAGCCCAGATGTGCCTTGCCTTGTCGCTGATGGGCCGCAGGCGCTCGTTCTTGAGTCTGGTGTCGTTTTCTTTCAACCACCGTTGAGCTTTGGTCAGCAGGTCGACCCTAGGCCGGTCCCGCTCGACCAGACGTGCACGCTGAACCCATGAGGTGAGTTGTGCCGCGATCGGCGCCCAGGCCTCGTCGAGCGATTGGAGTTCGACCACAGCTTGGCGGCGCAGCTCGTCGAGTGTCGCCTGCAGCTGTTGGTGATTGGTGGTCAGATGGACGGCAAGCGCCAGATCATCCTCCGGTGTGGTCAGCCATTCGGTCCAGGCGTTACGAGCGGCCACAAGACCCGGTAGATCGCTCTCGGGGATCCGAGCTAGAACTTCGGGCATGGGTTGTATCAGGCGTAGCGCCTCAGTGCGGCTCGCTTGATGGGCGCGTCGTGCACTCCTGAGCTCCGCCAACTGTGTGTCGGAGTCCGCCAGAGTTGCTCGGGCACGGACGACCCAAGCCTCGTCGAGTTGGCCCTGCCCACAGAGGGGGCAGATCTGGTCCCCTTCATGGTCGTGCAGTGCAAGGGCTTGCTTCAGGAGCTCCTCGCGGAGTACGACGCCATGCCCGATGCCACTAGCGATCTGGGCCAGGCGTGCTACCGCCGCGGTCAGAGACTCTGCTGCCGCGGTAACAGGCTCATCGGCTACAAGCTGGGTTGAGGCAATCTGCTCCAGGTACTGGGCCCTGGATCCCGACCAGGCCACGTCACCAGCGGCGATGGCTGCGAGACCGTCGAGATCCGCAGCTCCCTTCAGAAGATCGGCTGCCTGCGTCGACCTGTCATCGTGGATCGACTCCATTCTTTCTTGCAGCGTGAGACGTTCTATCTGGAGCGCCTTCGCCGGCTCCGACAGCTCCTGCAGGCGTTGAGCGAGCCGCTTGAGGGCGTCCGAGATCTGCTCTAGTCCGAGGACCAAAGCCAGTGCGTCATACAGCTTGCTGGGGCCGGCTGAGAACATGTCGCCGAGCTCGTCGTACGACAACATCGGCCTAAACGAGGCTAGGGGAGCGGACCAGCCGAGCTCTGTCAATCCTTCGGTCTTGGCCTGACTGTGTCGTTGGAACCAGGCTGTGAACTGCTCGACGGTGCCAGTACCAGACCAATCAAGTCCGATCGTGGTCTCGCCGGTGTCCTCTTCTGTGAGCTGCACACGAATGCTCGGCTGACCGCCATGGTGAATGTTGCGCCATGCGTCCCTCCATTGCACGCCTATCTTCCCAGACCAACGGTGGGTTGTGCCGGTCAGCGCAACCTCCAATGCTTCTGCGATGCTCGACTTGCCGGAGCCGTTGCGTCCGCAGATGACGGTCAGCCCTGGGGACGGGTGTAGTGCGACGTGCAACCTGGGGCCGATGCCCCTGAAACCTTCGACCGCGATGCCTTTGAGGAAGATGCCTTGACTCGGTAGCTGCACGGCCTCCTGATGAGCATCGGTAGTGATCGTCGCGGTGGCGACGGCGCTCAGCGCGATGTCCAGTTCCGCGGAGCCCGCGAACGCACTGAGGATGAGCGAGCGCTGCTCATCGGTCAGCGTCTCGTCCGCGATGAGTCGCGCACGCAGCCATTGACCGAGGTCGTCCGCCGCTTCGCGGTCGGTTGGGGTCTGGGTTTGTGTCATGCCGGGCCGCCTGGTGAGAGATCGATCTGAAGATTGGACAGCCCAGCAACGTTGTCTCCGAGATAGCGGAGGAGATCCTCTTGGCGTGGCTGGCCGATAACGAGCCGGTAGGCCGCTACTGTCCGCAGCAGACGTCGCAGCGCGTATGTCTCTTTGCTGAGTGGCATGACCGGCGTGTAACGCTCGATCTGTGCTCCACCGGCTAGTGGAAAGACCCAATAGGGATGGATCTCTGTAGCTCCCTGTGGCCTGTCCTTCGCCGCGAGCTCGAAAAGCAAAGCCCATGGATCGACGGCTTCGGCAACCTCCGGACGGTCCCCGTAGGCCGTGGCAATGTTCCTTCGGACAGCATGACTCTTGTAGCGATGGACGCGACCCTCGCGCTGTTCAAGGTCGACCGGATTGCTCGGCAGATTCCAGTGGACGATCGCATGACTGTACAGATGGAAGTCGAGCCCCTCTTGCCCGACCGACGTCGATGCGAGCACAAAGGGCCAGAAGGGCGAGTTGTACGCCGCCCGTACCTGACTCTCACGCTGAACTGCCTGTTCATCCTCTGCAGTTCCTCGCCCGAAGCGCACCGCTAGATGAGTGCGCAGGCGATGCTGGTCGATCCGGATCGTCTCGTTGTCGGTGTCGAATATGTGGACCGTGTTGGTGGTAGCCCGGAGGGACAACGCCGAGTCCATTGCCTCGGCCAGTCCCATCGCGACCTCCTCGAGCTCCTTGCCGAGCAGGCCTTCGGACTCGAGGAGGACGTGAGCGAACTCATCCAGTACGGCGGACAGGCAGCCATCAACGCAGTGCCGCAGGACATCAAGCCAGTACGCGTCGTCGGAACGAGCAGTATTGCGTACCATCGCCATGATCTCCGGACGATTGAACATCCGTCGTAGCGCCCAAGCGACGCAGGAGGCAGCGGTCCTCACCTTCAGACTCGCAACGGCGTCGTGGTCCCCGCTCATGCGGCCGATTGCTCGCAGTGCCGCAGCACCTGGGCTCGCCACCGCCATGAGCGTTAGAACTTCTGCCAAGTCATGCGGCCGGCGACCAAGCCCGTTCGGATCGAGCGTGGCCGCGCGCTCCACGTGGTCAGAGAAACGGGATTGGCTGGTGTCATCCGGATCGCCGTCGAATCCCCAGCTCAGGTCGCGAGGGCTGACCTCAGGGTAGGCAGCCCGATCGAAGAGGATGGGGGCAGCCCAGTACCAGGACTCGTCGACGGGGCCGTCCGCTTGACCAGCGGGCAGCGTCGAGAGCAGCTCCTCGACGCGCGACTGGACAGCGGCCAACAGCAAAGCGCGATCGAGGGGAAGTGGAGCGCCGGAGGTCCGAGCTAGGTTGAGCGGATCTCCAGCAGTTGCGAGGGTCACGCACGGGTAGAGGATCCCGAGGACGGGCATACCGGTCAACCGTCCAGAGGTTAACTGGAATGTCAGGAGACCTGTGGTCCGAGGACTGTCATAGTCGCGTCCTGGTGACACAGCAGACTGCGTCAGCCGCCGTTCGGCCTCGTAGCTGAGCACGACGCTGATCGCCTTTGGCACAACGTTCCATGCCGAGAAGACAAGTCGTTTGGTGAACTTGGCCAGGTCCGGATCAGCGTAGGCTCCCGCCAGCCTGTAGTAGGGCATCGATGGTGGCAGCCAGGCAAGCCTCCATGCCCCACGGTCAAGCACGTCAGAAACGAGACCACGCATCTTCGCGTTGGCTGGATCGAGTTGCTTGTACGTCTGGATATCAGCCCATGACAGGAGCGAAGTCGAAGCCATGAGGGAGTCGCGCACGGCGGCGTTGCCAGATTCGACAGCACGCTCGAGCAGGACTTTGACCTTGTATTTGTCCATCAGCTCGAGCAGGTACGGCGCACTCCGCCAGTACTCCAGCATGTCCTGACTCCCGAGTGCGGTGTTGACGGCGGTCACGGTCCTGAACGCCCTGACATCTGCCGGCTCGAGTGCTACTCCTGGCAGCGATCGCTCGCCGATCATGCCGTCTCGATCAGGTGTGGAAGCAAGCCGCTCGGTTCGCGTCATCACACGCCGCAGCTCTGACTGTGCGGCGTCCCGGGCGATAGCTGCTCGGTCGAGGTCACCGGTATACAGGGCTGTTCGCATGGTGGCGAGGTCGCGACTGACCGCCGCGGCGCGATCAGGTCCCGCGAGGAACGTCACCGTTCGCTCGAAGTCCTCATAGTGGTCGTCGCCCTCCGGCTCGTCCGGCAGGGTGTACATCTTGTACGGCGTTGCCGACAGCAGCAGCAATCGAGCGTCGTCATAGTTGAACAGCGCGTGGGCGAGATCTGCGCCAGGCGCTTGCTCGTCCATCAGATTCTTGAACCGCTGAAACTCGTCGAGGATGACGAGATCAGGCTCGAGCGCGTGTACGGATGCGGCGGCCACCAGGTGGCGTAGCTTTCCGATGAGCGCGTAGCGTCGGGACGAGAGGTCGGCCGGCGGCCGCCTGTCTCTGCGCAGGTAGTTGAACTCGTCAACACACTCCTCGAGCTCAGCCTTGAGTTGGCCTCCGTGTGGCCCGCGAGCCTTGTCGATCGCTGCCCCAAGGGCGATCGACATGTCCTGCGGGATCTCCGAAGGATCGAACGCCTTCAGTTGCCGCTCGAAGCTCTCCCGGCTCGCGCTACCTTCGAAGAACCGGCGCCAGCGGGCCGGCCTCAGGCTCGCAGTCCCCCACGCGTCAGCGAGCATCCAATAGATCAGCACCCGCTCGGCGGACCAGCCTCCGCTCCCCGAGACATGGAACGACGTGCCGGGTGTGAACGAGATGAAGTTGACTTTCTGCCGCTGCATTTCACCGATCACGCGCGGCAGCATCGTCAGCCGGTCCGCATGCGGGATCGCGTCGGCAGATCCCTCTCGCAGTCTCGCCAAGTTCTGCCGAGCGATCTGCGTGTTCGAGCAGATATAGACGACGTCGATGCGCTCAACCGTCTCCCAGAGATGATCGATCGTCTTCGCCACGACCCCACGCGCGATCATCGTCTTGCCGAGTCCAACCTCGTCAGCCACCAGAAATCGGCGTACTGGATCTTCCTGATGCCAGAACCTGCTGTGGACTCGATCTACTGTCGCCAGCTGAAAGTCCTTCAAGGGCGCCAGCTCTCTCTCCAAGTCGGGTCTCGATGTCACCGCGCAGCTCCCTCGGTCGCGGCCCAGATCACGGACCAGAGTTGCTCGAACTCAGCCGAGACATGAGGAATGGATCCGTGATCGTCGCGGAGCTCAGCGAGGAGCCTGTTGGCCCTGGCGAGTGAGCCGTCGGCTCGCCCTGCCGCCCTGACTAGCGGTTCGAAGATGATCAGGTCGTCGGCGCCGGGGCCGGTTCGCCAGGATGCTGGCTCGTTGTCATCGGTGGCGTGCCCATGGAGGTCCTTGATCAGCGAATCCAGAGCCGGGTCGCCCAGGAGATAGGCAAGGTAGCGGATGATGTCCCGTTCGTTGGTCAGCATTTCTCGCAGGATCATCCGATGCCGGCCTACCGGATCACCGAGGAGTTCCGCCTTCAGGACGGATGCGCGCGTGACGCTGGAACTGCCGGTGACGATGGTGGTCTCGACGGCCAGGAACGGCGTGACGCGGCCGATTCCGATGGGGCCCCAGGAGGTGTCCTCATCGGTCGATCGCGCGTTGACATCGCGCGGCAGACTGACGGGCCATACCGTCGACTGGCCGACACGCTTGACGGTTGGCAAAGCTGCCTCGAGCCGGTAGCGATGTTCGCTGATCTCGATGACTGACAACGTGACGCCGGCAGCTACCAGACTGGCGTGATAGAACTCGATATCTCGCTCGGCCTGATAGACCGCATCACTAGTTGGTTCCATCGACTTCGGTTCGTACCGCTGCAACAGCCTCATGATGCTGGGAGAGTCGCTGCGATCATCGAGAACGGCGTCAACTCCGCAGGACGCTCGAGGACCTGCCAGCAGCACGTTGAACTCCACGTTGCCGTTGAACGCTGGTCTAGTGGCGTTGGCCGAGCCAGTGAAGATCCGGCCGTATGGGCCGTCGTCCCAAATGAACGTCTTCGCATGGAGGCCAGTTCGGAACTCCAGCCTGAGCGATGTCTCGGGAGGCGCATCGGGCATCAGGTCGGTGCTCGAGACGGCGTCGGACTCGTGAGAATCGGCAGAGCTCTGCATGACCAAGGCCTCTGTGCCGGACGGCAGTGCGTTCGCACCGACCCGATCGAACATCTCGCTTCTGGACAACAGTCTTGGGGCGGTGCCACCGGGCAATCGTGACAAGCACCACGCGTCCAGGAACGGCGAGATGACGAAGAGACTGGAAGCCTTCTCGGGCAGAGGCCAGTCCCGGCCGCCCTTGGCGCCCAACGGCCAGAACTCCAGCTCCGTAAACGGCGGGGGGATCTCGAACTGCACTGCTGACAGCGTGGAACGGAGGTCTGCCAGCTGTTCCTGGCGGGCGGAGGAGAGCCGGCCGGCCGCTGCCAGTTCGGGTAGGTCGGCCAGAAAGTCGGTCAGCGGTTCGGTATCCACCCCAGACGGCTCAGCTTGCTCATCAAGTTGCAGTACGGTGTCCCACGATTGATCACCTGTCAGGTTCCGGCTGAGGCAGACCAGACGATGTGAGTACGCTCCATCAGGTGACGCGAACCGCAGCACCCAGATCTTCGGATGGAAGATCCTCCCTGCTGCTCGTGGCTTCACCTCTACGATGCAGTCTTCAGCGAACGCCATGATCCGCCGGTACGACGACGGCACGTGGATGGCGCCGGCTTGACAGAACACGGTCGTCTTCTCGGCGTATCGGCGCACAGCTTCGAGTAGAGCTACGGCATCGACCTTCTCCTCGGATGAGAGGTCGGCTTGCTCGTAGGCCGCCATCGCCAGCGGGGCCAGGACGAGCGAGGTGAGATCGAGCGAGTATGTCGTAGCCACCGCGACGTCCATACGGCATCCATCCGGGGGTCGTAGTGCGTCGGGCAGCAGGTGTCGTGTGTCCGGCTTCAGCATTACGCCACCTTCAGCCCGGCATAGATGTCGTTCAGATATCCGCGCGCCACGCCCCACCGATAGTCGAGCGGCACGAGGCCGGAGCCACCGGTCCAAGCATCGAGCGCCGCCTGGCTGATCAGGCGTGATCGACCGCCCTTGAGCCGAAGCTCTCGCTGCGCGATGAGCTCACGAGCGGGAGCCAGGTCGGCGATATTCGATGTCGTGGTTGCCTGCTGGAGCCAGTCGGTGACGAATGCCTGAGTTGCCACGCGTAGCTGCGGATTGAGCGTTCGGATGAGGTTCCAGAAGTCAGTCAGGCTCCACGCTTCGAGAATGTGGTTCGTCGCTAGAGCGGTCTGCCACGCTGCCAGTTCGTCGCGGTAGTACTCGATGAGGCCTTGACTCTCGCGGCGTTCGGCCAGGAGAAGGTTGTACAGCAGTGCGGCGCCCCGGACGACGCTGTGGAAGCGCCTGGCGTGGTCCAGCAGCTCTCGATACTCGGAGGGAAAGTCCCCGAGCTGCGGGTGGTTCCACACGTAGCCGACCTGCACGTGTCTGCCATGCAGTGCAAGCCAGGCGAACAGCGATCCATGGCAAGAAGCCGCGATCCTGTCTCGCAAGTAGGACGCCTCATCGGGCAAGAGGTCGAATGTGCTGGATTCGAGGAGGTCCGCAGGCATCGCCGGCAGAGCCGCATCCAAGCCGAGTTCGATGCCTGGAGATGCGGCGTCGTCGTCGTCCGAAGTCACCGCCCGACCCCGTCCACGCTGTGAGGCAGCCCGAAGGTGCGCCGTAATGCTGAGATCCCAGGTTCTCATTTCGTAGCGGCCAAGCGCGGCCCAGTACATGGAAGTTGGCATCTGCTTGAGCTTCGCCCTCGCCTGGCTGCCGATGACACCAGTTGACTCACCGCCCTCGAGCAGTGCCGTGATGAGTCGGACCTCGGCAGTGCGCAACTGTCGGATCGCCCGGTCCGTGGGATATCGATGCCGAGCGGTGTCTGCCATCAACCATGCATTGAAGAGCAAGTAGCGGCAGCGGGTATGCAGAATCGAGGTACCAGGGAAGAGTGCGTTCGAGAATGCGTCACGGATCGTACCGATGCCGAGCTCGTCGACTGTTCCTTCCTCTTTGAACAAATCGATGAGGACGCGCATGCGATGTTGCTGCTCGTCATCGGTGTCCAGCCATGCGAAGACTGACGCCATCTCGTCTCCCTAGATCCGTGCACTGTCGAACTCGGCCGCCCGGGCAGGCCAAAGCTGCCCACGACATGCGCGGCCTCTTCTCACAAGTTGCCCCCCAGCTACTCAAATGGGTACATCGTCGGGGGCGTCCGAACGTTTCATGGACCGGGGGAATGAGGAGAAGTCGTGACCTGTGGGCTCTCCGACCTGGCCAACATGCGGGGTCGTAGGGCTGACATTCTGCGTGCGGCGCTGTTACGTTGCCGAGCGAGAGGAGGGCCAGGGATCGATGGCTATCTACGAGCGTCCGGTCTGGGAGCTGCTGCAGGACTTCGCTCGGCAACGCTCGGGAGATTTTCGGCTGGCCGATGTCAGTGCGTGGTTTCAGACTCGCTATCCGGCGATCCAGGAGAGGACACTGCGGGCACACGTGCAGCGGATGACGGTGGGGACTGCGTCGGACGGTCTCCCCAAGCTGTTCGTTCGGGTCGAGCACGGGCTCTATCGGTCGGCGAGTGTTGCTGAGGCGCCCGCACAATCCGTTCGGTCAACGCCTGCGCCTACCGTTGCGGCCCAGGCGGACGTCGTACTCGTGACCTGTGTGAAGAAGAAGGGATCGGTCCCCGCCGCCGCCCAGGATCTCTACATTTCGTCGTTGTTCAAACGGCAACGGCTCTACGCCGAACGGGCAGCTGTGCCCTGGTTCATCCTCTCGGCGGAGTATGGGCTGGTTCGGCCGCACGATTGGATCTCGCCGTACGAGCGTTATCTGCCGGATTGTTCGTCTGACTATCAGCGTGCATGGGCCGCGTGGGTGGCTGTGAGGCTCGAGCTTCTGATGGGTGGTCTTCGGGGAGTCAGCGTTGAGATCCATGCCTCGTCGCTGTACGCCTCCTGCGTCACACCCGAGCTGACGCGACTCGGTGCCTTCGTGAGCGCGCCACTGACCGGACTCTCGCAAGGACGGCGTCTGAGCTGGTACGACGACCGCCTGGCGCACGCGGCGCCGGCGCCGGAACGCACGACCGAGAGCGCTCTCCTCGACGAACGGTCGTTGTCGGCGCTAGCGACCGCGCTCGAGGCCAAGCTGAAGGATGAGGCATCGGCTCGCCGACCAGCTGCCATCCGCGCGGCGGGCCGGACGGAGCTGTCCGCTCCCGGTATGTACAGCTGGTGGGTCGACGATGCCGGCGCCGACGATCTGTCGGATGGGTTGGGGCTGACGGTGCCGCCCGGTCTCATCTACGTGGGCCAAGCCGGCGCCACTCGCTGGCCCAGCGGACGGCGCTCGATGAACACTCTGTGGTCCAGGTTGGTCGGGATGCACCTCGACGGATCCGCGGACTTCTCGACGTTCAGGCTGACTCTCGCTTCGATCTTGCGAGAGCCGCTGCGGCTGAATCACTTGGATGACTCGTCGCTGACGACTTGGATGGAGGATCATCTCCAGGTCGCGACGGCTCCGGTCGACGACGGCGATGGCTTGATGGCCGTTGAGAGAGAGGTTCTCGCTCGTCTGGACCCACCGCTCAATCTCGCTGGCAGACCCCCGTCGCCGCTGCGGCGGCAGCTATCAACGCTGCGGAAGCAGGCGGGAGCCGAGCCTGTCGCCGACGCTTAGATCTAGCGGGGCAGGTACTCGGTCATTGCGGAAGTAGAACTTCCGCGATTGGTGGGATGGTGGGGGGATGTTGGAGACGTCGGCTCGGTTGTTGCGGTTGCTTTCGTTGTTGCAGGTTCGGCGGGACTGGTCGGGGAGCGAGCTTGCGGAGCGGCTGGGGGTGTCGAGCCGGACGCTCCGGACTGATGTCGAGCGACTGCGCGTGCTCGGCTATCCCGTTGAGGGGCGGCCGGGGGTGGCGGGTGGGTATCGGTTGGGGGCTGGTGGGGAGTTGCCGCCGTTGTTGTTGGATGACGAGGAGGCGGTGGCTGTTGCGGTGGGGTTGCGGACTGCGGCGGCTGGGGGTGTGGCGGGGATTGAGGAGACGTCGGTACGGGCGTTGGTGAAGTTGGAGCAGGTTTTGCCATCGCGGTTGCGGCATCGGGTGCGGGCGGTGGCGGGGGCGACGGTTGCTGTGGGTGGGGGCGGGCCGCGGGTTGACGCTGAGGTGTTGACCGCGATTGCGTCGGCGATTCGGGACCGGGAGCGGTTGCGGTTCGACTACACCGGCGGGTCGGGTGGAGGGGTTTGGGGTGACGCGCCGCGGGGTAATGAGGCCGAGCAGGACGACGTACAGCCGCCTCGAGTGGTGGAGCCGCATCGGTTGGTGGCTTGGGGGAGGCGGTGGTACTTGGTTGCTTGGGACAACGGGCGGGACGCGTGGCGGACGTTCCGAGTGGATCGGATGACAGTCCGGACGCCTAATGGCGCGAGGTTTGTGCCGCGGGAGTTGGCCGAGGGGGACGTCGAGCAGTTCGTACGGCGCTCTGTGGGGGAGGCGTCGTGGCATTACCGGGCGCGGATCCGGGTGGAGGCGTCGAGTCTGTATGTGCAGAATCGGATGCCGATCCCGATCGAGCCTGAGGTGGTTGACGACCACACGTGCATCGTCGAGTTGGGGTCGGACGATCCGCATCAGTTGGCGTTGTGGTTGGGGCTGTTGGACGCGGACTTCGAAGTACTGGATGCGCCGGAGTTGGCCGAGGCGGTTCGCGCGGTCGGCGATCGGTTCCACCGGGCGGCGCGGGCGTTCGGCTGACGCCTCAGTGGAGCTCGGGGCGAGCCTGGACGAGAAGGTGGCTGAGGTCGTAGCCGTCTTCGTCGGTGGCTACGGCTACCAGGGCGCGCCAGATGTCGACGGGGATGATGGCTGCCTCAGGCTTGCCATCGTCGCCGAACACGAAGGGCTCGGTGCTGCCGGCGCGGAACAGGCTGAGCAGGTCTGGGAGGTACGTCGACGCCTCGGTGGTGGGCTGTACCCAGACGTGGGCTCCGTCGGGGAGGATGTGCGGCGCTTCGTTGAAAGGCATTGAAATCCTTCCGGTTGGGGGACGTCTTGATCAGGATAGGAGTCGGGAAGCACGCGACGCCGGAGTTATCCACAGGCCGAGGACTGGGGCCGGACGCAACCGTTGGAGGAGCTGGGATGGGCGAAGGGCGCTGGGTTGAGGTGCGGGCGACGGCCGGGCACGGGGTGGATGAGAAGAAGTGTGTGAAGGCCCTCCAGCAGTTGCGGAAGGAGTTCGCGGGGGAGGAGCTCCCCACGCAGGATGTTGTTGAGCCGTCAGACGGAACGGTGGCGATCGCGGTGGCGCTGATGGGCACGGGCGCGGAGCAGACCGTGCTCGCCGTACTGGGGGATTGGATTCGGCGGCGGAAGAATCCCGGAACGGTGACCCTGACGCTGGAAGGCGATTCGATCGAGGTGGACCGCCCGACGTACGACGACCGGGAGCGGGAACTCGCGGCATTTCTCACCACGCACTAGCGAGCGAGCGTTTGAACGTCCCGGCGACAGGGATGAGTCGTTGTCGGGGTGGGTGGTGCGGCGTAGCGTCGAAGACGGGGGTTGGGGATGACGTTGGTGGGGGTGGTGGTTCGGGTTCAGTGGTCCTCGCCGGTTGCGGGCCCGTGAAGGAAGCTCTGCCCGGACCTCCCTCCAGAAGGGTGGAGCCCAAAGGAGCCCGGAGTGCGTGAGCACTCCGGGCTCCCCTTTTGGCACGACGACTGGTTACAGGTTGCGGAAGAAGGTGCGGAGGTCGTTGGTGACGTCGTCGGGGCGCTCGAGGGAGGCGTAGTGGCCGCCTTTGCTGAAGTTGGACCAGTGGACGATGTTGGTGTTGTCGCGCTCGGCCAGCGCACGGATGGTCTTGAAGTCGTCGGTGAAGACCGCGACGCCGGTGGGGGCGTGGTTGAGCTGGGGCTCGGTGCCGGCGTGGGCCTCTTCGTAGTGGTAGCGGCCGGCTGTGGCGGACGTGTTGGTGAACCAGTACAGGGAGACCTCGGTCAGGATCTGGTCGCGGGAGACCAGGCTGGTGCCGTCGCCGAAGTTGTTGAAGAGTTCGTTCCAGGCAAGCTGGCCGACCGGTGAGTCGGAGATGCCGACGGCAACGGTCTGCGGCCGGGTCGCGTTGATCGCGTTGTACCCGCCGACCGACTGGAACCACTTCAGATGCTCGAGCGCCGCGTAGTCCTCCGGCGTGAACTTCTCGAACTCCGCTGGGTCGCCGGACGGGAACGAGAACAGCTGCAGCACGTGCAGCCCCAGGAAGCCTTCCGGGTTCAGTAGGCCGAGCTCGCGGGAGACCATCGCGCCGCCGTCGGAGCCATGGCTGCCGTACGACGAGTAGCCGAGCCGGCGCATCAGGGTGTCGTACGTGCGAGCGACCCTGGCCATCGTCCAGCCCCGGTCGACGAGCGGCGTACTGAAGCCGAAGCCGGGCATCGACGGTACGACGACGGAGAAGGCGTCGTCGGCCGAGCCGCCGTACGCGACCGGATCGGTGAGCGGGCCGATCATGTCGAGGAAGTCGACGAACGACCCCGGGTAGGTGTGCAGCAACAGCAGCGGCGTCGCGCCCTCGACCTTGGACGGCACGTGGATGAAGTGGACGGTCTGGCCGTCGATCTCGGTCAGGTAGTGCGGGAACTCGTTCATCCGCGCTTCCTGCTCGCGCCAGTCGAACCCTTGCTGCCAGTGGTCGACCATCTCGCGAAGGTAGTGGTTCGGGGTGCCGAGGTCCCAGTTGTCGCCGGGGGCCGGCTCGGGCAGCCGCGTCCGCGCGAGGCGGGCGAGCAGATCGTCCAGGTCAGCCTGGGCGATGTCGACGGTGAAGGGCCGGATGCTCTCGTTCGTGGTCATGGCTTCACCGTAGAATCCATATAGGAACATTACGTTCCTGTTTGTGCGATGATTTTCTGCATGCTCGAAACTTCGTCGCGGTTGCTGTCTCTCCTGGCGTTGCTGCAGGCCCGGCCGGCCTGGACCGGCACGGAGTTGGCTGAGCGGTTGGAGGTGACGACGCGGACGATCCGCAACGACATCGACCGGCTTCGCGAGCTCGGGTATCCAGTCGATGCGACGCGTGGTGCGGCCGGGCACTATCAGTTGGGCGTTGGTGCAAAGCTCCCGCCGCTGCTACTGGATGACGAGGAGGCGGTGGCGGTCGCTGTCGGGTTGCGGACGGGGGCTGGTGTTGTCGGAATGGCGGAGAGCAGTGCGCGGGCGTTGACGAAGCTGGAGCAGGTGCTGCCGCATCGGCTCCGGCGGCAGGTGAATGCGATCAGCAGCACGATGGAGAAGGGTCCTGACAACACTGGCTCCAACGTGGCGGATCCGGAGATCGATCCTGGGGTGCTGACGGCTATCGCGGCCTGCATTCGGGATGAGCATTACCTGCGCTTCGACTACGAGATCCCTGTGGATGTGCCGATTCGTGGCCCAGGGTCAGGGGTCGGGAGCGATCTGCCGATTCTCGTTGAGCCGTATCGTCTGGTGAGCTGGCAGCGGTACTGGTACCTCGTCGCGCGGGACGACTCCGACGTATGGCGGACGTACCGGGTCGACTGGATGTCGTTGCGGATGGCAACAGGTCGGCGCTACAACCCCCGGCCGATGCCGGGTGACGACTACACCGAGTTCGTACTGCGGGACGTCGCGTCCACCGGGTGGAAGGTGCACGCCCGGATCACGGTCCTTGCTCCCGCGCAGGAGGTCCTGTCCCGGATCCATGCTGCCGTTGGGATTGTGGAGTCGGTGGACGAGAACACCAGCGTCCTCGTCACCGGCGCTGATTCGTTGGAGATTGTTGCCGTCTACATCGGCATGCTCGGCCTCGACTTCCACGTCGACGGCCCACCTGCCTTGATCGATCACCTCAAGACCATCGGCAACCGCTACCTGAACGCTGTCCGGTAGAGGCTTAGGAGTGGTCTGTGCCTAGGCCGGCGTTGCGGGCTTGGATTATGGCGGTGGAGCGGTCGGCTATGCCTAGTTTGGTGAAGATGGCCGAGACGTTGTTGGCGACGGTTTTGGGGGCGAGGTCCAGGCGGGTGGCGATGGCGGGGTTGGAGAGGCCGGCGGCCAAGAGGTCGAGGATCTCGCGTTCGCGGGTGGTGAGTTCGGGGAACGGATCGGCAGTGGGTGGTGGGGCGGAGAAGAAGCCGAGGACTCGGCGGGCGATGCCGGGGCCGAAGATGGCCTCGCCGGCGGCGACTGCGCGGATCGCGCGGGCGATCTCTTCCTGTTCGGCGCCTTTGACCAAGTAGCCGCGGGCGCCGGCGCGCATCGCGGCGAACACCGAGTCGTCGTCCTCGAACATTGTCAACACGAGTACGGCGACCTCCGGCGCGGACCGGACCAGCTCGCGGGTCGCGGCGAATCCGTCGATGTCCGGCATCTGCAGATCCAGTACGGCGACGTGTGGCCGGGTGGTGATGACCTCACGGATTGCCTCTCGCCCGGACTTGGCAACACCGACCACCTCGATGCCCGGCAAGGACGTCAGCAAGGCAGCGAGTCCTGCCCGAACAACCGGGTGATCGTCGGCAAGCACGACACGGATCGTCTCGTCCCCAGGCGAAAGCCGGTCGGCGGGCGTCGTCATCTGGGCTCCAAGGGGAAGTGGGCTTGGACTTTGCCGCCGGTGGGAGTGGGTCCGGCTTCCACGTGGCCGCCCAGTTCGGTGGCTCGGTCCTGCATGGCTTGGAGGCCTACGCCCGGGCGCCAGGCGCCGTTGGGTGGGCCGTTGTCGGTGACTTCGACTTCCAGGTCGGGGCCGCAGCGCAGAGCGAGTACGGCGGTGGTGGCGTGCGAGTGCTTGATGACGTTGTTCAGCGCTTCGGTGGCGATCCGATAGGCAGCGACCTCCAGAGCCGCGGGCAGCGCCGGCAGTCCGTCGGCCGAAACCTCCACGTGAACGGCTGCGCCGTCTGCACGGAAGGACAGCTGGTCGGCTCGCTGTCGCAGCGCTCCGACCAGGCCGAGTTCGTCCAGCGCGGGTGGTCGCAGATTGTCAACAAGCCTACGTACGTCGGCGATCGCGGTACGCGTGTCCGCGCGCAAGGTGGCCAGGAGGTCACCCGCCCTGACCGGATCAGTCGACACCAGGTTGGCGGCGGCGTCAGCAGTGAACGCGACGCCGGTCAACGTGGGGCCGAGGCCGTCATGCAGATCCCGGCGGATTCGCCGGCGCTCCTCTTCTCGTGCGGAGACCAGTTTCTCTCGGGACGACTGGAGTTCTGTCGACAATCGGGTTGCATGCACGGCAGCGGCGAGTGGTACGGCGACCAGCGCGAGAACGTCGCGGTCCGTCGACGACACCCCGGACTCGCCGGATCGCAGGCCGACCTCGAGCGCTCCGACCACCCGGCCGCCGTACTCGAGTTCCAGTGGTACGACGGTCTGCGGTGGCGTGCCGTCAGTGGCGACAGTCGTGTTGTCGACAATCAGACCGACGTACGGGAAGCGGAGAGCGGCGCGGATGGCGGCGACTACGCCGGGGAGGCCGGCCGTCAGTTGTCGGCCGGCGCCGGCGCCGGCACCGGCGCCGGCACCGGCGCGGGTGGCGGTGCGGGCCGCGGTGCGGGTGCCTGTGCCGGCGCCGGTGCGGGTGCCTGTGCGGTCGGCGGTTCGGGCTCCGGCGGAGAGCTGCTCGCCGACCCGGGACGCGACGCGGGCGGGGTCGCGGCGGTCGCCGTACAGGGCGCGGTCGACGAGCCTTTGGAGACGGGGAAGGATCGGCGCGAGGATCAGCGCGAGAACCACAGTGATCGCGGCGGATCGGCCGACGTGGGACGAGATCAACGTGCCGAGGAGCGCGGCCAGGGCGGAATAGGCGCCGATGGCAACCAAGGACAGCAGCGCCCAGGTCAGTGCGCGGGAGACGACGAGCCGGATGTCGAGCAGTTGGTACCGCACGATCGCGACCGCGACGGCGATCGGGATGAGCGGAATTGTCAACAATACGAAGATCGGCGTGCCGGCGACAAAGGACCACGGGGTGACGAAGAGCAGTGCGATGACGGTGGCCAGAACCAACCACAGGAGCTGTCGGCGACCCATCTCGTCGGCGCGGCGGTAGCGGATCAGCAGGCAGACGACGGCGATCAGGATCGCGACCAGGTCGCGGGCCTCGGTCACTGCCCAGAGGGGCTGGAGGTCGTCGTACGAGGGAATGGTCAGGTAGCCACTGGACGTGCCGGGGGTCAGAGTGTCGCCGCTGCCGACCATCTCGAGAACGAACAGTGGTGCGGTGGCGATGATGCCGATCGCGGCCCAGCGCCACCGTGGTGACAGCAGGTGGCCGGTGGGGAACAGGAGCAGGGCGAGCGGGAGGAACAGGCCGATCGACCATGGCCACGCCGCCAGAGCGACGGTGACGGTCAGGCGTTGAATGGTGCTCCCGTCCGGGAGAGCTACGGCGAGCGGCCCGCCGAATGCGGTGGTGGCGTGGCCGATGCCGTCGGCGATGAAGAGCCAGCCGATCGGGTTCGACGGGCGGTGCCAGGCGATCACTGCACCACAGAGTCCGAAGGTCAGGCCCATCAGGCCGTTCGTCACCACGAACGCGTCCACGAGTTCCGGCCAGCTCAACCCGATCGCGGCGGCGATCGCCAGTCCGGCGACAACCTCGGCGACGGCGAACGCGCCCAGACCGCCCGCGAGCAAGCGCTTCGACGGGGTGCTGGATGCGGTCATACCGGCAGTGTGCGCCCGGACGCGTCCTGGCGTCTCGGGAACGCGATCCCGGATCGGCCGGGGAGATGCCTGGACCGCTGGGAATGCGGCCCCAAGCGAAACCACCGGCCGGCGCGTGACGGTGGAGCGGTCAGAACTTGTTGAGGGGGTAGCGAGATGTCTGGAAGGAACAAGGCCGGGCTGGTTGTGCTCGGGCTGTTGTCGGTGGTGGATCTGTTCACGCCGCTGCTGACCGATGGGGAGCACCCGCCGATGGAGATCGCGGTCGGTGCGGCCGTGGTCGGGCTGGTCAGCCTCGTGCTGGTCGGGTTCGCCTGGCGGGGAAAGCGGTGGGCGTTGGCGCCGCTGATCACCCTGCGGATCGCCTCGGCGCTGTTCGCCGTACCGGCGTTCTTCGCGTCCGATGTCCCGGCGCCGGCAGTCGCCGCCGCGGGGATCGGGGTGGCACTGACGATCTTCGGTGTGATCGCGGTGCTGCTGCCGTCGCGTGAGCTGGTGGGTGCGCGATGAGCCAGACGATGACGCGTACGACGGGCGCCGACGTACGTCCCGTTTCGCGGTGGTTCACGGCTCTGATCCTGCCGATCGGACCGGCCGCGATCGCGCTGCTGCGGTACTTCCTGCCGTACGACACGGTGGACGACGTGTCGACGATCGTCACGAAGATTGTCGACAATCTGGATCGAAGCTCGATGGTGATCTGGCTCGGCTTCATCGGGATCCTCACGCTGGTCCCGGGTGCCTACGCTGTCGGCCGGCTCACCCGCCGGCGGGCTCCCTGGCTGACCGCGATCGCACTGTTCCTCGTCGTACCGGGGTATCTGGCGCTGCCGTGGACTGCGTCCAGCGACCTGTTCACCTGGTCGGCCGGGACGGCGGGGCTGGACGTCGGGACGATCACCAAGGCGGTCGACGTGACGCACGGATCGATGAATCTGGCCGGTGCGATCTTCGTCTTCGGGCACGTGGTCGGGACGGTCGTGCTGGGGATCGCGATGTGGCGGTCGCGGATCGTGGCTCGGTGGGCCGCGGTGGCGGTGATGGTGTCGCAGCCGATCCACTTCGTTGCGGCGATCATCGTGCCGAGCCACGCGCTGGATCTGTTCGGCTGGGGTCTGCAGGCAGCCGGGTTCGCTGCGGTGGGGTGGGCGATCCTCCGGATGACCAACGACGAATGGCAGCCGTTGTCCTGAGGGGCCGTGTCTTCAAGGGCCTTCTGGGAAAGGGCTTCGGGGTCGGGCTCGTCCGGCGCTAGTCTCGGCGTACTGAAGGGGGAGATCAGATGACGGAGACGCAGGTGCCGGACGAGCCCGTGGTTGACGCGACGCGGGGGAGCTTCAAGCTCACGCACGTCGCGGAGCAGAACATCGAGCGGCAGGCGTTCATCCTCGACCAGATGGCGTCGCGGCCGGCCGTGAGGGCGCTGAAGACGTGGGCGCTCCAGCAGTTGGCGCCGGCGCCGGGGGAGACGGCGGTCGACGTCGGTTCGGGCACGGGCGAGGACGTGGTCACCTTCGCGGAGTTGATCGGACCGGACGGCCACGCGATCGGTGTCGATCCGAGTCCCGGTTTCCGCGCCGAGGCAACAAAACGGACAGCAGCAGTGTCCCGGTCGGCCGATGCACGCGTGGAGTACGTCGACGGTCATGCGGAGGCGCTCCCGTTCGCCGACGAGTCCGTGGACGTCCTCCGCTGTGAGCGCGTCCTGCAACACGTCGACAATCCGACCGCGGTGGTGCAGGAGATGACGCGCGTACTCCGTCCCGGCGGGCGGATCGCCCTGATCGACACGGACTGGGCGACAGCCATCATCCATCCGGCCGATCCCGACGTACTGCAGCGAATGGTCGGCTACTTCCTGTCCGAGTCCGCCAACCCGTTCTCCGGAAGGCAACTCCGCGGCCTGCTGGCCCAAGCCGGCTTGGACATCACCGGCGAGACGGCGTCCACCTGGATCGAAGCGCAGGAAGGTGCACGCCAGGGCTTCATCGCGATGATGCATCTGACCGCCGCCCAGGCCGGCGTGATCACCCCGGCCGAGGCGGACGCGTTCTCCCGGTCCCTCAACGAAGCAGCCGACCGAGGCGCCTTCCACATGTCGCTGACGATGTACGCCGTCAGCGCGCTCAAACCCCGTGCTGTTTGAGGAAGGCGACCGTACGGGCCATCGAGGTCGGCCAGGCTGGACCGAAGGCGTGTTCCTCGCCGGGGTAGGTGTACATCGTGGCGTCCTTGCCCGCGGCCTTCAGCGCGGCGAGAGTCTCGCGCGACCAGGAGATCGGGCAGGTCGAGTCGGACGTGCCGTGGTGGATCAGGACCGGTTCGGTGACCCGGTCGAAGAAGTTCGCCGGTGACACGTTGCGCCAGAACGTCGGGTTCCGCGCCGGCTCGCCGTACGCGCGCACGATGGCTGTGGCGACCGGCCGCTCGTCCCGGGTCCAGCGATTGAAGTTGTCGACAGTGTCGGAGCTGACCGGCGCGAAGACGACGCCGGCCTTGACCAGCCCGGGTTGCGCGACCAGCACGTTGTAGGTGATCCCGCCGCCCATCGACCGGCCGAGCAGTCCGATCCGCTCCGGGTCGACGTACTGCGAGGTCCGGAGCGCGAGGACCGCGTTGATCACGTCTTCGGTGTAGCCGAGGCGCAGGTTGAGTTCGGCTCGTGCGTCGTCGGTCGACTGGGCGTGGTTGCGGTAGTCGGTGTGCAGTACGACGTACCCGCGGCGCGCGAGGTAGTCCTGCTCACGCATCAGGCCGCGGCCGTTGGTGTAGACGGCCGGGTCGATGTAGCCGTGGTTCAGGACGAGGGCCGGGTGTGGTCCGGGCGTGGTCGGTACGTTCATGATCCCGGAGATCGTCAGCCGGCCGCTGGAGTACGTCACGTGGTAGCGCGTGTAGGCGGCATTGCGCGCCAGTACGCGGACGAGGCGCAGGTTGCGGCCGTCGTACTTCTTCGCGATGAGTGCCTGCAGCGAGACGGGATGGGGCGCGGCCGTCGGGGTGGGCGTTGGCGCTGCGGAGGAGCGAGTGGGCGAGGGAACAGCGGATGGCGTGGCCGGGGTCGAGGTGGCCACACTCGGAGTGGACGCAGGGGGTGCCGCATCGTCGTCGCTGGTACACGCGACCGCGGCCGTCGTCGCGAGTGCGGCGACTCCCGCCCACGCCATCCGCCGGTTCATTCGTCCAGTCTGCCGCCGTACGCCGCGAATCCGGCGAAAGATCCGGCAACGATTGTCGGCACGGTGTGTCCGGCCCGATCCGGACTGTGATTTCGCCACAATTCCAGCCGGAGTACAGAATGCACGATTACTGCCGCGTACCGTGAACTGTTCGCGCTTTTCCGCGCGCCGTGGCAGCATTTTGGCCCGGACGGTCGATTGTTCAAGTTGGGGGACTTGAAATATGTCGCGAGCCAGACGGGCAATACACCGGCAACGGCGGCCGATGCTGCTGGTCACCGTGGGGGTGATCGCCGCGGTGGTCGTCGCCGCGGGCGTGGCGATCGCGCAACTCGGGGCGGGTGACAGGCCGACGGTTCAGCCTCCACCCACTGCGGATCACGCTGCACACAATGCGAGCCATCCGGCACCGACAGCGAGCGTGTCCGAGTCGGCGCGGAATGTCACCAGCCGAGCGCCCGCCGATGCGTGTACTGCGGAGATCCGGACGACTGAGGCCGTCGTTGCCGCGGCTCGGACGGCGGCCGGGCATTGGCGCGAACACGTTCAGGCCAGGACCGATTTACTGAGCGGCAAGAATTCCGAAGAGGTCACGAAAGCGATCTGGAAGAGGACGCGCCTGGCCGGACCGGCAGATATCGTCGCGCTGAATACCGCCGTGACAGCGCAGGCCAGGTCCGCGGGTGGCTGCGCGAAACTTACCGGGAGTACGGCCGCGGCCTGCAAACAGCGAATGGCCGTCCTCGGCCGGGTAGCGACCGCCGACCGCGCGGCCGCCGCCGATTGGGCCCGCCACCTGTCGATGATGGCCGCTCACGCGGCAGGCGACTTCGGCTCGGAACACGCGCAGGCGCTGTGGGTCTCCGCCTGGTCCTCGGCTCCGAAGAACCTCAACGCGGCGACCCGAGCCAACGCCGACCTCGCCACCGCCCCGGTCTGCCGCCCGGCCTGAGCTGAGGACCGGCGCCCGGCCTGAGCTGAGGACCGGCTGGGCCACTGGACAATCAGTACGGCGGACAGCACGAGCGCACCACCGAGCCACTGGATCGGCGTGAGCACCTCGCCGAACACCACAGCCGCCGCGATCACGGTCACGACCGGCTCGAGGATCGACAGGATCGACGCGACCGACGGGCCGACCCGGGCCATCCCGGCGAAGAACAACAGGATCGCCGCGACCGTGCTGACGAGGGCCAGTGCGCCCAGCCACAACCACCCGGCCGATGCAAAGCCAAGATCGGTGCCGCCTCGCACGAGCCCCGTCAGCAGGAACGTGCCGAACGCGCCGGTGCAGACAAGCGCCGCAAGCGCGAGCGGGGAGATGTCGACCCGATCACCAACCAGGATGTAGCCGGTGTAGACAATCGCCGCGCCCAGCGCCAGCAGTGCGCCGACCATGTCGAACCGGCCGGTCGCCGCGCCACTGAGCACCAGCCCGATTCCGGCCAGCGCCAAGCCAAGTGCCCACACCCGCCGCCGCGATGCGCGCTCTCGTCTGAGTACGACGGCGCCGGCCATGACCAGCACGGGATAGACGTACAGGATCAGCGCCACCAGCGACGCGTCGATCCGGGCCAGCGCGGAGAAGTACAGACCGGCCTGTGCCGCATAGCCGAAGACGCCCATCCCCAGACCGGCAAGCACGGCCCGGCGGGGGAGGTTGCGCAGCGCGCCGCGGGCCAGCGCGATCGCCAGCAGCACCACACCCGCGAGACCGAAGCGGACCAATAACAGCGCGTCGACCGACACGCCGGCGTCGTACGACAGCTTGCCGAACACGGCCATCGCCCCGAACCCGGCGGCGGAGAGAAGACAGAAGAGAGCACCCACGGCATCGATGGTCAGGCCAACCGATTGTTCACGTCCATCGCGGCTTCATGGACAGCATCGTGTAGCTATCCTGAACAGATGCTGGACCTGCATCGCCTCCGACTCCTGCGGGAAGTCCACGGCCGCGGCACCGTGCACGGAGCGGCCCGCGCCCTCGGTTACACGCCCAGTGCCATCTCGCAGCAGCTGTCCGTGCTCGAGCGGGAAGCCGGGACTCCGCTGCTCGAGCGCATCGGGCGCAACGTCCGGTTGACCGCGGCCGGTCAGGTTCTGGTCCGGCATGCGTCGACGCTGCTCGAGGGCGTGGAGGCCGCGGAGGCGGAGTTGGCCGCGGTGGCGGCGGGCCGGGTGGCCGGGGTTGTTCGGGTCGCATCCTTCCAGTCCGCGTTCCTGCGCATTGTGGCTCCGGCGGTGCGGGCCTTGGCCGCTAGCCACCCTGAGATCCGCATCGAGGCGGCCGAGGCCGAGGTAGAGCAGGCCGCGCCGGCTCTCAGGCTGCAGCAACTGGACGTGGTGGTCGGCGACGAGTACGACGGTCAGCCGCGCGCCGTGCATGCCGACTTGGTTCGCGAGCGTTTGCTGCGCGAACAGATCCGCGTCGTGCTGCCCGAAGATCATCCCGAGGCTGCCGCCGACCGGGTGTCGATCGCGCGGCTGGCCGACGTTCCGTGGGCGTCTTGCCAACCCGGCACGGGCCATCGTGAGATGCAGGTGCGGGTCTGCCGGGAGCTCGGTGGGTTCGAGCCGGATCTGCGCTACAGCTCGGACGACTTCCTGATCCTCCTCGAGTTGGTTCGTACGACGGGTGCCGGCGCGCTCCTCCCGGACCTGGTCCTCGGCCACGGCGCGCCGTCAGGAGTCGCGGTGAATCTTCCGGCTGAGGGCTCAGTCGGCCGTGAGGTCTTCCTGCTGACGCGGCGTACGCAGATCCCGGCGGTCGCCGCTGTCGCGGACGCACTCCGCGCAGCGGCCGGCGAAAGCCTCTAGTTGTACCCGGTCATGAGGTTGGTTGCAGTCTGGTGATGGGTGGTCGGCCGCCGAGTGCGGTGTGTGGGCGTTGAGTGTTGTAGTGGTTGA